>CAZZXL010000124.1:1463-15123 GCA_964658035.1 uncultured Acetobacteraceae bacterium
CTTCCCCGCCGCTCATCAAACGGAACTTTCGGGCGTGACAGGCAAGGCTAACGAACAATGTTGCAGCTTTGTAGGCGAGGGCGTCCAGCCTCAGTAGGCTGACTGAACGCAAGTCATTAGTCTACTCCTCAGCCCATTTGAGGCTAAATACCGCAACTCGTCTCATGGCAGAGCAACACTGGACGCCTATGATGAGGAAGATGCGCTTGAGGTCGAAGAGATTCCTGTTCAACAAGCGTCTTGCGCACTTTAGTTGAGCGAACCTGGTTTGCCTGTTAGGTGGCGATTATGAAGCAATCCTTACACCGCGGAACAACGTCTTTGGGTTCCGATAAGCTGTTCGGTCGCTCACTGGCCGACACCTTCGATGCGCCAGATTACAGTTGCGGGGTGTACGGCGATGATCAGAGCCCGAAATTTGCGGTTACTCGTCTCAGCTCTGGCCCTCGAAAGCTGGAACAAGCTCCTGAATACCGACCCGATCCCGCCCTGCTGATTTGTGTTGCTCTTACCCCAACACCGGTCGGTCAGTGGCAGGCACGCTATAACGGGCTGCAAGTCGGCGTTTCATCAACACGCGCTTTCGCGGTGACCGTCCTGGATCTCCAGTCCTCAATGAAGATGTTGGTCAAAGGCCCTTTCGACTACCTTCACTTCTACATTTCGAAGTCCTTCTTGGAAGAGATCGCAGAAGATGGAGGTCTCGCATCGAATATGACGTTTCGTGCGTGCTTTTTCGTTGAGGATCTTGTGATCGCACAGATGGCAAGGAGCATCCTGAGCGAGGTCATGAGTCAACAGCCCCTCAGCCGGCTTCGGTTAGACCAGTTGTCCCTTCTGCTCGGTGCACACCTTATCCAGTCATATAGCAGTCTGCAGCGATTGCCTACAACTCCTCATAAGGGACTTGAGGCATGGCAAAAGCTTCGCGCCGAAGAGTTATTGCGATCCCGACTGAACGGAAGCATAGCGATTGCTGAGCTGGCAACAGAGTGTCAATTGTCGCCGAGCCATTTCGCTCGCTGCTTTCGGCTCAGTTATGGGATCTCCGTTCATCGCTTCCTCATTCGTTTGCGTCTTGAAAAGGCGAAAGAAATGTTGGTTGAGACGAAAGCGCCGCTATCCGATATAGCCATAGAATCAGGCTTTTTTGATCAGGCAGCTCTGACAAAGCAGTTCAGCCAGGTCGAACGGACTACCCCATCGAAGTGGCGAAAGCTCAATGCGGTTCTGCAATCCGCAGTGAGCGAAACTGCCGAGTACGCTTAGCACCTCAGCACTTACCCACCCTTCCCTCTCCTAAAGTGCGACGGTAAAGCGCCTCGCATGAGGCGCTCGCGCGCTTCTTCGTGGCGATTTGCATTATTAAAGCGGTTTCGACCAATCGCGATCATTTCAACCAAGATCATGAGTAGCTAATGACTGATAGTCAGTCATATCAAGTGCGCCGCGAAGGCCGTACGAACAAGGATTGCGTCAAAGGAGCGGGAAGAATGAGCAGCAACGTCAAGAATGTTTCAGCAGATTCCGATGCGGTTTACTACAAGAGTGCGACGGAACTTGCTGGCCTGATTCGTTCAAAGCAGCTTTCATCCCGTGAGGTTGTGCAAGCTCACATCGCTCGCACAGAAGCGGTCAATTCACGGGTTAATGCCGTCGTGACACTGATGGGCGAGAGCGCACTGCGAGCTGCCGAAGTGGCTGACAAGATAGTCGCCAGCGGCGCACCGCTTGGTCCGCTTCATGGAGTGCCGTTCTCGATCAAGGACACCCTTGACACCGCAGGAGCGCCCACGCAACGTGGATCCAAATTGTTCGCGGGTTTCGTTCCCGAGAAGGATGCTTCGAGCGTTGCGCGGTTCATATCCGCAGGGGGTATTCCGCTGATGAAGACCAACGCCCCCGAGTTTGGGGCGTGGACGGAGAGCGACAACCTGGTTACGGGTCGGACGAATAATCCTTGGAATCTCGAACGCACAGCAGGCGGCTCCAGTGGTGGAGAAGGTGCAGTAATCGGGTCCGGCATGTCGCCAATCGGAATTGGAAGCGACGTTGCAATCTCGGTGCGGGGTCCAGCTCACAACAACGGGATCGCCGCCCTCAAGGCCACGCATGGCCGCATCCCGTACTCTGGGCATTTCCCGACTGCGATGAGTCGGTATTGGCATGTTGGACCGATGGCACGCACAATTGGTGACGTAGCTCTTGGATATGACATCTTGACCGGCCCGGATGGTATTGACCCCTACGCCGTCTATGCGAAGGACGCACAGCCTTCAGCTCCTCGCATACCTGGAAGGCCGGTCAAAGTAGGTTGGGTGTCGGAATCGGCTTTCGGCCCCGTTGATCCGGAGATCAAAGCGGCGGTCAAAGCGGCTGCTGATCAGTTGACGGAGCTTGGCTGCGATGTGGAAGAGGTCCGACTGACATTCATGGAGATGGATCTGCTGACTCCGTTCTTCACGATCTGGTTTGCCGAGATGATCCCCTTCGTCAAGTCCTTTGGAACTGGTCGCGAAGCTGAAATGCACTCAATCGGCCAAGCTCTGATTGGTACGCCACTGCCACCACTCGTTGACTACGTAGACGCTTTGCGGCAAGTCGAGCTATTGAAGTCTGGCTTCGCAGGGTGGTTTCAGTCGTACGATGTCCTGCTCTGTCCAGTGATCCCTTTCACCGCGCCACCCCACGCTCTCAACGAACTTACCGTGAATGGCCAGACTGTTACGGCCTTCCACTCGATGAAGGCGACCTCACCGTTCAATATGACAGGTCTTCCGGCGTTGTCGGTGCCCTTTGCGTTCAGCTCTGAGCAACTGCCGATTGGCATTCAACTCGTCTCCCGGTGGCTGGATGAAGCAACGATTCTACGATTAGGCGCACTGCTTGAGCGCAAAGGCGGCTTAGGTGACCGTCACCCAAACCTCTAACCCCTTTCCCGCAAACAGCTCGCTGTTCGTGCCTCCTGTGCGTTCGCGGGAGAAGACATGTATCCCGCGAACTGAGGATATTTCCCACCCCGAGACTCAACCCCACAGAGACGTTGGTCACCACAGGAGAACGACATGAGCAAGGCTGAAACTTCAATCGCGCCCGGTACCACATCAGTAGAAAGCCCTATCTATTTCAAGGATGCAACGGAACTTGCAACGCTAATTCGGACGAAGCAAGTTTCCTCGCGTGAGGTCGTACAGGCCCACCTTGATCGCATCGCGGCAGTGAACCCCAAGATCAACGCCATTGTCACTCTGCTCGCGGAGCAAGCACTCAACGGAGCGGATGCCGCCGATGCAGCAGTCGCCAAGGGCGCTGAGTTGGGACCGTTCCATGGCGTGCCGTTCACAATCAAGGATGCGGTCGATACGGCAGGCGTCCTCACCCAGCGTGGAACTAAGATTTTTGCCGGTAACATACCGTCAAAAGACGCGACAGTAGTCACACGGTTCAAGGAAGCAGGTGGAATTCCACTTGCAAAGACCAACCTGCCAGAATTCTCATGCTGGCAGGAAACGGACAATCTCGTCACCGGCCTCACGAAGAATCCTTGGAATCTGGAACGCACTCCAGGTGGGTCGAGCGGCGGTGAGTCAGCCGCAATCGCGGCAGGACTCTCGCCCATTGGGATCGGAAGTGACGTAGCCATCTCGGTGCGTGGTCCCGCAGCGCTCACAGGCATCGTCGGGCTCAAGGCTACCCACGGTCGCATTCCCTATACCGGCCACTGGCCTGAAGTTCTCAACCGGTACTGGCATATCGGCCCGATGGCCCGTAGCATTCGCGATATCACGACAGCATTTTCAATTATGCAAGGGTCGGACGGTGTAGACGGCTACGCGATTCATGCGAAGGACACTTTGCCCGCCAACAGTCGGGTCGCTGGAAAGCCCATTCGGGTCGGCTGGCTCGCCGAGCCGGGATTTGGCCCTGTCGATCCCGAGGTGTCTGCTGCTGTGGCCGCTGCAGCGGCTTTGCTGAAGGACGCTGGCTGCTCGGTTGAAGCTGTTCGTATACCGGCCCTTGAACAAAATAATTACCTGAACATCGCCGTTACGCTCTACTGCGCGGAGTTGGGAGGATATATCCGCAAGGCCGTTGGGGATCGTGATGAGGAGCTTCACTTCATTGGGAAAGCCTACGCCAATCTGCCTCCGACACCGATTGCGGACTACGTTGAAGCGGAACGAAAGGTGGACGATCTCAAGTCCGCTTTCGCTACATACTTTGAAAAATACGATGTGTTCCTCTGCCCGGTCATTCCTTTCACTGCACCTCCGCCTGGCCTCGCAGAATACACCGTCAACGGGGTGAAAGTGCCCTCGTCGAACATGATGTGTGCTACCGTGCCCTTCAACCTCACAGGTCTACCCGGCCTATCCGTGCCGTTTAGCTTTAGCTCCGAAAAACTGCCAATTAACGTGCAGCTGGTGTCCCGCTGGTTTGATGAAGCAACCATCCTTCATCTTGGCCAGCTTATTGAATCGGGGACCGATGCACATAATCAGCACCCCCTCCTCTAGCCGAACGCTCTCGCACATTGCTTCGGCGGTGTGCGAGGGGCAGATCGCGCGACGCAACAAACGCTTTAGTCAGCTTTGAGGAGTTCACATGCCTGTCTTGTTCAGTTCTTTTCTAACCGGCATCGCGTCCGGACTGCGAGCCTTGATCGGCTTGGCAGCAGTGAGCTGGGCCGCACACCTCGGGTACCTGCATCTGGACCATACCTGGTTAGCGTTCCTGGGATACGCGTATACCCCTTACGTTCTGACATTCATGGCGATCGGGGAGATGGTCAATGACAAGCTTCCAAAGACTCCGAGTCGTCTGATTCCGCCTCAGTTCATCACACGGATCGTGACCGGAGCCCTCTGCGGTGTCGCCATCGGTATGTCTGCCAACCAAACCGTTCTTGGACTGATAGCGGGCATCATCGGTTCTGTGGCTGGCACCTTTGGAGGGGCTAAGGCCAGGGGCTTTCTTGCAAAGCTGTTTGGCCGGGATGTGCCTGCTGCTTTGCTTGAAGATTTGGTGGCCATTGGGATCACCGCAATGGGCCTCTTTATCTAACGTTCGTTTCGCTGAGGTTGACCATGACGTATCTATGGGTAGCAATCGGAAGCGCTCTCGGTGGAGTCGCTCGCTACGGGCTTACTCGCCTCACTCTGAATGTCAGCGGCACCTTCCCTTGGGGCACGATTGCAGTCAATGTTATCGGCTGTTTCATTATGGGCTTGGTTGGAACCTTAGCCATCTCAGGCGGACGGCTTGGAATCTCGGAAAACCTGCGCCTTTTTCTCATGGTTGGTATCTGCGGCGGCTTCACGACGTTCTCGTCGTTCACCCTAGATACGTTTGCCATGGTGAGCACCGGAGATTGGTTTAGGGCTGCGGCCAACATCACGCTATCCGTCGGAGTCTGCATCTTCTCGCTAGCTTTGGGACACATGATTGCTGCTCATGCACTTGTCACCCGGCCTCCTGTCGTGAGGGTTACCGGCTAAGCCTCACAGAACTTTTGTCTGAAGATGTTGAGCTAGTCTTCGAAATCAAACTCGCAAGTCAACAACGACATGGAAGGCATTCACATGAGCACTGAATTGAACACTTCGATTGGTAGCAGCGCACAAAAAGGGACTGCGGTCATAACCGGAGCTTCGGCCGGGATGGGGAGGTTGTTTGCAGATCGACTTGCAAAGCGTGGTTACGACCTAATCCTCGTCGCTCGCCGTGCGGATCGCCTCGAAACCGCAGCCACGGAGCTGAAGGCGAAGTATGGAGTCGCCGTCCGGACGATTACGGCTGATCTAGGATCGGCAGTTGATCTAGATCGCGTCGTTAAGTCCATCTCTGCAGACGAGAGCATAACTCTTTTGCTCAACAATGCCGGTACTTCTACGCTCGGCTCCGTTGGAGATATAAAGGAGCCCGATTTGGACGCGATGATTGGCGTCAATGTGACTGCCTTGACGACGCTGACCGTGGCTGTTCTTCCTGGCTTCAAGAGGCGCAACTCAGGAACGATCATCAACATGGGCTCAGTTTTGGGCTTTCAAAGCCTTCCAATCAGCAGCATCTACAGCGGCACAAAAGGCTATGTTTTGAACTTCACCAGAGGGTTGCAGGATGAGCTTGCGAACACCGGGATCGTGGTGCAGTTAGTCGCTCCTGCCGCAATCGCCACAGATATCTGGGAGATTTCAGGTGTACCACTATCCAAGCTGGACGCGGCTACGGTGATGAAGGCGGAGAATGCTGTTGATGCCGCCTTGGCAGGTCTCGATCTGGGTGAGAAGGTCACCTTGCCCTCGGTAGAGGATCTTCAACTATTGAAGAACTATGACACAGCCCGCTTGGCTCTCCTCGGCTCGTCCCAAACAAGTAAGCCGGCGACGCGGTACGTAACCGTTTAGCGCAATGTGAGATGGAACGCGATTTGCCCGACCGCGTTCCATCCTGCGATCAGAGTGACGAAAGCCACCAATACTCTCAGAGGAGGCAGTGATGCCAGCAGTGTTTGTTCATGGTGTTCCGGATACGCATCGGGTTTGGAGTCGCCTTCGCGGCCACCTCTCCAGAACAGATGTTGTTGCTTTGTCTTTACCAGGGTTCGATAGCCCGCTTCCCGAGGGTTTCACTTCCACAAAGGAAGAGTACGTTGACTGGATCATTGCTCAGATCGAACAGCAGGGCGAGCCCGTAGACCTCGTCGGACATGACTGGGGCTGCATCATGGTTGCCCGAGTAGCCTCTCTGAGGCCAGATCTGGTCCGGACCTGGGCTGCCGGTGACGCTCCTGTGAATAGTGATTACGTGTGGCATCCTCTCGCCAAAATCTGGCAAACCCCAGACGTTGGCGAGGCGTGGATGAAAGACCTCAACCCCGAAGAGTTCACTAACACTCTGTTGGAGCACGGGGTCCCTGCAGACCTCGCCAGAGACGTTATGAGCAGGATGGACGCGACCATGAGGCAATGCATCCTCCGTCTCTATCGATCCGCTGTCACAGTGGGTAGGGAATGGCAGCCGGGCTTGGCCAAGATTACATCGCCCGGATTGGTTTTTTGGGGCATTCATGACATACCGTGTCCAGTTGAGTTTGCAGACCTTCTCGGGAAGGACAGTGGCGCGGCGCGGGTACTGAAGCTAGATGGACAGCATTGGACGCCTGTGGAACGCGCCGGTGAGCTTGCTGCCGCGCTCGAGCAACATTGGAAAACCGCGGAGACAAGGTGACAGAATGGCAGAAACGGTAAAAATCGTTCGCTTTCATGAAGCAGGGCCAGCCGATGTTCTGCGGCTGGATGATCTGCCTCTTCCGGAGCCGGGACCGGGTGAAGTACGGTTGCGGGTTAGAGCGATTGGTCTAAACAGGGCTGAGGTCATGTTTCGGAATGCCCGTTATCCGATTGATCCCGTCTTTCCTTCCAATCTCGGATACGAGGCCGCAGGAATTGTTGAGGCCATCGGGCCAGATGTGGAACAAAGCCTGTTGGGTCGCACCATGTCCTCTGTCCCTTCATTCTGGGCCGATAAATATGGCGTCTACGGCGAAGTAGCAATCCTTCCGGTAACGGCCCTTGCTGCATACCCGGCGAATCTCTCCTATGAGGAAGGCGCGAGCATATGGATGCAATACATTACGGCCTGGGGCGCTCTGGTCCATTTCGGCAAACTTGTTCCTGGTGAGCATGTCCTGATCACTGCCGCGTCGAGTTCGGTCGGGATTGCAGCAATTGACGTGGCACGAGCTGAGGGTGCCGTCTCGATCGCAACCACACGAACGGCTGCAAAAAGAGAACAGTTGATCGCATTGGGTGCAGACCATGTGATCGTGACGGACCACGAGGACGTAGTGGTTCGCGTCATGGAGATCACCGAAGGGAAGGGATGCAGAATCATCTTTGACCCAGTAGCCGGGTCCGGCTTTGCCCATCTTGCGGAAGCCGCAGCGGACTTCGCTCTGATCAGCCTATATGGGGTTCTCGATTACAGTCCGATGATCTTCCCGACCGCTGTTGCGTTCAAAAAGAACCTGACCGTTCAGGCGTTCACCATCTTTCCCCTGACCATGAATCCAATCACAAGAGCTGAGGCAGAAGCCTACGTTTACCGGCATCTTGAAAACGGTGACTTCAAACCTCTTATCGATAAATGCTTCCAGTTGTCAGAGATTGTAGAAGCACATCGCTATATGGAGACCAATCAGCAGGTTGGAAAGATCGTGGTACGGGTATAAGGGTGCGGCTGTCTCACATGGCCACTTGAGAAGTAGCTTCAGAGTCAACCTCCAAGGCAGGTCGATCACTCCTAGCCGCCCACGCAGTGCAGCACAAGAGGAAACAGCAAATGTCAATCACCGATCCTAGCACCACAAGCAGCGCCAACAAAGGAGTTCCGGCAGTGAAGACAGCGGAGAGGGAGGCGGCACTCTCGTTGTCGTTCCGACGCCCGACGATCTCCATCCCACTACCCACATCTTCTTTGCATTACCAGAGGGTCGAAGTGGGAGTGCCTGACACCCAACTCACTCGTGAAGCGACGGGCCTACTGCGAGAGTTCAGTACGTCGTTACTCTTCAACCACTCTCATCGAGTCTTCTTCTGGGCGGAGGAACAAGGCAAGCTGGCAGGGCAGAGGTTTGATGTCGAACTGCTTTTCGTCAGCGCTGCCTTTCATGACCTCGGGTTATTGAAAGAGTTCAGCAGTGAGCAGGATCGTTTTGAGGTAGACAGCGCTAACGCCGTGCGTCAATTCCTTGAGCATCATCAGATTGAAGACCTGCGCATTCAGACCGCGTGGGATGCCATTGCATTGCATACAACACCCGGGATCGCTGCCTACAAGCCCATTGAAGTCGAGCTGCTCTACAACGGGATAGGCCTTGACGTTCTCGGTATTGGATATGAGTCGTTCCCAGCCGACGTGCGTGAGAGGGTGATCGCGCTATATCCCCGCGTTGCCTTCAAGCAGGGTATCTCGAACGCGTTCTTTGCAGGCTTTGAGAACAAGGCCATGACGACGGAAGGAACGTGCAACGAGGACATCTGCTCGCACTTTATCCGGAACTACAAGCGCAGCAACTTCTACGAACAAGTTCAGAACTCACCTTTTCAAGACTCGGCGGCATAGCTTTGGACTTCCAGAAGGTCATGGACTTGCTAGGGAAGTACAGTGCTGAAGAGCACCCTCTTAAATCTCTCTGTCGGTTCTGAACTCCGCTCAGCTTTAGCCTGGAGTACCGCGCCTTCCATGGATCCATGGATGAATCCAGCCAGATCTTCGCAATTCGTCTTGGGAGGTAGCTCTCCAGCCTTGACGGCTGCTTGTAGGCAGTATGTTAGGTGCTGTCTTAGGTCAGCAAAGATCTCGCCCACCCTTTGTTGAATGATCTCGGTCTGAGACGACGCTTCTGCTCCCAAGTTGCCGAGCAAGCAGCCGTTCCATTCTCCGCCCTGGTTGAACGAACCGAGACTTTGCTCGACCCACATCCTCAGCCGGTTCATCGGCGGAAGGGAATCGTTCCGCAGAGTTTTTTCAATAAGCGAGCATCCATCGGCGTAATAGAGATTGAGCACTTCCAGGCCGAATCCCTCCTTAGAACCGAAGTGGTTGATGAAGGAGCCCTGCGGCACTCCTGCCGCTTGCACAATGTCCCTTACGCTTGAATTCGCGAATCCGCGCTCATGCACGAGGCGTAGGCCCGCGCGAAGTAGAGTCGCTTTGTTCGAAGGTCTTCCCATAAAGTACGCCCGTGCGTATATGCCTGCTTTTAGGATGCGGTTCAACGGCAAAGGACTCAGGAGGAGTGCTTTGCGCAAAAAAGGATTGCTTTACGCCAACCCGCATTACAGTGAATCCTTTTCCCTCTTCCAAACTCATATATGTACGCACGTGCGTATACCGAATGGTGATAGTCGGATCACCACCATTCTCAATGACGCCTAGAGGTCAGATGGAAAGACGCAAGTTCATTCGTGCTGCTGGAGCAGTCCTTGTTGCCACCCCTTGGCTTGACCCTCTCTTGTGGGCTCAGTCATCGCCCTTGATCAAAAAACAGATACGAAGCACCGGAGAGATACAAGTGAACACATATACGCATATAACAGCACCCACCCACTTTGTTGAAGCCAATGGCATTCGTTTCGCCTACAGACGTTTCGGCAACAAAGCCGGCGTACCGCTTGTCTTCAACACGCACCTCAACGGTAACCTCGACAACTGGGACCCGGCCGTGACCGATGGAATCGCGAAGGAGCGGGAAGTCATACTCTTTGACAATGCCGGGATCGGAAGCTCCACAGGCGAAGTCCCAACAACCTTCAGTGGGATGGCAAAGAATGCGATCGCCTTCATCGAAGCCCTGAGCCTGAAGCAGGTTGATGTACTTGGCTTTTCCATCGGCGGCATGGTGGCGCAGAACATCGTGCTCCAACGTCCGGACCTCGTGCGCAAACTGGTGCTAATCGGAACGGGGCCTCGCAACGGCGATGGAATGACCAATCTAACGCCAGAGGCTCAGGCGATCTTTGGAAAAAGCTTTAATCCGCCAGAGCACTTGTGGCTTGAAGTGCTCTTCAGCCCTACAGCAACAAGTCAGGCTGCTGGTTTGGAGTTTCTTAAGCGCACTGCGTCTCGGACCGAGAATCGCGACCAGGACAATAACGAGAAGGTCGTGCCGGCGCAGATCGAAGCAATTCAAGAATGGGGAAAGCCACTCGGGGAGCGCTTCGAGTACCTTAAGAGCATCAAGCAGCCAACGCTCGTGGTTAACGGCAATCACGATGTGATCGTGTACACGGTGAACTCCTTGCACCTGGCGCAGACCCTTCCGAATGCGAAGCTCATCCTCTACAGCGACGCCAATCACGGATCGTACAATCAGCATCACGCTGAGTTCGTCTTCGACCTTAATCATTTTCTAAACGCATAATCATGGTTCGAGTTCAGCGCCCTGGAAGTCGGCGGGCGCTGAAGTCGTTTTTTCTTGGCTGCGACTAAGAGAGAGGGGGAGGGGATAGCGGACCGTTTCGCAGCAGGGGAGCCTTTATGAGCCGCCAATCTTCAATGAGGCGGACCAACGAAGAAGGGATCTAAATGGGAAAACTAAGCGGTAAGGTAGCGCTGATCACAGGTGGGACGAGCGGTATTGGCTTTGCAACGGCAAGCCTCTTTGTATCTGAAGGAGCGCACGTGTATGTGACCGGGCGGAGACAAGACAAAGTAGACGAAGCGGTAAGGGCCCTTGGCGAAAGCAGCACAGGAATACAAGGTGATGTAGCGGTTATGGCCGACCTAGACAGGCTTGTGAAGCAAATTGGCCACGAAAAGGGCAGGCTCGATATTGTTTTCGCGAATGCAGGCGCAGCTGAGTTCGCTCCCTTCGGGCAGGTTGACGAAGCACACTTTGACCGTATGTTCGACGGCAACGTCAAAGGGTTGTTTTTTACTGTACAAAAAGCGCTGCCGCTGATTACTGACGGAGGCACAGTGGTTCTGATGTCTTCGGTGGTAGCGAGCAAGGGACTACCTGCAAACACTGTGTATGCAGCTACAAAGGCTGCAATCCGGTCTTTTGCTCGAACCTGGACGACAGACCTAAAGGCACGAAGAATCCGCGTGAATGCCATCAGTCCTGGACCAATTAACACAGAAGGCTTGCGCGAACTCCTTGGAAACACCTCGGAAGGACAGCAACGTAAGGAAAACTTTGCAAAGACGGTTCCGCTCGGCCGCTTGGGAGAAGCAGATGAAATCGCAAGAGCGGTACTGTTCTTGGCTTCAGAGGAAAGCAGCTATGTCACTGGAGCTGAGTTGTTCGCAGACGGTGGGATGGGTCAAATCTGATCTCCAGGCGCTCCGGATCGAGCGAGGAAGAGCGAAACGCACTCACCCTAATCGCGACTGTACAGAATCAAGGCTATCGGCCTCCGAAAAGTAAAAGCGGTTCGGCCTTCTCTATCAGGGGGAAGCTCGACAAGTAGTAGTCGACCAGTCTAGTCTTTACGCTTATGATCTCGGCAACTCCAACTCGTGAGCATCTTCTTGAGGTTGGACTCAGGCAGCTTCGGTCAACCGGGTATACGGCTACCGGTGTCAAGGAGGTCCTCGATCTGGCACAGGTGCCGAAGGGATCTTTTTACCACTACTTTCCCAGCAAAGAAGCCTTCGTGGGTGAGCTTCTGGAGCGTTACGCCCTTCAAGAGGGAGCGCGGGCTCAACGTATTTTCGGTGACGTCTCTATCTCGCCGCTGAAGCGTTTGCGGCTCTACTTCGAGGAACTCTTTCTTGTTGCAGGGCAGAGGGGAGAGATCACCGGCTGCCTTGTGGGAGGAATGAGCTTGGAGATCGCGGATCACAATCCCAAACTCCAGGCACAGCTCGAATCGATGTACACCGTGTGGCAGGCAGGCATTGCTGACGTGCTCCGTCAGGCTATGAAGCAAGGCGAATTGAAGAAGTCGGCAAAACCTGAACGCCTTGCGGAGTTCCTGCTGAATAGCTACGAAGGAGCGCTTGTTCGCATGAAGGGCGACCGGAGCGACAGGCCGTTGGACACGTTCTTATACTTCGTCTTCGATGTCCTCCTGAAGAGCTAGGGCAAATGCTCCTTGTCGACGAGAATGATTTGAATCCACTAACCAACCGGTCTACTCCTATACGTGAACAGCAGAATGGTTCATACATCAGCTCCAGGAGAATCCACCATGTCGAATTCAAGCAATGCCTCCAAAGGCACAGCACTCATCACCGGCGCATCTACGGGCATTGGCGCGGTTTACGCTGATCGCCTGGCGAAGCGAGGCTACGATCTGATCCTCATCGCTCGCAACGGCAAGCTCCTAAACGAGCTTGCAAGCTCACTCACGTCCTCGACCGGCCGCAAGGTCGAAGCGTTGCCCGCCGACCTGACGAACAAAGACGAGCTGCGCAAGGTGGAGCAGAGGCTCAGAACTGATAGCTCGATTACAGCGCTTGTAAATAATGCCGGCTTCGGCGGCGTGGCTACCTTGCTCGATTCGAGCGTGGATGACATGGAGAACATGATCGATCTGAACATCACCGCGCTGCTGCGGTTGACGGCTGCGGCTCTTCCCGGCTTCCTGGAGCGCAAAGGCGGAGCGATCATCAACATCTCGTCGATCGTTGCAGTGAACCCGGAGCTTCTGAATGGCGTCTACAGCGGCACCAAGGCGTTCGTTCTAAATCTCACACAATCGCTTCACAAGGAAGTCGGAGATAAAGGCATCCAGCTTCAAGCAGTTTTGCCTGGCGCGACAGCGTCTGAGTTCTGGGATCGTGCTGGTATCGGCGGCCACCAAAACCTTCCTTCTGAAATTGTGATGAGTTCAGAGGAGATGGTCGATGCATCGCTCGTTGCCTTCGATCGCGGTGAGCTAGTAACGATCCCCGCTCTTCCGGATGTTGGTGACTGGGACAAATTCAACGCAGCACGCATCGCTTTGGCGCCGAATCTCTCTCACAAGCATTCAGCGGAGCGTTATGGCCTCCGCGAACTCGCTACACGCTAGATCGTTGGCTATGCCCTCGCATGGAGTGATGGGCATAGCCGCTTACCTTGCAGCCGCATGAAGCTTCTCTTGTAAGAACTGATCTTCCCCCGGTTGAGTGGACACAACTGCTAGGCTGAACGAGCTTAGCGAGG
>CAZZXL010000125.1:0-15114 GCA_964658035.1 uncultured Acetobacteraceae bacterium
CATTCCTCCGCGACGTGGGTGAGGATTAATGCCGTTCGTTGCTATTCTCAGAGTACGCGGTAAAGTCCGTCCTAGCCGCATACAGACGTAAGACAGCCTACCTGATAGAAGCAGTTCATCGATACTCCTCCTGGTGTTCATCTTCATGGGCCTGCCGGCGGCCACAGGGCTGGCGAACACGCCATCCAATCTTCCGAAGTCTATTTCGAGTCAGGTGCTTGAACCTTTTGCAACACGATGGCTCCCCGCGCAAGGACGTTGTTTAGATAGGCAGCGACCGAGGCGGCCTCTGGGAGGACGGCATTGTGGCCGTAGGAGAAAGTCAGGCCGAGAAATTGCCCGTCGCGTCCGTAGAACTGCGCCTCGGCAGCGGGGCAGAAATTATCCGCAGCCGGTTGGTGACAGGGCCCGCCTTTCCCGGTCACTCCCGAGTCGAAACCCAGAATATTGTTTTGCGGGGTGAGAGACATCTGGATCGTTTCGGTGGTTCCGCGAACCACCGTCGATACATCAAGTTGGCCGGTGCGGTTTTTGAAATCCACCGTTGCCTGGGCGGACATTACCCTGCCGATGGGGACGACATTGCCACGCATGTCCTTCTGTGAGACGACTCCTGCGTCTCCCAGAAGTGTGTAGTGTGCTATCCCTTCAGCGGGAAGGCTTGTGAGGCGGCGCAGGTGGCGCGTGAAGCGGTCGACCGAAGCAACGTGGATGGAGCTGACTCCGACGATATACGGGATTGCCCTGTCCTCTTCGATGGCGTACCGCTGTCTACCGGGAATGGCTTCTACCGTACCGCTATGCCAGAGTCCCCAGTGGATGACATCGTCTTTCTGGCCGATGTGGTCGACCGTGCCCGTGAAGGCGCTTGTGGCTTTTGCTGAAGGATTGTAGGCGGCAATCATCGCTCCTTCCTGATTGAAGGCGACCACTAGATTGTCTCCGCGTACCTGGTCTGTGTAGAAGGCGCCTCCGCCGACCAGTTCGAGAGGGCACTGCACCTGTGTCGCCTTCAACGGAACCAGAATAGAGGCGTCGATGCTGACGCAGGGATAGACAGGGCCGATTGTCGTCTCAAGGATCGGTGGCACTTTGGGCGCAATCGTTTGCTGCGCCTGCAACCAGCCGCATCCGGCAAACATAAAAACGATGATCTTGATGCGCGAGATATGGGTCATGCGCGGGAGATCGCCTTGAGGATTTTCCATGCATGCCATGCGCGGTTAAATGCGAAGATGCCCAATGCGACTACGACGATGCCGGTGCCGATGACCTTAAAGTCTTTCTGTCCGTTGCTCCCGGCCCAGACAAAGAGCGAACCGAGAAACACGCAAAGGAGCCCAATGAATCCGTGTCTCAGCACCCTGAGAAGGCTGCCTGCACCACCAATTACTTTGCGGCTGGTCTTGTTGGGAGCATCAACTCCAAGCGGTACCTTCCCGCGGAGCTTATCAGCTGCAAGCTGTGCGCGGCCTTTGAAGTCTTCGGGGCGACGGCCCTCCTGAATGAGCCGTGTGACTTCGTCTGAATGAGAGGATGACTGTGGGTCGGCCATAACTACTCCTTGTTGGGAGATGGCGTGCTATGTCCAGGGAAAGCGACAGCACCGACGCAAACATAATAACTCAAACTCGATCGCAAGCCTCCCGCTGCACGTCGGCGCAACCAGTAAGCTGTTGACCTCACTGGTTGAAGCTATGCGCGATCACGTGATGACGGCAAGCAAGCTGCCACCCGGACGGTCTCATCCAGCGACGGAGCACTGTCTCGTGGTGTCCTAACTCTGCCGCCACCTTCCCCGCAGATAAACCTCCTGACCGAACCCGTCCAGCGCTTCGCGCCTGAACGCCTCCGGAAATATTCGCCTCTGCACTCCAATCATCGGACCAATCCTCGCTAAGTGCGTTCATCCCGGCAGCTGTGTCCACTCAACCGGGGGAAGATCAGCAGCGAGGCTGCCACTCCAAATGCATGTTGCGAACACCCAAGTTTTTTCCTTCCAGCTTGTTCAATCCGTTTCATTATTTAGGCCGTGAGTTAGCCAGCAACATGATCAAAGTGGGCGGGCAAAATGACGTGCGAACAATCACAAGCCGTTGAGGAATCGGATAAGATCAGACGCGCAGGATGGCCCGCAATGAGTCCGGGTTGGCGGTGAAGTTAACGAGTGATCGCTCGCACTGAGAACCTCCATTTGATTATGGCAACTTATGGAGAAAACGAAGGTTGAGGCTTTATAGTGCTTCAGCGCATTGCGGAAAGCCTGGCGGCATGGTCTCGCGAGGTATCCTGCTGTAGCTGAAAAAGCAAGTCTGCGCAGTTCAGAGAGCTTCTGCAGACCAGGGTCTCTTTTTCATCAAGATTGTCAATGGCTTGCTGCCCGAACGGAAGTTCCGTATACGCAGGGTCGTTCGAGAATCGACGAGCCAGGGGATTGCCGATCAAGACGCTGCGTCCCTTGGCATTCGCTTTGCGGGAGAGGCTCTCGGCGCTGCGTTCATCAGTATGCAGCACCAGAAAATATTTGTTGTTCTTAAGGAATTCGGCCCGGTCGAAGATGTGGTTAGCAAAATAGCCAACCTGTTTCCAGTTTTTCATCAGGTGGTACTGGGTAACTTCTAATCTTGGCGTCTCTTTACGAATGCTGTTTTGCCAGTCAAGCAGGTAGACGTAGTGGATGTTCGGGCTTCTCCCTTGTGACACAAGTTCGGTAAAGGAAAATGCGTCCTCGCATACAACAGGTACGCCAGGCGGAAGTGCCTTGGAAAGCTGTGCTGTGTAATCGGTATGTTGTGGAACGTATTTTACAAAGTAGGCGAGGTCATACTGGATCACCATCAGTGCAATGGCCAGGGACGAAAGTACGAGAGGGACGCGATGGAATCTCCTGAGGGCATAGCTTAGCCACATTGCTTGCGTGATCAGCTCAGCCGCGATGAAGATAAGCGCGATCTCGACAGGCTGCAGATAGCGTTCTGTGCATAGTGCAGGCCCGAAGCATCCTTCAACATAGAAGAGGATGGGCATCGATAGGATTGAGGTAGTCACCAGCACGATTGGCAAACGGCTTGATAAGGCTGTGACGGCGGAACGGAGGCGATCGCGGGATCTGAGGTGAATGAGTACGGCGAGGCCTAGTGCAATCAGAATGCAAGCTGTTCGGAGACTCTCCCCGGAATAGAGGAGGAGAAAGACCCTTAAAGATGGCTGTGATGTCCAGAAGTATGGCCTTCCCACTGCAGCGGAAGCAAGCACCGCCTGTCTGCTGGGAAGAAGCCACAGCCACGATAAGAATATAACCAGGTAAAGAGTGGTTTTGGACTGCCTGCGGATCATGTCTACCGTGAACAGTACGATCAGGAGACAGAGGCTGTAAGCAATACCTAGAATATGGCTGGTAATCAAAAACGAATGTGCTGCGAACGTTAAGATCAGGAGCGTTGGACTTGGACGTGATCGGTCACATGCGATCAGCGTCACCAGGATGACTGCGGAAGTAGAGGCCAGAAAGAGGCCATAGAAGCGTCCCTCAGCCATATGAGGCAGCAGCACGGGACTTAAGAACCAGGTCACCCCGATCGCGAAAGCCAAGATGCCTGGCTTGTAATAGCGGCGACCGGCAATCCAGATAAAAACGAGTGCTGCGGAGAAACAGGTAGAGGTATAGAGCCGGAAGGCAAGCACAGAATGATAGAAGCTGCTGAGCCACAGTCGGCCGGTAATGTAGAAGACAAGGCCACCACCGTCAGCTCCATGCTTCCATGATTGAAGCATGTGGTGCCAGGAGGGATCATTGAGCAACATCCAACCCAGGACTTCGTCCTCCCACATCAACCTCCCGGCGCTGAAACGAAGGGTCACTGCGAAGGTCAGGCAGACGCCGACACTGATTAAGATGTAATCCCAAACACTGAACTGACTGCTTTTGAAGGGCAAGCTTCTGGGAGGTGCTTGATGATCAGTCTGCACACCAGTATCTAGTGAAGATGCATGAACATCGACCTGGCTTTGCTCTGCGGTGACAAGTGCCATGGCTTTGAAGTTTGCTGTTCCTTAAGAGATATCGGTGGGATGCGGAGGTCCTCAGTTATATGTTGTTTAGTAGGGAGATATGACCATTGACCATGTGAAAGAACGTTAGCTACCGGACAGTACTTCTGTAGTCACCAACAGCAATCCAGCAACCTGCTATATGCTCTCTGCATAGATCGTTGCGATACGAGTCACTTAGCTGAGAAACCAAATGGCTGGCCTACTTATGGAAATTGTGGAAAAAGATCGAGATGTGCGAGACAGGCCGGGTGCCGCCGTCGCAGGCTACGGGAGTACTAAGCTGAATCCGTCGTGGTATCTGGCGATATTGGTGGGCTGTACGATTGCAATCTTGCTGATGAGTCTGCCGATTGCCAGGACTTCGTACTTCAACCGGGTTTCTCGGCGAATGTTCTGGCATGCGATGGATTACCAGGCGCATATGGCTGGTGAGAATTGTGCCGTTGTCATTTTCGGTGATTCGACTGCCACCACAGGAATAGATCCCCTGATCCTAGAGCGGGCTACCGGACTTAGGGCTTGTAACCTGGCTATTCCATACATGGCACTGGCATCAACTGGCACCAGGGTCCTGGATGATTATTTAAGCCGCAACCCTGCCCCCCGGCTTATCGTGTTCGCTGAACACGCTCGTCATCTTCGTCCGGCTGCCCTTGATGAAGACCCAGGGGTCATCGATGGATGGCTTCTTGCCGACCGTGCATTGCCGATGGGTCAAGCAACGTCTCTTTTTCTAAGACATCCAAAGCTCACGATGTTGTTTGTAGAAGCGTGCTGGCAGCAGCTTTTCACACTGAGCCCGACGCTACTGCCGGATCTGTCTCAACAATCCTACCGACACGACATAGCTATCCTAAAAGAGCATCGTGGCTTTTTTGCGATGAAAGTGACCGAGCCACCCGATCAGATATGTGGCACTGCGTTAGGTGAAGCGAACTATGCTCCCGAATACCTGGCTGATCTGCAGCGTAGATATGAAACCAGCCAGACGCGGATCCTGCTCTATGCAAGTCCCGTAAGGGACTGCGATCCAGAGTTCGCCAGGTATCAGAAGATCACGTCGCTTTTCGGCATAGGTGTCCCCTTGCGTTATGGTGTCAGTAACTTTGCAGACGCGTGGCATCTCGATGCGCAGGGTGCTATGTCGAACAGTCTCTACGTCTCAGAGCTTATTCAAAAGACTCTGGCAACCGGTGAGAATAAACAGGGAAGCAGGAAGTCTCAGAACTGAAAATAGAGGAAGCGGGTGGTGTCTTCCATCCAGGTCAGGCACATGATGAAGGCCAAAGTCATTACGGCTGCCCACGCCAGAGTTGGCTTCCACTGGAGAGTGCTGAGGCTTTGTGGTTGTGCCTGAGTGCTCCCTTCAAGAACAAACGCTCCCAGAATCTGCTGTGTGTTTGGAAGCAGCCAGACTATCACCAACCGAATAACGATTCGCGTTACATTGGGAACGACGGCGCTCAGCGCAGGCAAGTCAGAGCGGTGCTGTCCTAGCATCCCCCCCAGCATGGTGAAGGCGCCTTGCGTAGAATCAGCGCGGAAAAACACCTGGGCGATCAGCACACAAACCATGGTAAGAACCACGCTACTGCAGGCGCGGAGGGAGAGAAGCCACTCTTGCTTCGGGGTCCATCTGATGCTCTTCCCGAAGATACGCCAGGCGTGGTTGATCGAAATGTACAGCCCGTGCAAAGCGCCAAAAATTAAAAACTGGAGGCCGGCGCCGTGCCAGATGCCTATGATGAGCATGGAGATCATCGTGGGCATGGCGATCATCTCAGTGAATCCGGGTAAGGTGGCGGAACCTTTTCGAGAAACAGCCTTTCCTCGCCGCAAGCGGAGCCGATTGATCCATAAGGATAGAGGATTATAGAGGTACGCAGTCACATAACGAGTCAGGGTCATGTGCCAGCGCGACCAGAAGTCGATAATGCTTTTAGCCTTATACGGAGAGTTGAAGTTCAGGGGAAACCGGATGGAGAACATCCTGGCCAGACCAATAGCCATATCCGAATAACCCGAGAAGTCAAAGTAAAGCTGCAATGCGTAGCTGATGACGCCCAGCCAGGCAGGAATCGTCGAGAGGGCTGCGGGATGGGCAAAGGCCAGGTCCGCCGCCGGCGCGATGCTGTCGGCAAGAACCACCTTCTTGAACATGCCCATGATGAACCAGGTAAAGCCGACGCTTACATCTCCCGAATCAAGCCTGAAGCGGGGTTTGCGGAACTGAGGCATCATCTCGGCATGGTGAAGGATTGGACCTGCGATCAGGTGCGGGAAAAAGGTAACGAAGAGAACATACTCTTCGAATGGCGAAGGCTCAGCCTCACCTTGTTGAAGATCAATGAGGTACGCAATCTGAGTGAAGGTAAAGAAGCTGATGCCCAGCGGCAACAGGACCCCGGCAAACTGGTGATGCAGTATTGATAGCCGTCCCAGGCCTGCCAGCGTCGGAAACAAATACTTGTAATACGTGAGCAGTGCGAGATTACTGCTCACTCCCAGGAACAGCACTTTCTTCTGCCACCTAACCTTGTTCGAACAAGACGCAATCAGGCGCGCGAAACAGTAGTTGACGAGGATCGAGCCGACGAGCAGAAACACAAACTGGTAGCGCCACTCGGCATAGAACACAAGTGAAATGAACGATAGCCAGGTGATAGTGGCCCGTCTGCCCATTTGACCGGCGCCCTGGTAGCCGATAAGCGCGATGGGGAGGAAGATAAATAAGAAGGAGGCAGAGTTAAAAAGCATGTAGACCTTTGTCCGTTAAAGATGCAAATGGATGCTGCTGCAATGCCTGGGTCGATACGCTCACCCTGCCTGTCGCCAGTTGTTCAACCGGTGTGCGCGTCATCAAAACGATGGGTGAGCCGGGCACGTTGGCTACGACCTGAGTTGGCGGCGACAATTTGAAGCAGACCCGGTCACGACCTGAATGCATCGCCGATGAGTCGCGAGTTGAGAGTCCAGAATTTCATCCTGATAAAAGCCAAGTGAACCGCGGCTCAATGCAGCCGCGCATCAGAAGTAGGTATGAGTCGCAAGTATGGGTCAGTACTGATGTTGACTCATTAGCATCCAGTGTCTAGCCGTTTATAGCACGGAATGCACACGTAGAATGTCTGGCTGAATGCCGAAAGGGATCGACGTCTGTGGCAGCTGTGCTTCGTGCAATCTTCGGGTATGCGTTCCTGGTTTTCATGGTTCGTGTTGTCGGTCGTCGTCCAGGCAAACAGATGACGCCATTCGAGTTTGTCCTAATTTTCTTTATTGGTGGACTCACCCTTACCTTCGTCGTTGGCGATGAAGCATCTTTCACAAATGCTTTATGCCAGATCATGACCATCGCTATCATGCACTACGTCATTTCACTCGCGAGGATGAAGTCCAGCGCCTTCGCCAGGTTAACTGACGGTACCCCCGTAGTGTTGATGGAAAAAGGACGGTGGCGGCCAAGCGCAATGAAGGGGATGAGGATCGCAGACGACGATGTCATGGCAGTCGCGCGTGACAAGGAACTGAAAAGTTTAGAAGACGTTGAGTACGCGATCCTGGAACGCAATGGTGAAATCAGCATCATAAAGTCCGCTGAATTTCTCGATCGCGTGCCGGGTGAGAAGTCATAAACCAAGTGATGAGGGCAGTATGTCAGTAGCAATGCGAAACAGCCCGGTGGAAGATACAGTTCCTAAAGTTAACAGCGAAGTTGCTGTGGGCGAAGACGTTGAATTTCAACGCAAATGGTGGAAATTCGAGAGTGCTGTCTGGATCGTTTTCATCGTGCTGGTGTTGCTTGATCTATCCGGAGCATTCGGGCGGGGGCCGCTGGCAAACGCACATAAGGCGACGCCGGACGGAGTGATGAGCGTTACTTACGAGCGGATTGAACGGACGGGCACTCCATCTGTTTTAAAGGTGGAGTTCGGGAATACTGCCATTACCGGCAAGCAGATCCATTTGTGGGCCGATGAAAATCTAATTACCAAGCTGGGGAATAAACAGATAGCACCGCAGCCGGAAAGCTCGGTCGTCGGTGATGGCGGTGTACATTACACTTTCCTTGCTACCACCCAACCTGCCACTGCCATGTTCTCTCTCCAGCCATCCGCGCCCGGGATCTATCAATTAACGTTACGTGCGTCGGCTTCTTCTGAACTACACTTTAAAATCCTCGTGATGCCGTAGACCTGGAAGATATATGTACACCATTATTCACGCCATCCTGGGTTACTTCTTCCTCTTAATGACTGTGCGCATCCTGAGCCGTCGCCCCGGTGGACAGATGACGCTCTTTGAGTTTGTTATCGTGTTCCTGATCGGAGGCGTCATCATTCTCTCTACGGTGGGTGATGATCGATCCGTTACAAACTGCGTCTGCGCGGTAATGGTCGTTGGTCTTCTGCATGGCTTTGTTTCATGGGTAAAAGCCAAATCTCCTAAGTTGGGTGCAGTGATCGATGGCACGCCACTCGTCGTCCTCAAAGATGACCACTGGGTTGACGAGATGATGACAGGCATGCGTCTCGATGCCAATGACATCATGGCAGCGGCAAGAACCAAAGGACTCAAAGATCTTTCGCAGGTTAAGTACGCCATCCTCGAACGCAACGGTACGATCTCGATCATCCGAAAAGACTAACTGAAAGATCCGGCCGAAGCTGCCTGTAATCCAGGTAAGAAAGAAGTTATGCGCGAAGACAGTAGCCTGCAATCGCCCGAAGAACGCATCATTGAAACCGACGTGGCCGCCAGGATGGATCGGCTTCCCTGGAGTAACTGGCACCTGCGGGTTATCGTGGCTCTCGGCACCTCGTGGATGCTGGACGGTCTGCAGGTCACGCTAGCCGGTTCTCTGGCCGGCATACTCGAAGACAAAAAAGGGCTGGGACTTACCACCCCGCAGGTGACAGCCGGTGCGACTACCTATCTTGCAGGCGCGGTTATTGGCGCCATTCTGTTCGGATACCTTACTGATCGTCTGGGCCGCAAGAAGCTTTTCCTTGTGACGCTTGCAACCTACACGATAGCCACCGCCGCCACAGCGCTTTCCTGGAATTTCTTCAGCTTTGCGCTCTTTCGCGCAATTACCGGGCTAGGCATCGGCGGCGAATATGCCGCAATCAATTCTGCCGTCGATGAATTGATTCCGGGTAGCGTCCGTGGCACGGTTGACCTGGTTGTCAATGCAACGTTTTGGCTGGGGGCGATCCTAGGGAGTGGTGCGTCCTTACTGCTTTTGAACGGCAATATCGCTCCGGTCAATATTGGTTGGAGAGTCGCTTTCGGTATGGGTGCCGTGCTGGGAGCCGGTGTTCTGGTGTTGCGTCTGTTTGTGCCGGAGAGCCCGCGATGGCTCATGCTGCGCGGCAAAGAGAAGGAGGCTGACAGAATCGTAGGGGAAATCGAGGCGAAGGTCTCGCAACAGAAGGGAAGCCTGGCCGCTCCGGAAGGTGAAAAGCTGAAGCTTGCCGTCAGGGACCACACGCCCTGGTCGGACATCTTTAGAAACATGCTGGGTGAAAATCGTCAACGTTCGCTGCTAGGCTTTGTGCTCATGGTTGCGCAATCCTTCTTCTTCAATGCAATTTTCTTTACCTATAGCCTAGTAGTTGAAAAGTTTTACGGTATTCCCCCGAAACGGTTACCCTTCCATTTGCTTCCTTTTGCTTTGGGAAGTTTCCTCGGACCTCTCCTTCTAGGTCGTCTCTTTGACAAAGTAGGACGCAAGCCGATGATCATCGCGACTTATGGCATCGCCGGAATATTGCTCGCCGCTGTTGCTTTTCCTTTCGCGCATGGAACAATGTCAGTACGTACACTGGACATTTCTTTCAGTGTCATTTTCTTTGTAGCATCTTCTGCTGCCAGCGCGGCCTATCTTACCGTGAGCGAAATCTTCCCATTGGAAATCAGGGCTTTCGCAATCGCGATCTTTTACGCAATTGGTACCCTTGTGGGCGGCGTTGGAGCGCCATTTCTATTTGGCGAGCTTATCGCCTCAGGTTCTCGCTGGAATGTAAGCATCGGCTTCCTCATCGGCGCCGTCTTGATGATGATTGGGGCAGGCTGTGAGTGGGCCATTGGCGTGGAGGCGGCAGGTAAGTCTCTTGAGTCTATTTCAAAGCCATTGCAAAGCAGGAATTAGTAATAGGTAGAACCCGTAACCTTCAAGTGAACATGGGAAGGAAGTCAGCAGCCGACGCATGGATGCATTCGTAGTCGTCAGCTGACTTCATTCCCGCGGACTTTCCGCTTTACTGAACTTCGCCCTCTACTCTCAGCTCAATCCTCGTCAGGGGATCAGCCCTGTTATTGCGATCAACCCGGACGGCGGCGGATAGAATATGTCTTGCATACTCGACGTCATCTTCATCCACCACCAGTGCGACCAGTGGCGTTTCCTTCGGCAGGTGGCTGGTAAGTTCCATAAAATCCTTCAGTGTAATAGCCTGCGGGTTAAGTACCGATGAGGCCATCAGGTCCAATGGCGGGTCAACCTGTGCTCGTTTATCAAACATGTTGCCTCTCCTTTATTAATTCTGAATGGGCATTTAAAACAACGGCATGAAGGTGGGCGTTAAGCGGTTTACTCAGTGAAGTATGAGTGTTTTCGCAGGGCGAATATGAGCACTTCAGGTCGGAAACAATAGAAGGTTCCATTCAGATTCACTCGGTCGACTCGGCAAAGACTAATAGCAAACGTTCTTCATGTTACTTCTCAGGCAGTTCTGTACCTGCGGACATATGTACTTCCACCGGCGCATGCTCAGCTACCTTCGCATAGCAGGCGTTTCGTTTACACAACAACAACAGCGAACCATGCTGCGCTCATGTCAACCGGGGCTAATGTCCTGTGCAGCGCAACTATCCGGCACACAGGAGATTTACCCCACATGAAGATGAATACTGGCCGCGGTTTGGCTCTTGCTTTCACCCTTGCTCTGCTGGCAATGCCAGCCGGTACTGCCTTTGCTCAGTCCAAGACGGTCACCTGCGACGGAACCAAGCCATCGACTCCTCATTCGGTTACCGGTAGTGATCCCGAGCCGCAGGGTGGCGTGGTAAAAGTTATTCTCGCGATGCTGCATCTGGCATAAACTGGGTGAGCGCACTGGAACTGGTCTCGCCAAAATAACGAGACCAGTTCCGAAACTCTCAGCAACTGCGCCACGAGGAGCCAGGTTGCAGCTGACGGGTATTGACTTCCTGCTTTGGGCAGCAGGTTTTATTGGCCACGTGATCCTACTGGTTGTGATGTTCGCGCGGCAACGGGTGCATGCATTCCCACTTTTCGCGAGCCTCATCGGCTCGAATATCCTCCGGACGCTCACACTTTACCTAGTTGTTGTCGATCATGGCACCAGGCATACGTACCTGCTCGTGTATGCATGCCTAGCGACCGTGGATCTCTGCCTGCAGTTGGGTGTCGTCTTTGAACTCGCTTCCAAAGTCTTTCGGCCTCTTGGTCACTGGGCGTTAGATACACGCAACAGCCTGGCGGTGATGGTGGTCGTCTGTGTCGCTGTAGCTGCAGGGTTGACGTACCTCCCGGACAAGCCGCCATCTGATCATTGGCTGCAATCGGAGCTGATCCGCGCCAACTTTTTTTCTGCAACCTTGATGGGTGAACTTTTTGTCGGCATGGTCTTCCTTTCGCTGACAGCGGAGCTTCACTGGAAGACTCATGCAGCACGAATTGCGCAAGGACTGGGATTGTACTCAATTCTCTGCATTCTGATTGAAGCTGCGCATACGTACCTTGGGCTGGACCACAAAGCACTTCTTGCCTCTTTATTGTCCTACGTACGCATTGGCAGTTACCTGTTCACTGTCGGGTACTGGGCCGTGACGCTTTGGATGAATGCTCCCGCGCCGCGAGAACTCCCTGATGAAATGCGCATACAACTCTTTACTCTGCAGAGAAGATTGGAATACGATCTGCACAGGCTCAGAGCCTGGAGAAGACAGTGAACAACGGCGCTCTCCTATTTTTCGTTGTTCTCGGAATATTCTTCCTGTCGCTCATCGCGATTTTAGGGTTCAGCTATCGACTGTACAGAAACCGTAGCAAATCTGCGTACGGCGAATGGGAAAACCTTTTCCAGCGGCTTTCCCAGATAGACCGTGAGAGTGTCTCGTTGATCGCACTTGACTTCATTGGCGATCCGGAACGCCATCAATCAAAGGATGACCAGGAAGAACTGGATCCATCGACGATATGGCCTCTGATCGGCGGCATCGAAGGGCTCGAAAGCTTACAGCGTAATTGCGCCGTACTGGTTGACATGGCTTTCTATGTTCAGCGGTGGTATCCGGAAGCGCTGGCTGTCGCGGAACAACTCCGCCTGAATGCCCGGGAGATCGAGTGGCATGTCGATCGACTGAAAGCCTCAAAGCATACGGGTAAACTCGAGGCTGCTTTCCCTGATTACGCGCAGAGGGCTATCACCGTTTACTACCTGATGACGCGCCGTGTCCTTACCCTGTTTGAGCAGGGAGATTATCCCGGGCTTTACGATCTGCAGCGGGCGCTCTAAACCTTCAATGACTTCGCTTGTTTCCAGTTATGCTACCCGGCGCGTGAACAGACCGGCGACAGTCCCAATCACTTCAACTTCCTTTCGATAGCGCCAGCGGCTTTCTTCTTTTACTTCATACGAAAGCATGTGAGGAACCAGTTTCAGCCACTCCGCTTTCTTGTCCAGTTCACAGAAACCACAGGCATAGCCGCTTCGAGTGAACAAGAAATAGATCGGACGATCGAATTCATTCGTCCAGTCTTTGCGACTGGCGATGGCGCGCTTCTGCGTGTCAATCAAGACAATCGAGCCGGCAAGCACCATGGGTTCCAAAGTGCGGTCCCGGCGGCCGATGATGCCGCGCCTGTATCGCGCCGGCAGTAATCCCTGGTCTGTCGGTAAGAGAGTCGTGTCCTCGGGAGCAGGAGCGGTTACCAGGTTATCGGGCACCCATAACTTTGCATGTTGTTCGAGAGGGCCCTGCTCCAGCAGCATGGTCGCATTTGAACTGGTTGCAGACACCAGTTGTGTGGATGTTTCATTGGCGCCCGGACAGAGTGACAGCATCTGGTCCGGCGTCAGGTTATAGATGTAGGCCAGAACGATAAGTTTGGTAGCTGAGAGGCCGCGGTTTTCGCGCTCTACCCGATCAATCCAACTAGCAGAAATACGATAGGCAGGATTGCCCCATTGCTGGGCCAGCATCAGACTGCGTTGCTCAACCTCTCTAAGCGTGAGTTGCAGTCGTGCCCGCGCTGCGCCGAGTTGCGTGCCAATGCAGTCCATCAAAAATATACCCGCACGCTCTTCATCAAAGGATATTCCAGCGATGCAAGTGTCGCTGGAGGCACATAGTACGGTAACAAGAACAACAAATGAGTTGACGATTGGCTAAGTGCTGCACGATCCATCTTTCGCGAGCACGCACGTTGAATGTGAAGTTCCCTTATAAGCACAACTGATTACCGGTCGCGCCGGCTGACCTTGCTGGGGGATGTTTTAAATTACCATGCTTTCACGGCTACAGAATCATAGAATTGGAAGCTGAAGCTGCAAATTTGCCGTCACGCAGCTAAGTACGGCAACGCGTCGACAAGTCGCTGACGCGGCGTAGTCCCTAAGGATGAGTACCTCCTCGTGTAATTAGGACGGGAGGTAACACCCTGCTGCACGGAAGGACACCATCGCGTTACGCAGTGACAATAACATCGCGTCGCTGCCAGGCACGCGGAGTCAGCAGACGGGCCCAGATAGCAGCTGACAGTAATAAAGATTGATGAGCGGCGAAATGAAAGCATGACGTGTGGCATGGGCCTGTTCCATCATAGCGTGATCGCGGCTGCAGATATGTTGTGCGCGCAAACCACGGTTGTCACTGATTATGTGGGGGCAACTTTACTCCGCAGCAATATGCTTCCGAGTTTCGCCACAATCCCGGGTTTACCGGATGGCCGTACATCACTACGCCTCCAATCTCAGTCGGGTAAGACGGAAGATTGGTAACTTAGCAAGGGGGATGCCCTCCATTTTGCCCCGGGTGACTACTTTTCCATGCCACTGGTCGACCGAGTCTTCCAGTTGTGGACTTAGCAGCTATGGCGAGCACCATCCCCGTCAAGTCGGTTGTCACCCTGGTTTCGTTCCCGCGATGAACTAAAGATGCAATGGAGATCCAGACGGCAAAGCTGCCTCAAGATCGATCTGTTCTCCAGTGATGGGGTGGGGAAACTTCAGATATTGGGCGTGCAGAAAATATCCGCCGTCGCCCGGCAGGCCGGGAAGATGTTCAAGAGGCTGGCCGGTGAAGCCGTACAGGGAATCGCCTGCCAGGGGATGGCCGATGGATGCCAGATGGATTCTGATTTGATGAGGGCGGCCCGAATACAGGCTTACCTGAAATGTCGTAGTGCTGGCCGTGCGCGAGATCACCTTCGCCAGCGACTTTGACGGTTTGCCTCCCGGCTTCGCGGCCCACACGGCACCGATGAGCGGGTGCGAAACCAGGCCGATGGGTGTGAGAATTTCATACGCGTCGTGCTGTGCAACGTCTTGAGCGAGCGCCCGGTAGATTTTTTGAGTTCCGGGTGTGTTCCAGTTTGCACATAGTTTAGAGGCTGCCTGCGGTGTCTTGGCGAAGAGGACAATGCCGCTGGTGGCGCGGCCCAATCGGTGAACAGGGTTTGCGCCGGGGGTTTGCTTTTGCACTAAGCGCAGGAGCGTGTTTTCCATGAAGCCTCCGCCGGGGAGGGTAGGCAGACCGCCAGGTTTGTTGACGGCTAACAGATGTGGGTCATCAAGCAGGACCTCGAAGTGCCGAGGCGAGTCCGGTTCGTTCCAGGGTGGACGGTTCCAGACAAGGGTCTGGCCTGAAATGAGCGATTCGCTTCCAGTGGCGCTGACGCCGTCTAGGGTGACTTCGCCGTTCCTCAGATTTTGCTGCCACGCTTGTGGAGTTGAGTGTGAGTAAAGACTTGCCAGGTGCGAGAGCAGGGTTTGCCCATGATGTTTGTTGCTGATGATCGTCGTGTAGGCATAG
>CAZZXL010000126.1:0-15030 GCA_964658035.1 uncultured Acetobacteraceae bacterium
CGCCTGCTGTGGTGCATTCGGATCTACGGGTGGCGCGTTATTGACATCTGCCGGATCTGTAGCGGCATCAACGGTGGAAGAACCAGTGCCGGTGCCATTAGACTTGCACCCTGCCATACCGAGGTACAGAGAGGCAGCCAGGCAAAGCAGACTGGCGGAAGTTTTTCGTAAACGCATATAGTCTCCAGGGGAATCGGTTGCTGCCGCAGCGATAGGATGCCGGGGTCGCTCGTCAGTGTTAACACGGTTTCCAGGTAAAGTCTTGCAAAGCAGGCACAAACTTTTATACGGTGGTCAGGCCAACAAGCATTGACGAGCGTAGAAGAAGCCGTTCCACGCAACAGGAACCGATGATAGGCTGCTTCTAATACGGATTGCTGTAGCTGTATCGTTTCTTGCGGCCGATCGCCCCATTCGATGTACAACTGCAGCAAATCCGCTGTAATACCTTCACATTCATGAAACTATCAATGCGTTTGTCCTCATACTCATCGGCTTTTGCCTTCACTGCTGGATTCCTGTTTCTGGCTGCGGGTTGCAATCGAAAAGCTTCGAACGGCCCGGTTGAAGGCCCCTCACTGAATAATGTCGCGGCGAATACGACTGTGCCACAGGTTGCAGGTTTGCCGCAGGCGGCATTGCAGGCTGCGCAGAGTATTGACCCGGAACAAATCCGTGCCTCTGTTCAAGAATTGGCGGATGACAAATATGAGGGTCGCTATCCCGGCACAAAGGGCGGCGATGCGGCGGCGAAATACATCGCTGACCAGCTAAGCAGTTATGGCATCAAGCCGGCCGGCGACCATGGCACTTTCTTTCAGCACGTGCCGTTCTTCGCGATGCACACGGTGGCAGACAAGACGCAGTTCGCGCTGGTGCCGAAGTCGGGCAGTCCCATGGTCTTGAAGTATGCCGATGACTTTGTGACGAACAACCAGTCGGGGGCAGGGGATTCGACCATTGATGCGCCGATTGTTTTTGTGGGCCACGGCATCGATGCTCCGGAATACCAGTGGGATGACTTTGCGGGCGTGGATGTGAAGGGTAAAGTGCTGCTGGTGGTGGTGAATGAACCGGCCTCGACCGATGCGAACTTCTTCAAGGGAAAGGCGCTGACCTATTATGGCCGCTGGACCTACAAGTATGAAGAGGCGGTGCGCAAGGGCGCGGTGGGCGTACTGATTATTCACCGCACCGATCTTGCCAGTTATCCCTGGACGGTGGTCCGGTCGTCGTGGTCCGGTGAGCATTCCTACTTGAAGGGCAACCCGCTGGCAAAGCTCAAGGCTGCGAGCTGGATCCAGCTGGACACGGCGCGCAAGCTGTTCGCCGCCGTTGGCACGGACGTCGATAAAGAGATAGCAGCGTCTGATCAGCGCGGCTTCAAAGCAGTGGAATTACCGATGCGGCTGAAGGCGCATATTGTGAGCGTTCGCCGGGATTTCAACTCCGATAACGTGATTGGCGTAGTGGCTGGCAGCGGCGGCGGCAAGTCGAATGACGTGCTCTACACTGCGCATTATGACCACCTGGGTGTCGATCCGAATATCAAGAGCGGCGACAACATTTATAACGGCGCAGCGGATAACGGGACCGGCTGCGGCATCCTGCTGGCGCTGGCGAATGCTTATGCGACAGCGGCGAAGAATGGTGCAGCGCCGCCACACAGCGTTTATTTTTCTGCTGTCACGGCTGAAGAGCAGGGGCTGCTCGGGTCGGAATACCTGGGCATGCATCCGCCGGTGCCGGCGAAGGACATTTCTCTGGATCTGAATTACGATATGCTGCTGCCGATTGGTATTCCCACTTCTGCTGATGTGTCAGGGGCCGAGCGGACGAGCTTCTATGCAACCGTTGAACAGACGGCGCGGGCCTTTGACCTGGTACTGCAGCCGGACCAGACGCCGAACGCCGGACACTACTATCGCTCGGATCATTTTTCACTGGCGCGCGTGGGCATCCCGGCCTTCTCGATTGGGGAAGGAACCTTGTTTGCCGGGCATGCTGACAGCTGGGGCAAAGAGCAGGAAGAGGACTATACGGCCAAGCGCTACCACCAGGTGACCGATGCATACAAGCCGGACATGGATTTCCGGGGAGATGCCCGGATGGCACAGTTCGGCTTTGTGCTTGGCTGGCAGGCATCCTCTGCGGCGGCACCGGTCGAGTGGCAGAGCGGCGACGAATTTGAAAAGCCGCGCAAACAAAGCGAAGCCAAATAGGTACTGCGCGTACGGCGGGAACGCTGCGCGGAAGACTGGTTCGGCGTTGTGGCTGGGTTGACGGTCGTGACTGTTCTGCCTGGGTCCTGCTGGCCGGCTGGGAAAGTAGTTTAGAGAATTTAGTGGCGTGGGGCTAAGGAAGATGTTTTCCTGCATTTCGCGAAGGACGACAGGTGCAGGGGTCTGGCTACTGTCGGCGGTTGTCGCTTTGTGGACAGCGAATGGTGTTGTGTCGGCGCAGGATACGTCCGACGGTTCGCCGACGCTGCACCAGCGCACTAAGCAGACTTATGGGGATGTGCGGAGCAGAAAGAATCCGCAGGTGCCGAGCACGCTGCCGAGCGAAGCTTCGGGCGAATACCTGATGGGGAGGCCAGGGGATGTGATTGAGATCATCCTTGATAGCAACGGGCTGACCGGGTACATCTCGATGATCGGGAAGACGGACAAGGACAAGGACGCAGCACTGACCTATTTTTTCGACGACACGGAGTTGAACGCGCAGAGTCTCACGTTTACGACCAAGCCGGTACACGGTGTTTTGTATTCATTTGCGGGGACGATCGTGAGGGGTCCGGCTGCGTCGAGAACGAAGGAAGGGTATTACCTGTTGCAGGGGACACTGACGCTGCATAACACGGCCGACCGCAGTGAACAGCCGAAGCGGGTGGCGTTGCCGCTGGCGCGGACTGTTGGTTAGTGCAGTGAGTCCCACTTCTCAAGTGCGGTGGGTCCCACTTTCCCACTTCTCAAGTGCGAGAAGTGGGGCACCCACTGCGGCGGAAGACGCAGGTCCTTCGGCTTCGGTCGGGGCGACCGTTTTTAGTTTTTGAAGAAACAAGGAGTGGTCGCGCCCACCGGGCCAGTGGGGCGAAGCGCTTCGCGTGACATTCACGGGGACTCCCCACGCTTTACGCAAGCACGTTGGTCATGGAAATGGCGCGGCTATGCAAAGACTGGAAAACGATGAGGCTGTTTCCCAGTCTTCGCACAGCCGCTTGGAAGACGCTGATAAAGCTCGCGTCTCCCACATTCCCATCACCACGGCGACGAGATGAGTCAGAAAAGACAAGCAGCGGCTACTGCTTCACCTAAAGACAAAGAGGAGGGCAATCCATTGTGGGTTGACAATGCAATATAGAGGACGTATGCCCCTCAGCCGACGCGGGCACTGCACCAAACGACAAAGCCGTACGCTAGCAGACCGGTTCCACGCAAGACGTCGATGATTGATGCCATAGAACCCAAGGCGGACTACAAGGAGTGCTTCGTACCTGTTCTCGTCAGCTGAAAATGCCGGGTGGATCGCTTCCGAGAATGCGATATATCCTTATCGATGAATCACCATTCAGCCAGCCATCAATATGCCAACTTTACTCCACGGGTACCGTTTTTCATTGAAGAACGCGGCACTACTCCTGGTCGTTGTAGGTCACCTTGCAGCGCTCCGATGCTCGGGTCAGAGCGCCAATGAGTGGAAGGCCTTGCTCGACTCGGGCCAGGTATTTGAGCTCAGAGAGGCGGCTCAGCACTCCCCGGCCCCTGACCTGTATCGTGGTGCTCTCCTATCTTCCTGTAACAGAATTCAGGAAGCGACAAACCTCCTGCATGTAGTGATCCGACAGGACCCACACTCAGACGTCGCCTATCAAGCGCACGACATTCTCGGCAATCTCTACCAGCGCAATGGTCTGTACAAGGAAGCACTTCAAGAGTTGGACGCCGCGCTTATTGAACGTCCTACCGCACAGGATATGTTAAACGTTCGACCGCTCTTCGCGATGCTGGCGGCTAGCGGCGACATGAAGATCACCAGGCTTCGCCCGAGCAAGCTCGGCCTCGCACCAGACGATGACATCCCCTTCACGATCAATGGGAGACCGGACAGCTTTGCCTTTGACACAGGTGCAGGTATCTCGGTCATGAGCGAACGAGAGGCGGCACATCTCGGGCTTACGTTAAAGGCTGTAAGCACTCGCTTCAATGATTCAAGCGGTAACGGACTGAGCGGAATCCATATTGCAGTTGCCACCGAGATGAAAATTGGCGGCCTTACCTTGCGGAATGTGCCGTTCATGGTCATTCCCGATACCAATGAACCGTTTGTGGAGATGTCCCCGGAGGAAGGCCATCGCGGGCTGATCGGTCTTCCAATTCTGCTCGCCATGAGGTCCATACGCTGGACCCCGGAAAGCACCTTCGAATTCGATCTGTCAACCAATGGTAATGCGCCTTTTTCCAACCTTCTGTTTTATGAACAGAATCCTATAGTCAAGGTCAATGTCGCTGGCCATGATCTTGATTTCACATTGGATACGGGAGCAAATGAGACGGATCTAAATCCTCGCTTTGCCAAGGAGTTTCCCGAGCTGGTGGCTGCAGGTAAGAAGGAGATAAACAAAATCACAGGTATGGGCGGCGGCAGGAATTATGTCGCTGTTCTCCTACCGCCTGTGCCGCTCGCAATCGGAGGGAAGACGGTCAAACTTCCTCACGCGCATGTCTCGACAGAACAAGGGCTAGGTGGCACCAATATATGGGCGGGAAACCTTGGAGACGACGCGTTGAAACAGTCTCACGTGATTACCTTCGACTTTGCGAGGTTGTTTGTAAAGCTCGAATGAACTTTTCTAACTCCTGGTAAACGTCGTTCCCGTCAGAAGTGTTTCTGGCTTAATGGCAAATCGCAGGTGCACTCTCCTTTATGGTGAAGCGACGACGAGAAGGCTTTTAGCGAAGGTGCCGTCTCGTCTCGCTCGATCAAAGGGTTTCTGCGTTTTCAGCAAAGCGATGAGGACGCCAAGCAGTCTGTCGGCTAACCCGCGCAATGCCCGCGCGTTGCGGAGGCACTCTTGACGGCAAGCTACGTGAGACTCACCCAGTTACGGGAAAGTCTTGAACAGCGTACAGGCGTTGCGGGACAAGAGGGTGCTGCATCCCATAGAGTGGTGAGAGCGGCAGATCGCGAGTCGAGCCAAAGATCGATGCGTGTACGGGCGATGCGCAGGCCGCTTAAAAGGAGCAACACATGGAACGCAAGGCAAATGCCGTCTGGCATGGTGGATTAAAAGATGGCAAAGGAACAATCTCTTCCGATAGCGGCGTTTTGAAAGAAGCGCAGTATTCGTTTGGCACGCGGTTTGAAAGCGGCGTGGGCACTAATCCTGAAGAACTGATAGCTGCGGCGCATGCCGGTTGCTTCACCATGGCGCTGAGCAGTGAGCTGGGAAAAGCGAACATGAACCCGGAGTCGCTTGAAACGACCGCTGCTGTTACGTTTGAAGTGGTGGAAGGCAAGCCGACGATTACCAAGATCCGGTTGACAACCAAGGCGACAGTTCCAGGGGCGGAGAAAGCTGCCTTTGATACAGCTGCAGACAACGCCAAGAACGGCTGCCCGATTTCACGTCTTTTTCAGGGCAATACAGAAATTACGCTGGACGCTCACCTGGTCTAGGTTCAGGTCTCCTACGCACTCGGGTGCCGCCGCGTCTCCAACACTAGACACGCGGCACACGAGCAAAACCAGGCCGGTACGTCAGCCGTTTTCTCGCTGCGTGACGGCGATCAGATCGCGGAGCTGGCGGTTGAGCTTCGCCGTCTGATCGACGCCTTTATCCAGGAGCTGGACCCACTGGCGGCCATTTTCGTCCAACGGCAGGGTGCCCACGAGATAGGTAGCCTGCAGGATGATTTCGAGTGAATTATTCATGTCGTGCAGCAGGCGACGCATCTCCTTGGCGTGCTCCTCGGACATGGCCGGCCGGGACGGCTGTTCGCCCGTGGCGGAACGATCTTCCGTCATGATTCTCCTAAGCAGTTCTCCAACGGTAAACCTACTGTAGAGATGCTCAAAGTGTTGGGGTAGCAAAGCTTAATAGCATGTGATGCGTGGTTGTTCGAAGGGACGCCTGGAAAGCATACGCCGGCCGCGGCACGCCTGGCGAGGATGAAACGGAAGACGGCTTGACAAGCTTTCACGCCTTTGACAGACTTGGAGTTGTTGGGTCGTTACGGTCCAGCTATTGAGTGCCGTAGTGGCGGAATTGGCAGACGCGCGTGGTTCAGGTCCACGTACTCGCAAGGGTGTGGGGGTTCGAGTCCCTTCTTCGGCACCAGAATTTCTAGGATCTACTTGAAGGTTCGAGTAACAGAAAGGCCCCGACTTTGATCGGGGCCTTTTTGTTTGCCACTTTTTTTCTGAAGACTTTACTCAGGCTGGAGTGGTGTTGAAGCCACCGATGGCGATGCGGGGAGTTTCGCCGCGGGTGTCGCGGTGGTTCAGTTCGGTGAGCAGGGTACGTTTTTCGCCGGGCATGAGGGTGATGTAGTTATCGCTGTAGATGGCCGGAAGGATGCGGTCGCCGCTTTCTTTACGCACCGCTTTGAGGCGAAGCATGACGGCGGGAGAGGGCGAAGTGTTCTGCAGCTGCGTGGTGAGCAGCCACAGGTCACCCTTCTGCTCCGCGTGAGTCGCACATGTGACGGTGGCTTTCGGCAGTTCGCGGATGGCGCGGTAATTTCCTTCTTCCAGGCCGCGCAGGTAGAAGTTCGACGAGAGCAGTTCATCGCCCCTGGTGAGCGTAAGACGCAGGAAGTGTACCGGGGTGAGGCCGGAGGGATATTGCATGGGAATGCAGACGGCGGTGGAGTCTTCTTCACTGTCGAGTGCTACGGTCCTGGTCCAGACTTTGCTGCCGTCCATGTTGAGCACTTCGACCTGGGCGCTGAGGCCTTGCGTTTTGCCGGCACTGTAGTTCACGACTTCGATGGTTTCGGTATCGCGGTTCCACTGGATGTGCAGGGGCTCGCAGGCTTTTTTGCAGGCGAAGTAGGCAGCCGTCGGCTCGAAGTAGTAGTCGTAGGTCTGCCATACGAAGGAGGGCCAGCAGGGATGGCTCATCCACAGGAGCAGGCCCATGCGGTACTTGCTCTGTGCCTCGAACATGGCTCGGTAGCCTTCGTAGTTCACGAATTGGGCGAGGGTGATCCATTCTTCGGCGTTGTTCGCGCCGCCGTAGCCTTCTTCGATAATGCTGCGGAAGGAGCTGCCGCCCTGGGCACCCTGGAGGTTGAAGTCGTGCAAGCCCCAGTCAAGGCCCTGCGGCCAGAGGGCAGCTTCCGGCATCATGGCGCGGACGCTTTCAATAGGCGGAATGTTGGGCATGCCGATTTCGCTGTGGAGCTGCTTGTCCGCGGTGCGGAAGTAGTAGGTGGGCGGCAGAGCCTGGTAAGGACCATGGCCGCTGACGACGTCGTCCGCGGAGCTGCCGATGTAGTGGATGGCGGGATGGAGTTCGGCGAGCAGTTTCTCGATGCCGTCTTCGAGAGGCGGCGGCGGGAAACCTTCATTACGACCGCAATAGATGCCAATCGAGGCATGGTTGCGGATCTTGAGGATGAGGTCGCGCGCGTTGCTGAGGAAGAGGGCGCTGTCGCTGGGGATAGGGCCGTCGTAGGGATTGGCCAGCCAGAAATCCTGCCAGACCATGACGCCGTGTCGATCGCAGGCTTCGTAGAAGGCCTCATCGCCGATCTGCCCGACCCAGTTACGAACCATGGTCATGTTCATTTCGCGGTGGTAGCGGACGGCTGCGTCATATTCGCGGGCACGGTAGCGCAGCATGGATTCGCCGAAGCCCCAGTTGCCGCCGCGGGCGATGAATCTTCGGCCATTGACGAAGAGGCGCAGGTCGCCGCCGTCGTTGTTGAAGGTCATCTGGCGGATGCCGGCCTTGAAGCTTTTCCTGTCGGAGGATTTGTGGCTGTTGGTTTCGAAGGCGAGTTCGACGTCGTATAAGTGCGGCTCGCCATAGCCGGTTGGCCACCATAGTTGCGGGTTTTGCATGCGGAGTGCGGGATGGGTGGATGGGTCGAGCTTGATCTTCTTGGTGGCCGAACCTTCGACGGTGACTTTTTGTTCGAAACGGATATCGCCGAAGCTGCCGCGGAGGATGCCGGTGATTGCCCTGGCATGGTGGTTCAAGAGTTCGACTTCGATGCCGATATCGGCGTGGGAAGTATCAGGTAAGGGAAGCGTGGTGGTGACGTAAGGATTTTCGAGGGTCACGGCGCCGGTCGTGGTGAGGAAGACATCGCCCCAGATGCCGGTGTTTCTGCCGCGGATGGTCGGAATCCAGTCCCAGCCGATGGAGGCGTGGTAGGTGGGATTGTCGGCACCGAGGGCGCCGCCGTTTTTGCCGGGAGATTCGTAGGTCTTCTGCTTCGCGCTGCCGGGTGTCGCATTTTTCTCGATGCGGACGGCCAGGGCGTTCGGCCTGCCTGGAATTAACTTGCCGGTGACATCGAAGCGGGCACGCATGAAGCCGCCTTCGATGCGGCCGAGCTTCTCTCCGTTGAGGAAGACGTCGGCTTTCCAGTTAATGCCGTCGAAGTTGAGCCATGCTACTTCGCCTTTGGCGATGGGGGACGGCTGGAACTCGGTGCGGTACCAGAAGTCGGAATAGAAATAAGAGTCCGAGATATGTAACTGGTTTTGTCCGAAGTTGGGGTCAGGAATGGCGCCGGCGTTCAGGTAAGAAGTGAGGACCGTGCCGGGCACCGTGGCGACGACCCATGGATTGTCGTGATAGCCGGCTTTGGCGAGGGCTTCGCCCGGCTCACTTACCAGCGTCGAGCGCTGGACGCGCCAGGCGCCGCCGGAGAGGTCAAGACGGCCACCTGGATCGGCGATGGCGGGAGGCTTCGGAATGGCTACCGGGCCGCCGCGGCCGTAGACTTCGAGTTCACTCAGGATGTAGCCATTCGCCGACGCGGGGCGGGTCATGAAGACACGCACGTAGCGGCCATGCGCGGATTGCGCGAGCCTGATGTCGTCGACCAGCGAACTGGATTCAGGGAGAGGCTGCAGGGTGCGCCAGTTTTTGGCGTCGTCTGAGACCTGGAGGGAACCCTCAGCTGCGCGCGCGAGCCAGTAGAGGGTTATACGGTCAAAGTCGCAGGGTGCGCCAAGGTCGACATAGACCCATTCATCGCTCAAGCCGGCGCTCATCCACGCGCTGGTGAAGGAGTAGGGGCCACCGATCTGTACACGGGTTTCGCCGTGATAAAAAGCCGTATCGCCGATGCCCCACCTCACGCCGGCATCTTTTGGTGAGGTGGCTTCCTGGTTGAACTGGATTTTGTAATAGCGACTGGTGCTTGGCTGATTCAGCGCGATGGAGGGCTTGAAGAGCAGCATGTCGCTTACGAGCTCGGAAGGAAAGTTAGTGGTGGCGAGAGGCGTCAAGGGTCCTGAGTGTCCCACTTCGTTCCAGACGCGCCCATCGGCTGAAGTCAGGATGGCTATGGATAACGTGGCTGCGTCTGCCGGCCTGGGAACGGTTGCGAAGACTTCGACACGGTCAATGGCAGGGAGACCGGCGGAAGGAGCGTGGGTGCCACCGCCGAGTTCTACCTGCACAGAAGGATGGGAGCCTTTCAGCTGCACGACGCTGGCCGCGAAGTGATCGAGGAAGAGCTCGCGTTCATTCTTTGGAAGGGGTCCGCGGGAGTCGATCGCTGTGGCCACCCAGGTCGGCAGTTGCGTGTCCTTGATGCCGTCGGTGACCAGCTGGGCGGTCAGATTGTAGTCATAGCTGCTGGAGTGGTATGCGGGACGCAGGAGGGCCAGGTTGCGGTAGGTGGTGCTGTCGATGACAAACGATGGGCTGAAGTTCTGAGATGGCAGGCCGGGATAGTGGCCGATGCCCCGGGTGTAGATTTCGGGTTGGATGGCCGCGACGGGGGCTGAACCGGGGGCAGCGGCTGCGCCTGCAGCCGGAGTAGCGAAAGCAGGCAGGGCGGGCAGTGTTGCGCCGGCGCCCGCAATGATGGACGTCTTGAGGAAATTGCGTCTTGAAGTCGACATGCACTCTCTCTTGATGCGAATGGCATTGAAAAGGCAGGACGTGCGGAAGGTTCTTTAAACCACCGCGGCGAGGGCGAAGGTCAGCAGCAGCGCGGTAACCGAGATGATGGTTTCGCAGACTGACCAGGTTTTGAGGGTTTCGACGACGCTCATGTTGAGATACTCCTTCACCAGCCAGAAGCCGCCGTCGTTGACGTGCGAGAAGATGAGGGAGCCGGCGCCGGTAGCGATGGCGAGCAGTTCCGGCTGCACGCCGGGGGAATGCGCAGCGATAGGGCCGATGATGCCGGCGGCAGTGGTCATGGCGACGGTCGCCGAGCCGGTTGCCAGGCGGATGAGCGCGGCGGTGAGCCATGCCAGCAACAGTAAAGAAATATGGGCCGCGAGGGCGACGCCCACGATCGCCTGGGAGACGCCGCTATCCTGCAGGATGCGCCCGAAGCCGCCGCCTGCCCCGATGAGTAGCGTGATGGTCGCCGTCGGTGCGAGACATTCATTGGAGAACTTGAGGATGGTGTCCCTGCTGACACCGCGCATTAATCCCAGGGTGATGAAGCTGCAGACGGCTCCGATGAGGAGTGCAATGTCCGCGGTACCGGCCAGGCGCAAGCCGGCATTCAGACGACCTCCCGGGGACGAGAGCACGTCTGCCCAGCTGCCGACGAGCATCAGGACGACGGGCAGCATGACGTTCGCAAACGTGAGCGTAAAGCCGGGCAGCTTCTGCGCACCCTTTTCAAGATCGTGGTCGATGAAGGCGGCGGCGATGGGGTTATCGGCAGAGAGGGGCACACGGGGGGCAATCCACATGGCGAAGAATGGACCGGCGATTATGGCGGTCGGGACGCCGACAAGGAGCGCGTAAAAGATGGTGCGGCCGATGTCGGCGTGGTACAGGGTGACGGCGATGAGAGCAGCGGGATGCGGCGGGACCAGCCCGTGGTCGACGGAGAGTCCGGCGATCATGGGCAATGCCAGTTTGAGGATCGGCGTGTTGGTTTTGCGGGCGATGGTGAAAATAATCGGGATGAGGAGGACGAAGCCTACTTCGAAAAATACTGGCAGTCCGACGACGAGGCCGATGACAAGCATTGCCCAGGGAATGTATTTTTCGCCGAAGAAGCGAATCAGGGTCTGGGCGATCTGTTCCGCGCCGCCGGATTCGGCCATCATTTTGCCCAGCATGGTACCGAGGGCCACGATGATGACGATATGGCCAAGGGTAGCGCCGACACCCTGTTCAAAGGAGGTGACGACGGAGCGCAGCGGCATGCCGGTGACCAGGGCCAGGCCGATGGAGGTAACGAACAGCGTGACGAATGGATTGACCTTGAGAACAGCGATGAGGACGACCAGCGTAATGATGGCGCCCAGCGCTGCGAGGAGCAGAAAGACACCGTGATGGTCAATCGCCGGCGTGTCGGGGAGGCTGATGGTTGCAGCGGCCAGTGCCTGGGTCATGTCCGATGCCTGCGTGATGTTGGTCATGTGCGTCATGTGAGGATGGGCCGTTTCGTAGCTTGACGTTGCAAGCTTGCTGTTTCGAGCTTCACGTTAGGCTGAGCGAGGCTTGAAGGCGATGCAGTCGAGCTCTACTTTGCAATCGACGACCATGGAAGAAACGACGCAAGCGCGGGCGGGCGGATGCTCGCCGAAGTAGCTTTTGAAGACGCCGTTGAAGGATTGGAAGTCACGAGCGTCATCCAGCCATACACCGCAGCGGACCACGTGCTCGGGAGCGTAGCCGGCTTCCTTGAGAATGGTCAGCACATTCTTGATGGCCTGGTGGGACTGGGCCACGATATTGCCTTCGACCAGTTCGCCATTCACCATGGGTACCTGACCGGAAACGTAGAGCCAGCCATCTGCTTCGACCGCGCGGGAGAATGGCAGATGCTGACCGCCGGTGCCCTTGCCGCCCTCAACTCCATAGCGTTTGATACTCATTGCGATTTTGCTCCCTTCAAGCGTCCGGTTCGCGGCGGTTCTTCCTGTGGGGAAGAAAGCGGCCTGCCCGTTCGCTCGTTGCTTTGCCTTCACGATACGACAGGATGCCGTTGACCCACACGGCAAGGATGCCGGCGGCAGGTGAAATGGGATGTTCAAAGGTGGCGGTGTCCGCGATTTTGTCAGGATCGAACAGGACGAGATCTGCGCAGTAGCCGGGAGTGACCAGGCCGCGATCGTGGAGGCCGAAGCGTTGCGCGGTGAGCCCGGTCATCTTGTAAACGGCTTCAGCCAATGGGAACAACTGTTCATCGCGGCTGTAGTGGCCGAGCACACGCGGGAAGGTGCCCCAGAGGCGGGGGTGCGGCATGGGGTCATTGGGCAGGCCATCCGAGCCGATCATGGTGGCGGGATGCTGCAGGATGCGGCGCATGTCCGCTTCAGCGATGCTGTGGTAGATCGCGCCGGCGGGTTGCAGACGCGCGGCTGCTTCCTGTTGACTGACTGACCATTGCGCGGCGATCTCCGCCAGGGTGTGGCCTGCCATGGCAGGATGCGGATCGGACCAGGTGATCATGATCTTCACGCGTTCATCGACCTGGCGCAGGTCGAGGGTACTCGAGCCCGCGGAGTAGGGGTAGCAGTCGAAGCCGATGGCCTGGCCGGTGCGGGCCTGGTCGAGAACGGCAAGAATCTCCTGACTGCGGCCCCAGTTGGCAAGGCCGGCGCACTTGAGATGGGAACGACGATGGCCACGCCGGCCGCTTTGCCGATGAGGAAGGCTTCGTGCAGAGCGTCGACGATGGTTTCGGTTTCACTGCGCAGGTGGGTGGTGTAGATGGCTTGATGCGCATGCAGCGCTTCCGCCAGGGCGAGTACTTCTTCTGTCGATGCGGAGTAAGCCGAAAGGTAGGCGAGGCCGGTACTGAGGCCGATGGCGCCGTGGGAGAGAGCGTCGTCGAGTTGATGGCGCATGGCGGCAATTTCGCTGCCGGTTGCTGAGCGGTCGAGGCGATCCATATGGTTGTTGCGCAGGGTGGTGTGGCCGACCAGGGCGGCGACGTTCACGGCGGGTTGTGCTTTTTCGATTGCGGAGAGGTACGAGCAAAAGTCTGGATAGGTAAAGGCTTCGGCGGCTCCGAGGAGATTCATGGGATCGGGCAGATGGCCGCGGATGGTGGCCGGCGCCGCACTGATGCCGCAGTTGCCCACGATGACGGTGGTGACGCCTTGCGAGAGTTTGGGCAGCATCTGCGGGGTGCGGATGACGTTGGTGTCATCGTGGGTATGGGCATCGATGAAGCCGGGCGCGAGGACCATGCCTGCGGCGTCAATTTGATGGATGGCCTGCGCGTGGCTGGCAGCGTCGGTGGCCGGGTGAATGGCGAGAATGCGGCCGTTGGCGATGGCGACGTCCTGCAATGGATTTTTGCTCGCTGCGCTGTTGCTGCCGCCGGCGTCGGGGGCACCGGAGCGGCTGCCGTCGATGATGCGGGCGTTGCGAATCAGCGTGTCGCAGGTGAGCATGCCGGCTTTCCTCCGTGTGCGGGGTTCGACCTCTAACGATATACGCTGGAGAGTGGGAATGAATGCCGTTCAACGGAGGATGGCGGGTGGAGCAACAGATTTCGTCGTACGAAAAAGGACTTGGCTCGTTCCAGGGAGGGTTGATCGGCGAAGAGGTGATGGCAAAGGGGTGGAACCTTTTGCGCGAAGATCTCGGTCTACCGGTGGCGGTGCTTTACCAGGAGCGGCTGCAGCATAACCTGCGATGGATGCAGGCCTTCATCTCTGCTTACGGCCTGAAGCTGGCGCCGCATGGCAAAACGACGATGGCGCCGAAGCTGTTTGCGATGCAGATGCACGGGGGAGCATGGGGCATTACGCTGGCGACGGCACAGCAGGTGCAGGCTGCCTATGCGCATGGGTTGCGGCGGGTGCTGATGGCGAACCAGCTGGTGGGCAAAGCCAACATGGCGAAGATCGCGCAGATGCTGGCAGACCCGGCATTCGAGTATTACTGCCTGGTGGATTCGGTGGAGAATGTTGCCGCCCTCGGTGAGTTTTTCAAGCAGCGCGGGCAGCGCTTAAATGTGCTGTTGGAGCTGGGCGTGGAGGGCGGCAGGGCCGGCGTGCGGAATGTGGATGCCCTGGGCAGGGTGGTGGAGGCGATCTCCCGGTGGAAAGAAAGTATTGCGCTGTGCGGCATTGAGATTTACGAGGGCGTGCTGGTGGATGAGGCGTGGATACGAAGCTTTCTGCGCCAGACGGTCGAGACGGCTAAAACACTGGCAGAAGAAGGCCGATTTGATCGTGAGCCGGTGTTGCTGTCGGGTGCGGGGTCGGCCTGGTATGACGTGGTTGCGGAAGAATTTTCCCAAGCCGGGGCCGGCTTTGAGGTGGTGTTGCGGCCAGGCTGTTACCTGACGCATGATGTGGGGGTTTATCGCGAAGCGCAGGCGCGGATTGACCGGCAGAATTCGGTGGCGGCAGGGATGCACAGCAGTCTGCAGCCGGCGCTGCAGTTGTGGGCGTATGTGCAATCGATGCCGGATCCGACGCGGGCCATTATCGGACTGGGCAAGCGGGATGCGGCGTTCGACGCGGGGCTGCCGGTGGCGGCGCTTCATTATCGACCGGGCGCCGGGTCGCCAAGTGCGATTCAGCGTCCGTGGACGCTGACGAAAATGATGGACCAGCATGCTTACCTGGAGCTGTCGCCGGGGGACGACCTGCAAGTCGGCGACATGATCGGTTTTGAAATTTCACATCCCTGCCTGACCTTTGACAAGTGGAAGGTGCTGCCGATTCTTGATGCAGGGTTTAATGTGGTCGACTTGGTCGAGACCTTCTTCTAGGTCGGGCTGATGGATTCCGGGGAGGATTACCTCAGCGGCTAAAGCCGGTTTGTGGCAGGCTGCTGATGGCGGGACTGAAGTCCCGCCCCTTCATTGGGAAGTGGGTCTTTATGGCGAATGAAGTCCCTCCCCT
>CAZZXL010000127.1:0-15007 GCA_964658035.1 uncultured Acetobacteraceae bacterium
CCGCAACGTCGCCTTTATCTCAAACCTCATGGAGTCCGGTGTCCCGTTCGTAGTGTCGATATGGCCCAGGCGAATCGGTTCCCTAGCGTATGGAACACCTCAGCGGAGAGTGCTATCGACCGTCATTTCGAGGACTTTGGAAGGATGAAAGGGAAGAACTACGAGGCGGTCGCGTCCAGATCTTTTAGCCTCGTAGAGGGCCTCGTCGGCGATGGAGACGAGTTCGGAGACTTCGCAATGGCTGGAGCTTGCATCAAGGATGACGGCCCCCATGCTCCAGTTGATCACCAACTCGGCAGCTTCGGCGGCAACGGGAAGATGGGAGATCGCGGCGTGCAGTTGAGCAAGGCGGCCCTCGGCATCATGGGGATCCAGATTTGGCAGGATGAGCAGGAACTCTTCGCCACCGTATCGTCCGGCGTAGTCATAGGGACGGATATTGGCAGTGATTCCGGCAGCGAAGGCACGGAGGGCGGCATCGCCCGTCAGGTGCCCGTACGTGTCGTTCACCTGCTTGAAGTAATCGATATCTGCCAGGGCCACGGTGAGGGAGGTATGTTCACGCTGGACGCGCAGGGTCTCGCGCTCGAGGACTTCGAGGATCGCTCCGCGGTTGTACAGGCCTGTGAGCGCGTCGTGGGAAGCCTGGATGCGAAGAGACTCCCGGCTGAGCTCCAGATCGCGAGTACGCTCGCGCACAGTTGCCTCGAGGGTACGGCTCTGACTCTCGAGAACGCCGACGCGCAGACGGTAGAGCCACCAAAGCACGGCCAGGACGATCACCGTCGCAAGGGTGCAGAACCACCAGCTCCTCCACCAGGGAGGCAGGATGCGGAAAGAGACAGATTGAACGCTAGACGTGGCACCGTTATCGGAGTTGCGGGCGAAGACTTCAAAGCGGTAAGCACCCGGCCCCAGCGAAGGATAAATGACTTCGCCGCCCGTGGAGATCCAGGAAGAATTGACGCCGATAAGGCGGGAGAAGAAGCTGATGCTGCCGGCGTCAGCGACGGCGGGCGCGGCGAACTGGAGCCGCAGAGGCTGACCGGACCAGGGCAGGACTAAGTCTTGCTGAAGAGATAGAGTGCTTGCGCCTCGCTGAATGGAGTAGATGTTGACCCCCAGGGAGGCGGGCGAGAAGAGATCGGAAGGATGGGCTATGCGAATCAGGCCGGCGCTCGAGCCGATCCACAAGGAACCGTCAGGAGCATCGGCCATTGCACCCTGGTCGATATCGTTGGAGACAAGGCCGGATTTGTGGGTGAGGTGGCGCCACGCAGAGCCGTCCCACACCAGAACGCCCTGATCGGTACCGATCCAGAGCCGGCCGCCACTGTCGGCAGCAAGCGTGACGGGATTGAATCCGCTGAACTCCTCCGGCAGCTGGAGCTGTCTGGAACTGAGGATGCCGTCGCGCACAGTGAGGTGCCAGACGCCGGCGCGATCTCCGCTGGTCCAAAGGGAACCATCGGGAGCGCAGGACAAGCTGGATAGCCCTCCGTGATCCGTCTGGGAGCTGAAAATGGTCCTCTCTAGGTCGGGATGCGACCAGGAGCCGTCGTGAAATCGAACAAGATTACTGCTGGTGAGAAACCAGAGGGAGCCATCAGCGGAGCGGCAGGCGCTACTGACGGATGTATGCGCGCCGATCCAATGCTCAGGCTCAAGAGCACGGGGGGGAGGAGTCTGCGGATGAGACGGGTCGAAACTGTATATACCTTGTCCGGTAGGAATCCAGACGCGGCCCGAACCGTCCGCTATGAATTTGAAGATGAGCGCCGGGATCGACTGCACCAGGGTAGTGTGGCCGGTAGCGGGATCAATGCGCAGAATGTCTCCGGAGAAGGTCCCGGCCCAGAGCATCCCTTGGGCATCGACGAACAGACCGCTCACCTGGCCGAACCTCCATTTACCGCGCGCGGCGATGTACTTAACCGCCCACGGGGACGCCGTGAGGGAGGCAATGCCGCGATCTGTGCCGACAAAAAGGCGATTTCCTACAGGGAGGATCGACCAGATCCCGGAGGCGGGAAGGCCGTCGTCGCGCGTCCAGGCTTCGAGATTGCCATACCCCGCCCAGAGCACCAGGCCCCGCCCCCCTGTACCGATCCAGAGGTTGCCATTGGCGTCGAATGCGAAGCAACTGGCGGCATCAATGCTCAGGCCGTTGCGCGCGCTCACGATCGTCCATTGCGCACCATTCCAGCGAGCCAGGCCTTCGGTGGTGGAGGTGAGGATTCGACCCTGGGCATCTTCGGCGATGGGAGTCTGACGCAGGATCTCGCCGGGGGCGAGCGAGGAAATCGAGTGGACAACGAACTGGCCGGAACCGGGAGTAAGCTCTGCGCGATCACGCATGGTGGTGGCCCAGACCGAACCGTTTTTAGCGAAGTGAAAGGAAACCCAGAACTCCTGGTTGTTCTTATTGAGCCGAGCGAAGTCGGGACTCCAGACCTTGAGATTGCCGTTGCCCCAGGTACATATCTGGTGAGTGCATCCCATCCAGATTGAGCCGTCCGGAGCTACGGCAATCGCTGAGAGATGCGCGAGGATACTATTGGAGCTCATTAGGGATGCAGGGAAAAATGGCTGATACGAGACTACGTTTCCGCCCCCGTCGTGGGTGAGCAGGTAAAGCTTGTTTCGGTCGACGACCAAGAGGTGGGTAGCATCCAGGGCAGCTATGTGATGGGCGTTCCAAATGGATACGGGATCACGTGTAGCGGGCACGAAAGAGTTGCCGTTCCAGCGGTACAGGTTGCTGTAGGTACCCGCCCACACGTTGCCCGAAATGTCTGTGTAGATATCGGTGATGAGCCTTTCAGGAATGCCGGCGGCAGGCACGAAACTGCTGGGGCCTACGCCCAGAAAGCGATAAACCCCGTTTCCAGTAGCGATCCAGAGGACGCCCTTATGGTCAAAGGTCATTGCGGCGATGGAGATATTACCCAGGCCCTGGTCCTGGTTCCAAGAGTCGAAAACATATTGCTGGGCCTGAGAGCGTGGGATGAGTAAAGCGAGCGCACAGGTAATCAACACTGCCAGAGTGAAGGGGTGTGCTTTGGAGAGGCAACGCATCAATACAACCAACTTCGCCTGGCGGATAGCATTGTGTATTCTATCGGCACTTTGCCGATTTGCAACAGCCGGAGACCGGGGGTGCCGCGCGGCGGCCCATCCATACCCCTCAATACAAAGGCGACCGCTACGTTCGGCTGGCGGGCGTAGCTTCGGTTACGTATAAAAAGGTCACAGCCCGTAGCGGCCTTTCGTCTGGTTTTCGGCCCCCAACGGTAAGGGTCCTTTCGAGACCGCCTCAGTTAGACCGCCTTAGTTATAGGAACTCCACCCCATGATCTTGAATGTAAGGTTACTGAAACTGTGGTTTCAGACGAGGACGGAGCTTGTTCAAAAACCTTCGCGGCTCTAATTGCCCTGACAAATCTCACATGAGGAGACTCCAGCTCACTCTTCGGGAAGTCCACCCTGGCATTTTGCAGTACTTCTTCATCAGCTTTCGGCATCCCAGGTGGGATGTACGAAGCCTCGCACTCGAAAAGTTGAGAACCCAACCGACAGACCAAGACAAGGCGTTGCCGTGCCCGCCATCTTCTCGTCGCCCACGACAACGCCGGTTGTCATGCGAAGACGATGGACATCGCGCCATGCTCCTTGCGCGTCGGCGTCACGGTAATCTCAACGTCCTGGCCGAGAGCCGTCAGAAAGTCGATGAGCCGGCCTACGGGGAAAATGGCCAGCGCGGTTGCGGGTCAAGGCGCCGAGACGTGAGGCTGCTGAATGCCGAGGATATTCGCGGCCTCGACCTGGGTCAGGCCACGATCCTTGATGATGCGGGCGATCTGGAGCGTCAGCCGGGCTTTGGTCAGCTCCTGATCCGCATGCGCCAGACCGAGATCGGCGAACACGTTGCCGCTGCCTTCAAGAACATCGTGAACCTTGATCGTTTTGCGGGTACTGGTCACGGTCAGCTCTGCCTTTCCTTATCGTGACGCTCGGCAGCTGCCAACGGCTGATGGATGAGGTCTATTCAGCCTTGGGGAGTGGCGATGCCCGACTTCGACTTCTTCTGGAAAGCGTGGGGACCAGCAAGGTCTATTTTGGTGCAGATGTAATTTGCTCTAGGAACTCCGCAACAACAGAAGAGGCTCAAAACGCTGCATGTCCGCAAAGGTACAGTATTCAGGGCCGCCGAGTTCCACGATCGGTGCGGCTGCAACGATCTTCGGCAGATAGGCCTGAAGCATGGCCCGGTACGCCGCCAATTCTGCCGGTGTAAAGTCGCGCACCTGGTAGGACATGGTGATGTGGAACTGGTAGGAAGTGTGATTTTTGCCGCGGTAGCCATAAACTTCGGCCAACTGATCGCGCATCGACTGTAGCTTGTCCGCTTCTGCCTGGTTTGCCGGAGACATGCGCAGAGTGGCCGCCGTCGCGAAGCTGAGTGTAGCCTGCTGATCCACCCGAACGCGGATCGGCAGTTCGCAGTGCAGCAATACCTTTTCCATTCGTTCGCGCACCATGTCATTGCAGACTGCAATGGGCGCGTCCTTCGGTACATACGGGGGCCAGCCGCTTCGCTCGCGGTCCTGGTCGTTGGCCCCGTTGAGGATTGTCATGTGGTAGCTGGGAACGGATGTAAGGCCAAGAGCACCACGAAACGATGCCGCCGCCAGCGCGTCATGCAGCAGAGCCATTTGATCGCGCATCAGGGATTGCGCGGGCAAGTGGGAGATGACGGTATTGCCGGCGAACGGTCTTGTGCTGCCATCCGGATTGAACTTCAACATCGTATCGCGCAGCGGTAAGTGCGCAGGCGGTGCAGGGGCCGCACCCTGCGCTGCGAGGATCTTGCCTGAAAGAACGGCGAGTGAAGCCGCAGCAGCGCACGATAAGAAGTTGCGACGGGAAAGACCGAGGTACGTGGACACGCGAAAATCTCCTTCCAATGCTGCAACGAACATTCCGTAGCAGCAGCTTGTTTTTGCTACCTCCTGCAAAGGGGATCCTGGCCCGTTTAGAAGCCGAACCGCAGCGCGAACTGAACCTGCCGCGATGGATACACGCTCGTCGCCCCGCTAAAACTGCCAAAGCCCGCGTTATAACTTGGCGTGCCGGAGGTGCTGTTTACCGACCCGATGTTCACGGTCGGACTGATGTAGTTGGTTGCATTCAGCACGTTGAAGGCCTCGATGCGAAACTCGGCAAAGTAGCGTTCGGCCGGCAGGGTAAACCGTTTATGCGCCGACAGGTCGAACTGGCCGAACGCTGGCCCACGCAGTGCATTGCGGCCTGCCGTTCCGAAGAGCTGGGTGCCCGAGGGGATGCCCACGCCAACGGGTGCTGTTGTCCCCGAGCCTGGCGTAAAGAAGCCGTTCAACGAGCTGTCGGTCTTGACGAGCTTGTGCCCGTACACGGCAGAGACGGGGCCGGTCAGGTTGGGGCGCAGTGCGTAAGCCGAGCTGGTGGTGGAGACGACCTGGTTGCTGCTTGCCGTGTAATTCAGGTTGATGGGTACGCCGCTGGTCACCACGTTGATGCCGGTAAGCTGCCAGCCGCCGAGGATCTGCTGCTGCCAGCCCCGTGCGTTGCCGCCGAAGCGCTGCCCGTGACCGAACGGAAGTTCCACGATGGCTGATGTGGTGTCGTTGAGCGGCTGGTTGTAGCCACTCGGACCACGATCCCCCTGCGGATTGGCAATGTTGATCAACGAGCTATCGCCGTTCTGGGCCTCCAGGTCAGCGGAGTTCAGATCGATGCCGCGAGACCATGTGAACGAGTTGATGAGGAAAATGCCATGGCTGAAATGCCGTTCAAGCTTCGTCTGCAGTGAGTTGTAGACAAGAAAGCCGGCGTTGGTCTCCGTCAGGATATCCGTGAAGTTGGCGATGGGCCGGCGGTTCAACAACGACGTGGTGCACTGTCCCTGAGCTGCGGCTGGAATCTCGGAGGCGAGGCAAGTCCGCGCCTGGTTCGTGTCGGCAAGTGAGGCGATGTGCACGGTGTGATTTCCCACATAGGCCACCTCAAGCGTCGTCTGGAACGGTAACTCCTGCTGCACCCCAAGGTGGAAGGCCTGCACGTAGGTGGGTTTGAAGTTGCGCGGCGTGTAGCGCGTTTGCGCCTTGATGGTCGAGAAATTGATCGGACCGGCAAAGTTGGTTTGGTAGCCATCCTGCGTGCGGCGGAAGCAGGTCGTCGGGTCCTGTAGCAGGGAGGTGCAGATGCCCTGGCCCGGCGTCTGGTTCGTTGGCAGCGTCGCGGTGTAGTTGTTTGGGCCGTTATACGCGAGCAGGCCTTCTCCTCCAAAGCGGAAGAGGTACGCATAACTGATGCCATAGCCGCCACGAATGACGGTGTGAGCGTTTACCTGTTCCGCAAAACCGATGCGCGGGCCGAAGTTCTTGTAGTTTGGATCGACCAGGCCACGCTCCGCCAACGAACCACCACCTACATAGTGCAGGTTGTATACATGGCCAGGTGCAGTGCTGTTGACATCGGTGCCGGTGCCGGCGGCGAGCAGGCGGTTGTTGACTGGGTCGAAGTTGAACAGTTTGTTGTCCTGTTCGTAGTTCGGGGACATAAATTCATAACGCAGCCCGAGGTTTAGCGTCAGCGATGGCAGCGGCTTCCAATCGTCCTGGATGTAGCCCATGTGCCAATGGCGCAGGTAGTTCACCTCGTTGGGCGCGTTCAACTGGTAGTTGCTGCGTGCACCAAACAGGAAGTCCGTCAGGTTGGCAGCCTGCGCGGTCGTCCCGCTGCCGGTTGAGCTGAAGGCACCGGCATAGGTATCGGTGCCGAATTTCGGATGAAAGTCGGAAATAGCCTGGCTCAGCCAGCCGAACTCATATCCGACCTTCAAGCTGTGGCGGCCCTTGACCCAGGTGTAATTGACCTTGGGGTTCGCCTGGGTTGGGTTGTTGAACTGCGGATTGGTCGCCTGCTCGCCGAACGAGGTGAACCCGGAAACAGCTTGATTGTTCAGTCCGCCCGTATACGCCGGGTCTTGGGGTACGTTGGGAATACCGGCGAGAAAATTGGGTGCGCCTAGAAACACGGGCTGCTTTCCGCTTTGGGTCCAGGTCTGGCCGAAGCGAAGTTCCAGGATTGATGTCGGCGTCAGCGTCCAGTTGAACCCCGCAGCAATCTGCCTCGTGCGGGCGTAGAGCGTGCCGTTGTTATTACCGCCTGCAGTACCGGGAAACGACGGCGGCTGAAAGTAAGTCACAGCGCGCTGGCTGTACCGAACGAAGCCACTTTGCCGCTCGTTCCGCGTAAAGTCAATGCGGGCGTCGCCCTTGTCGTCCACCGTCGGTGCGGCTGGAAGGTACTGGAAGTTCGCCGCAGTTAGGCCGGCACCAGCAATGTTAGGAGTCGGCAGCTGCTTAAAGACGGCCAACGCAACAGGATCGATGTTGGGGTCGGTCAATGGCACCTGGCCGTTGGCGTACACCACGCCTGTGTAGGGATTCTTCACGGGCACGGGTGTGCCGCCAACTTGACCGTTCGTCGTGAACAGGCCAGTCAATTCGGCTGCTGTCGGCAACGTCGCGGTAGTCAGAGAATGAGATACCGCACGCAGGCCTTCGTAATCCACAAAGAAAAACAGGCGATCTTTTAGGATGGGGCCACCGACGCGAGCACCGAACTGGTTCTGCACCAGTCGGGGCTTCACGCCCGTTCCATAGAACGGCCCGAACGCATTTAGCACCGTATTGCGCAGGTAGTCATACACCACGCCGTGAATGTCGTTGCTGCCGCTGCGTGTCGTCGCGTTAACGATCGCGCCACCCGCACGACCGTACTCCGCGGAATAATTGTCCGTCTGCACCTTGAACTCGGACAGTGCGTCCGGCGAAGGAATGACCGCCTGGTTGCTGTATCCCTGGTTCGCTTCCTGGTAGGCGTTGTTGTCGATGCCGTCCAACTCAAAGTTGTTGTCCATCGAGCTCAGTCCGTTCGCGTTGTACGAAGCATCGCGCGGAGGATTCGATGCAACCGTCGCAATCAGCGACCGGCGAACGCCGGGAACGAGCTGTGCCAAATCCGCATACGAGCGGCCATTCAATGGCAACGCCACGGCCTCCGTGCCCTGGACGGTTTCTCCCCGGTCGCTGGTGTCCGCCTCCAGCCGGCTCGCCGCGCCGGAAACGGTCACGGACTCGTTCGCTGTGCCCAGGTTCAACGCAAGGTCGACACGCTGCCGGGCTCCAACGTTTACGCGAAACACGTCCGTTTTCGACACCTGAAATCCCTGGGCGGTGACGGAAAGGGTGTAGTCGCCGGGCTGTACGCTGTCGAACTCGTAACCGCCGCCGCTGTCCGTCTGGTGGGTCACGTGCACACCTTTGGCAACGTTCACCAACTCGACCGTGGCCGAACCGATGGTCGCGCCAGATGGATCCTTGATACTTCCAAGAACCGCACCAGAGTCGAACTGCGCGTGCCCAATGGAAGCGCCGCACAACGCGAGCGCGGATGCCGCCAGCAGCGTGGGAACCCTCCGCCTGGAAATATATTTGATAGAAAAACGTGGTGCCGTCATGTGGCGCTCCTGAAGTTTGCCAAACTCTTACCCGCTTCTTATTCAGGCATCTCGAACCGAGGGGCAGAGACCTTGTAGAGGCTGGGTGAGTGTAGCCAGTAAGAAACTAGCAGCGTCGGCTACAACTGAAGAAGAATTCACGGAGACTTCGCTGATACATCGCGCAACTCTCCCATAATGAGCAATTTACCGTGTATTCATGTATCCCCGACACAGTGAACAGGCGGTGACTTTTCATCTCCCGTTCATTGAACTCTGTTGAACTTTCTTAAGGGAGTACATGTGAGCAGCAGTGGTTAGTGCGAAAGCAGCAGCAGATCCCATTCAGGACAGTCGGCAATTCGTTCGACGAGACCTTCTGCACCGCATCGTTGCCTCGCCGACGTTCGCCAGGAGCGAACGCCTGTCCGCCTTCCTCACCTACATCTGCGACATGACGCTACAGGGTAGGGCTGCGGAGTTGAATGAGCAGCAAATCGGCCATGCAGTCTTTGGTCGTCAGCGGGATTACGACTCCTCCATCGACGGCATCGTTCGGACGCAGGCGAGCCGCCTGCGTAAGCGGCTGGAGACACACTACCAAAAAGAGGGGTCGACGGAAACGGTCCGCATTATCATTCCGCGCGGCTCCTACGTTCCGCAATTCATTGAAGAGGTAGCTATAACTCCGATTGCCGATTCGCCTGCAGAGCCGGTTTTGATGAAATTGCCAAACTCCATCGCAGAACAGACGACTGTGCCACGACATGCATTTTCCATGACAGCTCTGCTGGGAGGCCTATCTGCTCTTCTGATGGTGTTGCTTCTACTGCTGCTTGCGCATGAACGATCCGAGCATGCTCTACTTGCGACAGAGTTCACGCCACCCATGCATCCGCTGTGGCAAGAATTGTTCGTGCCCGGCCAAACGACGCTCTATATTCCCGGCGATTCAGGGCTGGTCCTGTTTCATGCGTTCCAGGGCCGCACCGTAACGCTGAACGAATATCTGATCGGAGCCTATCGCCACCCTGATTCAACAGAGGTTCACGAAGCGCCAGTCGTAAATATCAATCAGCCTGCGGAGTTTGCGGACCGGCGCTATACCAGCATCGTCGATCTTCAAGCTGCAGCGAACCTGGCACGCATCTCCCAAAGTGCACACAGCGCTCTCGACATCCGGTACGCCCGGGACGTACGCCCGAACGATCTGAAAAATGGAAATGTCATCCTATTTGGAGCGGCCGAGGCCAACCCCTGGGTCGAACTCTTCGAGCGCAATATGAACTTCTCGCTGCACAACGACTACCGGACACACGTGTTCACTGTCCTCAATCACTTGCCTCAAAAGGGAGAACCCGCATCCTGGCAATCAAGAACCAATGACCCGGAACATCGCGTCTACGGCATCGTCGCCTACCTGCCAAACCTTTCTGGAAGCGGCCGCGCCCTGGTCATCGAAGGCACCTCCATGGCAGGAACAGAAGCGGCCTACGACTATCTTTTGAACGACGCAGAAATGGTTCCCCTGTTAAAGCGGCTTCGAGGGGACAAGCCGCGCATACCTTCATTCGAACTCCTTGTGACAACGCAGAACACAAGTGCAAGCGCTACTCACAGCAGCCTGGTTGCGCTCCGAAGGTCCGAGTAATCGCCCTTAAGGGTGCTCTCTATTCATAACCGTCTCATCACAGTCGCCGACGGCTGTGGGTTTGTGGGAAGCGGGGCTTTATCCCGCGTTCCAGGCGCTTGCGCGACAAATCCATAGCCTTGCCTTTGGTATCCACCTGAGCATGCAACTGCCGCGCCTCGGCTTCGTTCCCGGCAAGCAACTTCGGCTCCACCAACTCCGCAAGATCATGACGGCCCTGGTTAGCCCACGAACGCGCATCCAGGCCCTCCCGCGCGATGTACGGCGCGTGCGGCACTCAATGGCAGCGAACGACGGCTGCGAGCTTTAGATATCCGAGAACAAAGAAGCGAGAGAACCATGCCAAGATCCTCGTAGGCGAGGCTATGATCCATCAGTGCCAAATCTCAGAAGCTTCGGCTGGTAAGTTCAAGGCGCTGCTCGAAGATTTCTATGGCGATTCTCCTGAACGTCTCAAGGCTGCTCAGTTCGGTCTCACCCTCATCATCAAGAAACCAGCCAGTTATGCCAAATAGGCCGGAAACCTGATGTTTGAACACTCGCCTCTTCATCAAACAAACATCATCATCCACGTTCTTTTTGGAACGATGGCGCTGGCCCTTGGTCTCATTGCCATCTGTAGCCCGAAACGGCGCGGACTGCATACCCGTGTGGGGATGCTCTTCATCTATGCATACCTGGTCGTGGTTACTACCGCCTCACTCGGGTTGATCGTTTTTAATTTCAGGTCTTTCCTGGCGGTGGTTACGGTGCTTAGCGTCTACGATGTGTTCTCTGGCTACCGGGCATTGCAATTGCGGGGACGGCGGCCTGAAATGGTCGATCGGATCGCCAGCATTGCTGGTCTCCTCACTCCCTGGCTGTTCATAACCATCATGCGACGGCTGCATCAGCCATGGGCTCCGGCTCTAACGTGGTCGATCCTCGGTGGGCTCATCGCCACAAGCGGGTATGATCTTCTCCGTAACGTACTGCCGCTCTCCTGGCTAAAGCGCACTTGGGTGCAGGAACATCTACTCAAGATGATGGGGGCCTACATCGCAATCACGTCTGCGTTCGCAGGGACCGTCTTCGCGCGGTACATGCCCTGGGCGGCCATCGTGCCATCAGTACTCGGCACGATGGCAGGGTGGAGTTTTGTTCTCGTGGGTCCCCGCGCTTGGAAACGCAACACCCGAAAAGCACTCATACCTTAAAGAGAAAGCTGCAGCTACACCATCTGGTTTTTGGGTACCTTTCTGCTCGATTGCCCAGTGGGGTTCGATCGTTAGCCACAACCGCTCAATAACGCCATTTCTCATTAGAAAGTTTTTGCTTTTGCTGTTGCTTGTGCGGGTTGGGGCGCAGCACCAAGGGAAATGGCCTTTAGGTCTTCAGTCCGCGTCTGCAGGACGTGCTCGGCTTCGGTGTCCGTTTGGATCAGCGCGGTTGGGCTCGCCGGGGTACTCTGGAGTGTGAGCCAAAAACAACGAACAGGGCAGCAGACAGATGGCTCGTAAGAAATCGGCACTCGGAACAATTGATCCCTCCAGCATGGTTGAAGAGCCGGTGTCGACTATTGCCGAAGACCACGCGAGCGCCGCCACGCCTCCCGCCATTGGCGAGTCGATCACGGTTGGGCCTGACTTCATCGGCCGCCGCCTCGACCAGTACCTGACCGAGCAACTGGCCATCAGCCGCGCCCGGGTGCAGATGCTGCTTGAACAATCCGGCATCACGGTTGACGGAAAAGCGGCCGCCAAGCCTTCCATGAAGCTCAAAGGCGGCGAGCAAATCGCCATTCTGGCAGCGCCCGAACCGCCGCCTCTACGCGCGACGCCGGAGGATATTCCGCTCGACTTTGTCTATGAAGACAAGGACCTGGCCGTCATCAACAAGCCCCCGGGAATGATGGTGCATGCCGGTGCAGGCAGCTCGTCGGCCGGTTCCGATGAAATGCTTGATGATCCGCGACAAAGCGGGACGCTGGTCAACGCCCTGCTTCACCACCTGCAGCAGTTGTCTTCGGGGGGAGCAGGCGAGGGCGCTACGCTCAGGCCGGGTATCGTCCACCGACTTGATAAGAACACCAGCGGCCTGATGCTGGTAGCCAAGAATGACGAAGCTCATGCCAAGCTGTCTGACATGTTTTCCAAACGGCAGGTGAAGAAGACCTACATTGCGCTGGTGCAGGGCACACTGAAACAGCCCACCGGTACCATCAATACGCCCATTGCCCGCGATGCCGTCCGGCGCACGCGCATGACCACCCGCCGTGAAGGCGGTCGCCTGGCCATTTCACACTACAAGGAGCTGCGCTTTATCGACGGCCCTTATGGCAAGTTTACGCTGGTTGAAGTCCGTATTGAGACTGGGCGTACCCATCAGATCCGCGTCCACATGTCGTCGATCGGCCACCCGGTAGTCGGTGACACCCTCTACGGCGCGCAGGGCAGCATTCCTTTGCAATCCACATTGAACAAGAAAGGCAAGCGGCCTACGGCGGAAGAACAAGCGCGCGTCAAGCTGGATCGCAACTTTCTGCATGCCGCAAAACTGCAACTGGCGCATCCTCGGACGGGTAAGCCGCTTGCCTTTGAAGCGCCGCTTGGGGCGGACCTCGTTACTTTCATGGAGCGGCTTCTTCCGGCGATCCCCCCAAAGTCCAGCCAAACCTAGATGCCATCCCGTAAAATGATGAAAATCTGTATGCCATCGATTCAGAGTGTCCGCTCGCTGCGTTTCGGACTTCGTGTTTTCTCAAGCGTCTTCTTCAGTCTTGCTGCCCTGGGCCCGCTCCAGGGCTCGGCACCAGCCAGTGGGCAGACCTCGTCCGCCGCCCCATCTTTGCCGGCAGCACAGTCTACTCCGGACCCGGCCTCAACAGTCCCGGCTCCTCCTGCAGGCGGCACAGCGCCGGCACCGCAGACTACGCAGCCAACCAGTCCTTCTGCCGGGGCTGCCGGGCCTACCGGGCCGGCTAGGGCGCATACAGCTCCGGACGACAGTGGCTCCTTCACGTTGAAAACCAGCGTCAACGAAGTGAACCTTATCTTTACCGTGACAGACAAGCACGGCAAGTTCATCAATGACCTGCAGCCGAAGGACTTCGCCCTGCTCGACAACCAGAAGCCACCCACCCAGGTCTACAGCTTCAGCCAGCAGACTAACCTGCCGCTACGCGTCGGCCTGCTGATCGATGCCAGTACGTCCATTCGTCTGCAGTTCAAGTTCGAGCAGCAGGCGGCTACTGAATTTCTTCTCCAGGTACTGCGGCCGCAGACAGATCGCGCCTTCATCATGGGCTTCAATGCCAAGGCCTACATCACGCAGGACTACACCAACAATCCCGATGCGCTCGAAACCGGCATCAACAAGCTACAGCCCGCAGGCGGAACGGCACTTTATGACGCGATCTATACCGCTTGTCGCGACCGGCTATTGAGTGCCGCGCCCGCGCAGGCCACTGTGCGCAAAGCGCTGGTCGTCGTTTCAGATGGAGATGACAATCAGAGCCGTGCTTATCTCGACGACGCCATCAAGGAATGCCAGCGCGCCCAGGCCGAGGTCTATACCATCAGCACCAATGCCGGCCCCAGCCGCGATCGCGGCGACGATACGCTTAGCAAGATTTCACTGGCAACCGGCGGCACAGCGTTCTTCCCGAAACGCCTCGAAGATATCTCCAACGAATTTAATTCGATCCAGCTGGAGCTGCGCAGCCAGTACGCGCTCGCTTACAAGCCGGCAGACTTCAAGACCGACGGTTCCTTCCGCACCATCTATTTTGAAGCGTTGGATCGCCGATACACGGTACGGGCCCCCAAGGGATACTTCGCTACGCAATAAGGTTCAGAGCATCCTGCAGTCATAACGAAACGGCTGCAGGTTCGGCTTTTTCTGCGCAGCGATAGCCACCGGATGGGCGGGATTTAAAAGTACGTTGTATTCCTCCGGCACGATGACCGAAGGCACCCGCATCAGCGACGCCTGACCATTGCGGATGAAGTTGTCGCCGAATATGCGAAGTGATACGGGGCCGGGATACTCCTGCCAGTCTCCCGGCAGTGGCGGTAATTCCAGGGTGTCAGTTCCATCCGGCACGACAATCGTCGCCATTACCAGATCATTCGGCAAGCTTGCAGGATCCATATTGACGCGATACTCAAGGATCGCTAACGAGCGGTGCATGGAGGTATAGCACAGGCGCGTGCCAACACTCGACCATCGTCCCCCGAAGAGGAAAGATCCTTCGCCGTCAAATGGATCAATCCCGGCAAACCTTTGTCGCGTCAGCCGGTATAGTTCCAACTAGCTGATGCCTCCATAAGCGATCCTTCCCAGAACCTGTTCGACCTGCCTGGTACCGATAGAAGTCTCTATCGCTTTAAGCGGCGTATAACCGCCCAGCGCCTGGTTAGCCTGCCTCAACCAGACTTTAGCCGAAGCCTTATCGCCGATGTACTCCTCAGCCTGCGCAAGAACGTGTGCCAGTCGGTAAACACGGTCGGAATCAGCAGGGCTCATCCGCTTTCCCTGCTCCAGCATCCGCATCAGCGTACTCTTTGGGATTGCCAGACTATTGGCTAGCTCCATCACTGTAAGGCCCCACTGGTCGCGCATTCCCTGCAACACAGATACCGGCAAGCCTTGGCGCAATACCTGGTCAAGTTCGGTTTCAGACCGGTATTCGCCTTCTGTGTCGCTATTTCCAAGTTGCGCAAATACCTGCGTCAGAAGTGCGCTCATGTCTCCCTCTCTGAACCACCTGATACCAAAGATAGTCCCACTTGACCCATCGTGCAAGATAAACTTTTACTGCTCATCATTTA
>CAZZXL010000128.1:0-14982 GCA_964658035.1 uncultured Acetobacteraceae bacterium
AGGAACTGACTATTTGGTTGTTGAATGAAGTTGACCAGGCGAAGTGCTGCTCTAGGTCTTATCCACAGATACTTTGGAGCCAAGTTAGGTCTTCATTTTGAAGGGGCGGGACCTCAGTCCCGCCATCGATTCGAAGTGCTGCTCTAGGTCTTATCCACAGATACTATGGAGCCAAGTTAGGTCTTCATTTTGAAGGGGCGGGACTTCAGTCCCGACATCGATTCAAGCAGTGCATCCCGGCTTTAGCCGCTGAGGGCATGTGGCTCTGGTCTTTCTCCTTGGGGGGAAAGCCTGTCTGGCGAACTGGGCTCATTACGCCATCGATGCTTCTGCTCGAATCACATGTACATACCGCCATTCACATCCAGCACGTGGCCGGTAATGTAACTGGCGCTGTCTGAAGCGAGAAACGCAACGGCATGCGCGACATCCATGTCCGATCCGGCGCGGCCAAGCGGAATATGCGCCATCATCGCTTCCCGCTGCTTGTCATCAAGTACGGCGGTCATGGCAGTTTCAATCAGCCCTGGCGCTACGACATTCACCGTAATGTTGCGCGAAGCAATTTCCCTGGCCAGCGATTTGCTGAAGCCGATCAGCCCGGCCTTGCTGGCGGCGTAGTTTGCCTGGCCTGCCTGGCCCGCCTGCGCCACCACGCTCGAGATATTCACGATTCGGCCCCAGCGCGATTTCATCATGGACGAGATGACCGCCTGGCTCATCAGAAATGCGCCTGTCAGGTTGGTATTCAGCACATCATCCCAGTCAGGGCGGCGCATGCGCAGCAGCAGGCCGTCCTTGGTGATGCCGGCATTATTCACCAGGATGTCGATCGAACCGAAGTGGGCGATCACAGCTTTCGCCGTGGCCTTGATCGATTCTTCTGCGGCGACGTCGAGCACAAATGCCTCAGCTGTTCCGCCGGCTGCGCGAATTTCCGCGACCACTTCGTCCAGCTTTGCCTGGTTGCGTGCGGCCACTGCTATCTTTGCACCCTGCTGCGCGAGCACCAGTGCACAGGCGCGTCCGATGCCTTGTGAAGCGCCGGTAATAAGGGCTGTCTTGCCTTCAAGTGCGGTCATATTTCCTTCGATGCGACAGATTATTTTCAACGTGGGTGGTAGGAGTTACAGCGTCTCCGGGCTTAATGCCGCCTGCCGGTTGAGTGCGTTCGCCAGCGACGGCACCATCTCGAGCGACCAGACATAAACCACCAGCTCGCGCGCGTAGAGCAGCAGCGGCGCGGTATCAGGCAGCTGGATGCCATGCGCCTGCGGCAGCAGGTTCACCTCAAACTCGGCTTCTGCCTGTTCAAGCGGCCAGGGCACATGGTGGATCTCGCCTTTGAAAAGTCGGCCCTTGTGGTCGGTAGTGTAAAGACGATAGCGCTCGGTCAGGAAATGCTCAATGGTGCCGGGACTCGACAGTTCAAAAACCCGGCTTTTCTGCAGACTGCGATAGCGCGCGCGAAAAGTAGCAGGCTTGGGCCCGAAGATGCGCTCGCTGCGATAGTAGAACTCCCGCTCATCGCGCGACTGCACGTGCATACGCGCCCAGTAATAGGGAAGTTGAAAGACCGTGCGGGCGACCGTCACTGCAAGCAGACTGGCGGCATCCAGCGAGAAAAAATACACGCCCACCTGGTTGGTATGGGTTTCGCGCACGTAGGTGCGCAGGTTGAGTTCAGGAAAGCTGTCCACGCCGGGAATGCGTGGCAGCGCGCGCAGACGGATGTTGTCCATGCTGAAAGGCACCACGCCGATCCATGCGGAGCCGTCGAAGGTATCCGGCACCAGCCCCTCCGGCAGCAGGTGCGCAATGCTCGAGGGCGGAACAGGCCAGTGCGCAAAAAGTAGGTCACTCCAACGCTGGGTCATCGCCCAGGGCCGGTCCGGCAGCGGCCAGGGACGGTGTTTTACGGTGGAAAGTACATCAGTCACGGGCTTTCCTTGGGCGGTCAATCTGCCGCACTCTCGTACTTCCTCGTTACACCATTAAAGTTTCCGGACCATGGATTGCCAATCCCACGGTCCTGGTCTCAAATCCGCGGACTGAAAACCCATCCGAAAGGAAAGACTAGCCCAGTCAAGCAAGGGAAGCAATTCATCGCTCCGCGCTCCTGCTACTACTTTATGCATCCCGGCTGCTTTCCACTGTCAGACGGAACAGGACGTGAATTCCACAGTGCCGGCACGGACGGGTGCCGTATCCTGTGGGCACGATGTCAGAGACGCAGATGGCCCTCGCGCCGCCTTCCACTTCAGCAGAAAATTCGCAGAATGCCACCGAAGTTTTCGCCGTTCACGGAGCTGATCCGGAAGTACTCGCCTATGCCATGGCAAAGTACTCGCGCTCCGCTCTGTCGATGAAAGAATCATTGCGCGAGATCAGCAGCCAGCGCGCCGAACAGTTTCTGAATACTTTCTATTTTCAGTACGGCCATCGTTCCATAGCGGACCTGGCGCATGTCGCTTTCGCCATCGAACGTCTCTCCTTACTTGCTGCCATTGTGCTCGTGGACGAGCAGCGGTGGGATGGACAGGAGCGGTCGACGCGGTACCAGAATTTTCAGAAAAGCGGCTGGTATCTACCCGATTTCGGGGCCGAAAATGACCATAAAACGGCATATTCTGAACGAATCCAGGCACTTTTTGGCACGTATCACACCACTTTCGAGGGCGTTTTTGCCTCATTACTTGCGAGAACTGCCAAGCCGGAAGAGATGAAACAAGAGGCTTTTGAGCGGACTCTGAAGGCGAGAGCGTTCGATGTGGCACGCTACCTTTTGCCGCTTTCGGCAAACACTTCATTAGGGCAGATTGTGAATGCGCGCACGCTTGAGACGCAGGTGTCCCGGCTGCTGACCGATGAACATGCGGAGATCCGCGAACTGGGCGAGAAGCTGCGCGCAGCCGCATCTGGAGCGGCCTGGAACGTGCATGGTGCGGCGCTGGCTGAACTGCAGAAGAAAGTTGCCGCCGTCGATCCTGCCCTTGGCGCCGCTGCTGAAGAACTGCTGACGCGTGAGGTAAAAGTTGCGCCGACGCTGGTGAAATATGCCGCTGAAAATAACTACCAAAAGCAAACACGCGACGAGCTGAAGCAAGCTGCGGCCTCATGGATGAAGGGTGCGGTAATCGCACCCTCTCCCGTAGTTGACCTGGTTGAACGAAATGAGTCGCTCGAAGTTGAAATAGCCGCGACGCTGCTGTACGGCGCGAGTCATTATTCTTTTCGCCAGGTGCGCGACCGGGTAGCTTCGCTGACGGCCGCGGAGGTGGGCGAGATCATCGGTATAGGGATGAGGCATCGCGGCCGGCATGATGAACTGCTGCGGGAATTTTCGGCCGGCCAGTCGCTGCGCTTCGACATTCTGATGGATATTGGCGGCTTTCGCGATATGCATCGCCATCGCAAATGCACGCAGATTCTGCAGAGTTTTACAGCGCTGCACGGGTATGAAGTCCCCGATGGTCTGGCTGAGGCTGGGTTGGAAGCGGACTATCGCCGGGCGATGGATGCAGCGCACGCAACGTTCTTCGCGCTTTCGGATGCCGGGCCATCAGGGAGTGAAGCAGGCAGTGAAGCGCAGTATGTATTGCCCCTGGGTACGCGCTGCCGCTCGCTGTTCAAGATGGATTTTGCCGAGGCGGTTTATATTTCAGAATTGCGCTCGGCGCCGCAGGGTCACTTTTCCTATCGGCGGGTGGCATGGGAGATGTACCAGGCGGTGCAGAAGCAGCATCCTGGGTTGGCGCCTTACTTTCGGGTGACGGATGTGCGCCAGCCGGTGGATTTGCTGAAGCGGTAGGTGCGAGTCAAGGAAAACGCAGATCCCTCGACTGCGTTTCGCTCGGTCAGGATGACAAATAGGTGGGCACGGGATAGCAGGATCGTGCCTTGGGATGGCTGGCGAATTGAGACTGAGATCCGGTCTTCCCGAATTGAAATAGATTACGGCTTAAAACTGGAAACCCTTCGATTTCGCTACCAAGCCGCGGTGCCGGTTGCTAGTATCAGGCCAACCTGGTTGTGCTGGACGAGTTCTCCACAGCTTTCGGGTTTCGTGCCGAAAAGGCCGGTATTTGCCTATTGTTCGCCCTGTGTTTGGCGGGTACACTGATAGTACATAGCAGTAAGCTTGAGCACATCCCTGAGGTGATACGTGGCTGATGATCGTTCCCGCGCCGTTGAACTGGCGCTCGCGCAAATAGAAAAGCAGTTTGGCAAGGGCTCGATCATGCGTCTGGGCAACAAGGACGCGATTGTACCGATTTCCGTGATCGGGACCGGCTCCATTTCCTTTGATGCTGCACTGGGTGTGGGGGGCGTACCGCGGGGCCGCGTGGTGGAGATTTTCGGGCCTGAATCGTCGGGCAAAACGACTATCACGCTGCAGATTATTGCCGAGGCTCAGAAACTGGGCGGTATGGCGGCATTCGTGGATGCAGAGCACGCGCTTGATCCGGCATACGCGCGCAAGCTGGGGGTCGACATCGACAACCTGCTGATTTCACAGCCCGACTACGGCGAGCAGGCGCTCGAAATTACGGAAGCCCTGGTACGCAGTAATGCAATCGATGTGCTGGTCGTTGATTCCGTAGCGGCCCTGGTGCCGAAAGCCGAACTGGATGGCGAGATGGGCGATTCGCACATGGGTCTGCAGGCACGGCTGATGTCGCAGGCGCTGCGCAAGTTGACGGGCACAGTGTCGAAGTCGCGTACCTGCCTCATCTTCATCAACCAGATCCGCGAAAAGATTGGCGTGATGTTCGGTAATCCTGAAACGACGACTGGCGGTCGCGCGTTGAAGTTCTATTCGTCGGTACGGATTGACATTCGCCGGATCGCCGCCGTGAAGGAAGGCGATGTTGTCGTCGGTTCGCGGACCAAGGTAAAGATCGTCAAGAACAAGGTCGCGGCGCCCTTCCGTGAAGCCGAATTCGACATTCTTTACGGTGAAGGCATTTCACGTGAGGGCGACGTGCTGGACCTGGCAGTAGCGAACAATATCGTCGAAAAGTCCGGCTCGTGGTTCAGCTACTCGGGCGATCGGATCGGGCAGGGCCGCGAGAATGTCCGCCAGTATCTGAAAGAACATCGCGACGTATTTACGCGGATTGATGCTGAACTGCGCGCGAAACTGGGTCTGGGTGGGGCAAAGGACCTTGACCTTCCGCCAGTGCCGGTGAATGGCGCAGCGATCGCGCAGGAAGCCATCGGCAAGCCATCGGCTGGACGCCGGCCGCAGACACAGTAGTCCGATGCCGGAGCGTCCACTAGCCGGGGAGTACACGCCTTTCCAGGCGGACTATGTTGCGCTGGTACCGGAAGAGGATATTCTTCCGGTTCTCACCGAGCAGGTCTGGGATCTGGCGGAACTCGAGAACCGTATCTCACCCGAGAAGGAATTTTTCCGCTATGCTCCCGGCAAGTGGAGTGTTCGGGAGGTGTTCGGGCACCTGAGCGACGCTGAACGTGTCTTCGGCTACCGTGCTTTGTGCATGGCACGCGGCCAGCAGGAGGCCATGCCAGCATTCGACGAAAACCTTTTCGTGGATACAGGCAATTTTGATCGACGAACGCTCAAGCAGCTGGCGGGTGAATGGCAATTGCTGCGAAGAGCCAATCTTTCATTGCTTCACGGACTGGAACCTGCAGCCTGGACGCGCACCTGCTTAGCGAATGATGCGGTGACTTCAACCCGGGCCGTCGCCTGGATCATGGCAGGACATTTGCGTCATCATCTTGCCATTCTCAAAGACCGCTACGGGGTAGCCTGAGGAATCGCCTTGTTCGGTACTGCTGCATGTGGTTCATTCCTGGGGTGCAAATGCAGTCCGTGTGTAGGTGGCGAGTCTGCCCTCGTTCCTGAACAACAGCGCGCTTACTGCTCGTGCTTACTGCTTTGCTGACCGTATTCTGATGGTCGACGTCAGGACCGCAATCCGCTGCGCGAGGCTGCATGTACCTGATCCCCTGCCTGAGATTGATGCGTTGATCGCCGCGACAGCACTGGTGCACGGCCTGACGGTGGTGACGCGCAATGTTGCGAACGTTGTGCCGATGAAGGTCCCTGTGTTCAATCCCTGGGAAGCGGAGAGCTTGCCTGTTCATCGACTCACTTCTTTATGGTTTGCTTATGGCTCTTCGGTAACACTGCGTCGATTCGTGCTGTGACTGTGCTGACCGAGAGTAGTATCTGAAATCGGTAGAGTGGCTTTTCCGTGACCGTGAGCTTTCTGCGATTCTCCGTTTGCCTTTTCTTACGAAGGCCAATCGAGATGTCCGCTGAGCATTCACCCTGGGGAAATTCGCTCGAGTTGGCCCGGAAAGTGAGGCCAGAATGCCGTGATGACTCTCGTGAAAATTCTCGCAACAATCTTCCTGCTTTTACTTGGCTATGAAGGCATGGTGTACGCGTTGCACCTGCTGAATCGACCGAGCGATGCTGCCGTGTATGAGGGCATGGCATGTCTCGCGGGACTGCTTCTTTTTCTACCCTTTGTGCTCTGGCGTTCTGGCGGAGGCCTTTACATGAGTATCTATCAACAGAATGAACCGATGCGCGGCGTGGTGTTGCCGTCGATGCCGCAGCTGCCGGTAAAGTTTTTCAAACTGATCGCGCTGGCGATTGCCGGCATCATCGCGCTCATCATTTTCTTCAATTACATTTTTGCGATTACGCGGATCGGGGCCGGCTACACGGGTGTCGAGATCCTGTTGTCGGGAAGTCAGCGTGGTGCATCGGAGATTCCAATTCGGACGGGCTGGGTCTTTTACAGTCCGCTGCGCAGCCAAATTATCGAGTTCCCGACATACGTGCAGACGGTGAAATGGACGCGCAACCTGGAAGAGGGACGACCGTCGAATGAAGAGATGAGTTTCAACTCGAAAGAAGGCATGGAGATCTATGCGGACACGTCGCTGTCGTATGCGATTGAGCCACCGAAGGTGCCGGACTTTTATCTGAAGTATCGCGTGAATGAACTGGATAGCTTTACGCACGGAATCCTGCGGGACATTGTGCGTAACTCGCTGAATGAAGTGGCGTCGACCTATACGATCGAGCAGATTTATGGTGAGCAGAAAGCGCAGTTTCTGCGGCAGGTGGAGGCGCTCATCCAGCAGAAGGTGGAACCGGTCGGCGTGATGATTCAGCAGTTCGGGTTTATCGGAGCGCCGCGCGTGCCTGAGGTGATTGCGAACGCGATTACAGCGAAGGCGCAGGCGATCCAGAATGCGGAGCGCGCGAACAACGAACTGGCCGAAACGCAGGCCCAGGCAGCGAAGAAGATTGCCGAAGCTGAGGGCGATGCCAAGTCGAACGTAACGCGCGCGCAGGGTGAGGCGGAAGCAAACAAGATTCGCCAGACGTCGATTACACCGCAGTTGCTGGAGCTGCGCAAGCTTGAGAACCAGGGCAGGCTGATCGACCGGTGGAATGGCCAGCTGCCGCAGGTGGAGAGCGGCGGGCAGGGCGGCGGTATCCTGTTGCAGCTGCCGAAGTCGCAGTAGCAAACCACTTATCGGTTGCGCAGAACGAACCGTTCCAGGATGAGTCCCATGTCTCAGAAGCGAGACATGGGGCACCCGGGTTTGCGGGGTGGATTGGAGACCTCTTCGCAGCTTTTGCTACTGCCGGCTTATCCGCATACAATCCACGTGCGAGGCGACGTTTGCAAAAAGTCAAAGCGATCTATCCGGGAAGTTTCGATCCGACGACCAATGGGCACCTTGATGTGATCGGTCGGGCATCGCGTATTTTCGATCACCTTGTCGTCGCCGTCCTCAACAACTCCCAGAAGAGTGCGCTGTTCAGTGTGCCTGAGCGGGTGGAGATGTTGAAGGAGGCGATCGAACCTTTTGAGAATGTTTCGGTCGCGACGTTCGATGGGTTGATGGTAGATTTTGCGCGACAGCAACAGGCGCAGGCAGTCGTGCGCGGTATTCGTGCCATTAGCGATTACGAATACGAGTTCCAGATGGCGCTGATGAATCGTCGACTGGCTCCGGAGCTGGAGACGGTGTTCATGATGCCTGCGGAGAAGTATTCGTATGTAAGTTCGCGGCTGATTAAAGAAGTGTTCCGGCTGGGCGGGTCGGTGGATGGATTAGTGCCACCGCGGATTGTGGAGCGACTAAGGGAGCGGGCGAAGCGGAACCTGGGCGAGAGTGACGGGGAGATTTAGGTGCTGCACGTGCGGCGAAACGCGCTTCGCGCCGCAAGAGACTGGTCCCGGCGCTCGCGGTCAATTCGCATGTCATACTGGCGCGCGAATTATTTCGAGACGACGTAGAGACCCGTTGGTTTGAGCACCGGTTCGAACTCAAGTTGCAATTCGTGATCGCCCGGAAGGATGCGGACTTTCACGTCGCTGAGAGACCTGACGATGTAGTCAGCGGCTCCGAGTTCCTCCTGGCGGTGGGAGAAGAGTGTGGCCAGTACTTTGCAGCCGGCAGCTTTGCCCGCGCGGGCGCCTGAGGCTGCGTCTTCGATTACGAGACAGTCGAGAGGATTGAGGGCGAGCAGTTCGGCACCTTTTCGATAGGGTTCCGGATCGGGCTTTCCCTTCGTGACTTTGTCCGAGGTGATGAAGTTTTCCGGGACGGCGATGCCGGCAGCCGCGAGGCGGACACGAGCCAGTTTCTCGGTGGCTGACGTGACGATGGTCCAGAACTTTTGCGGGACCGATTCGAGGATGGCTTTGACGCCTTCAAGAACTTCGAGTCCTTCGACATCTGCGATCTCGATATCTTCAATGCGCTTGAATTCGGCGTCGACTTCTTCCGGTGGTACCAGGCTGCGGATGATCTCGAGTGCCCTCTGACCGTGGGATCGGGCCATCACTTCGGTCACGTCCAGGTGGCGGGCCCTGGCCCACTCTGCCCAACTGCGCTCGACCGAGGCAATGGAGCTGATCAATACGCCGTCCATGTCAAAGAGCAAACCACGTGTGCGGATTTTCATTCTTGCCTCAACTCTACCTGCTGGCTAACGCAAAGGTGCGGGCGGCTTCAAGCAGTGTGTGGACTGACTGCTTAGAAGTTGATTCTGAATAGATGCGCAGCAGCGGCTCGGTACCGGAGGCGCGCAGGAGAAGCCAGGTTCTTGCGGCGTTTGGTTTAGTCGCTGCTTCAGGATTGTCGAGGTAGAACTTGACGCCGTCCATGGTGTCGATTTCCTTGACTTGCATCCCTGCGAATTCGGAGGGACCAGCCTTTGCGCGAGCGATGGCGGCTTCCTTGATCGAGTTTTCGATGTGCAGATCGATGCGGCCGTAGTGGTGTTCGCCGAACTCCTGCTGCAGGTCTTCGACGAGTTGGCCGAGGGTCTTTTTCTCTTCGGCCATGACATTGGCGAGCAGCAGGGCATTGAGAAGGCCGTCTCGCTCAGGCAGATGTTTCTTGATGCCGATGCCGCCGGATTCTTCGCCGCCAATGAGGATGTCCTGCTCGAGCATCAGGTCGCAGACGTACTTGAAGCCGATGCCGTGCTCGTAGAGTCTGCGGCCGTACTTGGCAGAGATGCGGTCGAGCATGCCGGTGGTGTTGAAGGCGCGGGTGACGTCGCCGGGCCACTTTTTGCGTTCGAGGAGCCAGCGCAGCAGGACGGAGTAGATTTTGTGAGGGTCGACGAAGTTGCCGTGCTCATCGACGGCGCCAATGCGATCGGCGTCACCATCGGTGGCGAGGCCCGCGGCGCATTTGTGCTCGATGACGGTGTCCTGCAATGCGCGGATGTGCGGCTCGATGGGCTCGGGATTGATGCCGGGGAAAAGCGGGTTGTGCTCAGCGCGGATCTGAACGTAGTCGACGCCGAGCTTGTCGAAAATGCCGGCGAGGATGCCGCTGCCGGAGCCGTACATGCAATCGATGGCGAGCTTCATACCGGACTTGGCAATGAGGTCAAGGTCGGCAAATCTGGAGATGGCTTCGACGTAGGGGGTGACGAAATCTTCTTCGGTGATGGAGGCTTTTTGCGGGGTTTGCGGTAAGGAGGCACCGAGATAGGTCTCGATTTTCGAGATGATGGCCGGGCTGCCGGAGCCGCCGTAGCTGGCCTTGTATTTCACGCCATTCCACTGGAAAGGATTGTGGCTGGAGGTGATCATGATGCCGCCGGCAGCGCCTGAATGGAGGACTGCATGCGAGAGAGCCGGTGTAGGGGTGATGCGGTCGGAGAGGCGAACGGGTATGCCGGCTGATGCGGCTACGTCGGCTACCACTTTTGCGAAGTCACGGGAGCCGAAGCGGGTGTCATAGCCGATGCAGATGCCGTGGGATGGATCTTCATTTTCGAGGACGTACTTCGCGATGGCGGCGGCGGCAATGCGGACGTTCGCGAAAGTAAAATCGTCGGCGATCAGGCCACGCCAGCCGTCCGTTCCGAACTTGATGGTGGATTGGGTTTCCATACAGGTTGCTTCTTCTTTCTTGGGGTTCGCGGTTTGTTGGACGGCGGGTGTGGCGACCGGAAGAAACGCAGCTCCTTTGATTTCGCTGCGCTGGCAAGTCCAATTTGGGGCTCAGGAAGACAGTTTCTGCTAAATAAGCTTCGTCTTTTTTTGCAATGCCAGTTCTTTCACGATTTTGCCGACATCCTGTGAACGATCGCGGGAAGTGATGAGGAGGGCGTCGCCGGTATCGACGACTACCAGGTTGTCGACGCCGACGATGGCGACGAACTTCTCCGGGCTGTAAACATAATTGCCATTGGCTTCAATGTAGAGAGTGTCAGCGGCTTCTGTAATGTTGATGGCTGCCGGACCATGGCCGTCGTGGCCGGACTTGTGCTCATAGAGCGCAGCCCAGGAGCCTAGATCGTTCCAGCCGAATTCGGCCGGCAGGCAGTACATGTTGGAGTGTTCTTCGCCTTTGGCGGAGCGTGGTTCGAGCACGGCGTAATCAATGCTGATGTTCTCGCACTGTGGATAGAGTTCAGCGAAGATATGCGAGAACTGCGGTGTGTTGTAGGCGTTGGCAATTTGTTCGAGCAGCTTTGCCGTGACCGGCAGATGTTCGCGAAGGCCGTTGGCGAGGGTGGTGGCGCTCCATAGAAAAATGCCGGAATTCCAGTAGAAATTTCCCTTGGCGACGAACTGCTCGGCGGTGGCGCGATCCGGTTTTTCGGTAAAGCGGCGCACGCGTGTCACACCCGGCTTGATGGCGCCGCCCGTTTCGATGTAGCCGTAGCCGGTTTCAGCGCGGGTGGGCTGCAGGCCGATGACGACCATATTTTCCCCGGCGCCCGCGATGTCAATGCCCTGCTGCAGTACGTTCAGGAAGGCAGGCTCGTTGGCGATGACGTGGTCTGCCGGAAAGATGCCGATGATTGCGTGTGGGGCAGTCTTCTCCAAAATGAACGCTGCCAGACCGGCGGCCGGGGCAGTGTTGCGGGCGGCCGGTTCACAGAGGATCTGCTGTGCCGGCAGACTTTCGAGCTGGTCAGAGATAGTCTTTGCGAGAAGGTCATTGGTGATGACCCAGACTTCAGAGGCTGCAGCAAGGGGTGCAAGACGATCGACCGTGCTCTGGATCATGGTGCGGGCGCCGTCAAGGGCGAGGACCTGTTTTGCCCGTGCTTTGCGGCTGCGCGGCCAGAAGCGGGTGCCACTGCCGCCGGCAAGGATTACAGGTCTGAAGTCATGAGAATCAGCCGTCATCTGTCCATCTTAGCGAATAGCCCTGGAAATGTGATGACACAAAAGGTTAGAGCGGCGGAACCAGAGTGCATCCGGAGGTGATCGGTCATGCCGGGTCCGTCTTTGCCCGGCTTCTGCGAGAGTAGTTGCCGCCCGTTTGCTCATAACTCGTGGCGGCAACTGTGCTTCGACCGGGATAACAGATTGATCTCTTGATCTTCAGCTGAGTTTGCTGAAGAAGTCTTTCATGCGTTTCGCGCCTTCTTCGACATCATCGTGCGATACGGCGTAGGAGAGGCGGATGTGTTCCTTCGTTCCAAAGGCTTCGCCGGGAACGGCTACGACATGTGCTTCATTTAGCAGCTTCGTCGCCAGGTGCGTGGCGGACTGGATGCCGCCCCTGCCGATGTAGGAGGAAATATTCGGGTATGCGTAAAACGCGCCTTCCGGCACCGTGCAGGTGATGCCGGGAATTTCACTTAGGCGGGCGAGGATGCGGTCGCGCAGGTGAAGATAGTCGCCGCGCATCTCGGTGACGCATTCCTGTGAGCCGGTAAGAGCGGCGATGGACGCTTTTTGCACGAGCGACGTGGTTGAAGAGGTCGACTGGCTCTGCAGTTTGCTCATGGCGGCGATGACTGCCTTTGGCCCTAATGCGAAGCCGGCGCGCCAGCCGGTCATGGCGTAGGTCTTCGACAGCGAGCCCAGTACGATGACGTGCTCTTTGGCGTCCACAAAGGAGCCGCCGGAGATAGGCGCGCCCTTGTACTGCAGGTAGACATAGCATTCATCGAGCAGCAGGAAGATTTTCCGGGAATGGGCGAGCTCGACGATTTTCTCGAGATCTTCCGGAGACACGACGGAACCGGCGGGGTTGGACGGTGAGTTGAGAATGATGACCTTGGTCTTCGGCGTGATGGCCTTCTCGATGGCTTCGGCGGTGATGCGGAAGTTCTCTGACTCCTGCGTCTGCAGGAGGACGACTTTGCCGCCGGCGAACTGGATGATGTCCTTGAACGAAACCCAGTAGGGCACGGGGAGGATGACTTCATCGCCGTGGTCGACGAGCACTTCGATGGCATTGAAGAGAGCAAGCTTGCCGCCGGTGGTGAAAACGGCTTCTTCTACCGCGTAGTTCGAGCCAAAATCGGTGCCATGGCGATCGACGATGGCCTTGCGGACTTCGGGGATACCGGACACTACCGTGTAGCGCGAGAAGTTGCTCTCGATGGCCGCGATGGCAGCATCCTTGATGTGCCGGGGGGTGGCAAAGTGCGGCTCACCCGCTCCGAAATCGACCAGCTTTGCCCCCTGTGCGCGCAACTTGGATGCCTCGGCCGTGACAGCCATGGTCGCGGAGACCTCGATGCGGTCGATGCGGTCCGCGAAGATCTTCCTGGTGGTCGTGGTCGGGGCGGCGGAGGGGACGGCTGTCGTTGCGCTCATGCCTATATTGTGTCAGATTCGGCGAATGGGCGCGCGGGAAATGGTCTTGCGCGGAACAGGCGGGCTCCTTCGATCTGGCTCAGACGACCTGGCTCAGAATGGCCCAGCCAAGCTGACTATTGACCATTCTTGAAGTGATATCGTGCGTGTATATCACCGGAGCGGATGATGCGTACATTGGTGGACATTCCGGAAAAGCAGCTCGAGGCGCTCACCCAGTTGAGCCAACAGCGCAAGACTTCACGAGCGGCGCTGGTGCGCGAAGCGGTGTCAAGGTATCTCGAGGAGAACAGCAAGGCAGCGCGGAGTGCCGCTTTCGGTCTCTGGAAAGACCGGGACATCGATGGACTCACGTATCAGAAGAACATCCGAGCCGATTGGGATGAGCGTTGAGCGTCCTCTTCGACACCAACATACTGATCGATTGCCTGATGGGACATGTGCCTGCTGTCGAGCAATTGAACCTCTATTCGGCATCTGCCATCAGCGTCGTGAACTGGATGGAAGTGATGTCGGGTGCAGGGCAGGGTGACGAAGCCAACATATGCCGACGCTTCCTCGCTCAATTTCGCTGCCTGGATGTGGACGGGCGCGTTGCCGAGGAAGCCGCGCACCTGCGGAAGACCCTGAAACTGAACTTGCCAGATGCTGTAATCCTGGCGACGGCGCGAACCCATCAGGCAGTTCTGATCACAAGAGACCCTGCTTTTCCGGCAGACATGCCGGGCATTCGGATTCCCTACCGGTTGTAGCGTCCTTGCCGTCCGAGGAGATATTCTTCCGCCCGAGCCAGGTCTTCGGCTGTGTCGACCCCGATCGTCATGCGGTCAGTCGGCTCGACGTAAAGGTTCATGCCATTTTCAAGCATGCGGAGTTGTTCGAGCTTCTCGATCTTTTCGAGGGAGCTTGGCAGTAGTGCGGCGAAACGGGCGAGCGCTGCCTTGCGATACGCGTAGAGGCCAAGGTGTTTGCGGTACGCGGGTGTTTCGGTGTTGTCGCGATCGAAGGGGATGGTGGCACGTGAAAAGTAGAGGGCGCGTCCATCCGCGGCTGTGACTACTTTGACAACGTTGGGGTTGGTGACGTCAGAGGGTGAGCAGGGAGTGGAAAGCGTGGTGGCGTCAGCAGCACTTTGGTGACGAAGAAAGGGGCGAAGAAGCGCGTCTATGTGGTCGGGATGGAGGAGTGGTTCATCGCCCTGAATATTGATGTAGATATCGGCGTTGCAGTCGGGATCAAGGGAGAGCGCGTGGACGCGGTCGCTTCCACTGGCCAGGGCGGCCGAAGTCATGCGTGTGTCCCATCCATGAGCGAGGCCAGCATCCATAACTTCTTCTGCGTCTGTAGCAATGATGACGCGATCCAGTTGTGGGCAGGCTTTAGCGGCCGCATAGACCCAGGCAAGCATGGGTTTTCCGGCGATGGGCAGCAGTACTTTTCCCGGCAGGCGCGTGGAGGCGAGGCGCGCGGGGATGATGGCGATAATACGGGTTCTCTGTTCGGACGGTTCCATCAGTGGATGATGGTAACAAGTTTCAAGGTGGACGCTGGAGTGAAGGAGCAAGGCACGTTGACGCAGGCTGGATGGCTCCGTATCATCGGAGATGGCCGGTAGCCGCCCAGGCACCGAGGTTCCGCGTTCCTTCAATCGGCGGTGTAGCTCAGATGGTTAGAGCGACGGACTCATAACCCGTAGGTCGACAGTTCGATCCTGTCCACCGCCACCAGTTCAGGATTCCTGCCGTAGTGCGGAGGATTTGTAGTGGTTGAACGTCCAGGCTTTCGAGGCCAGTTTGACTTCAATCGTCGCATCGGCAATTCACAGAACCTGCGTTGTACCAGTCGGTCGATCAGAACTACTCGAGAAGGGAAGCCTGGATCCAATCCTTGC
>CAZZXL010000129.1:0-14964 GCA_964658035.1 uncultured Acetobacteraceae bacterium
GGTGGAGACGTCTGGTGGAGCTGGACGGGAGCATGGCCGCCGAAGGCGTGGCCGCCGCCCTGCGTCAGGTACTCAGTTCCCGCGGGTTTGCATCATCGATTCTTTGTCGAGCATGGCGACAGCCAGCCCTTTCATCGCGCCTGTGCATTCTTCGCTGGCTTCAGCCAAAACCTTGGCGTCATCGAAGTGGGTAGCGGCGCGCACGATGGCCTTGGCGCGGCTCTCAGCATCAGCCGGCTCGGCGAAACTGTAGGAATCTTTCATAAAGATGCCGGAACCGACAAACACTGTTTCTGCGCCCAGTTGACGAACCAGGGCAGCATCGGCGGGTGTGGCGATACCGCCGGCTGAAAAGTTAGGCACCGGCAGCTTGCCCGTTTTCGCCACCATGCGAACCAGCTCGTACGGCGCGCGATGATCGCGCGCAGCAACGTACAGCTCTTCTTCGCCGAGAACGGTAAGAGCCCTGATTTCGCGTACAATCTGCCGCATATGCTTGACCGCATGGACCACGTCCCCGGTGCCGGCTTCACCTTTCGTGCGGATCATTGCGGCGCCTTCGGCAATACGGCGAAGGGCCTCGCCCAGGTCGCGGGCTCCGCAAACGAAGGGCGTCTGGAAGGCATGCTTGTCAATGTGGTTGGATTCGTCAGCCATGGTCAAAACTTCGGATTCGTCGATGAAGTCGACGCCGAGATGCTGCAGTACCTGCGCTTCAGCAAAATGGCCGATCCGACACTTCGCCATTACAGGGATGGAGACAGCGGCCATGATCTCTTTGATCATCTTGGGCGAAGACATCCGCGCGACGCCGCCTTCTGCGCGGATCATGGCTGGCACACGCTCGAGCGCCATTACGGCAACGGCTCCGGCACGCTCCGCAATCAGGGCCTGTTCGACATTGATCACGTCCATGATCACGCCGCCCTTCAACATCTCTGCAAGCCCGACCTTCAGGCGCAGTGCGGGTGCGTGAGACTGGTGACCATTGCTTCCATTCTGATAGGCGTCTGCCATTTGAGTGACCTTTCCGGATGGTCGGGAGAAACGACCCGCCCAACTTCCACAACACAGTTTAGCAGCTTCCACATGCCCATCTGTGGTTGTTTCAGTTCTGTGGGCTAGGCCAAAATCAGGCAGGAGTTTCGATGATGGGCGTCCTCTTTGCGTGAGTATTATGCGAATCGTCACGTCGCGAACAAACAAAACGTTCTCTACCTACATCCGAGTGCTTGATACTAGTGAGCGCATAACCAGAGACGCTCCAACCCCCGGTGATCTATGACTACTCCACCCCTACCATATAAGGCAGATGCCTCCAGCGAGACGCGCGGCATTACAGTCGAACAGCAGCATCGTCTTCGGTCCCTGTGGATGATCGGTGACCTCTCCTGGGCGAAAATAGCGAAGAATACCGGCAGGAACGTCATGAACGACGACCTGACAGGACGCTCAGCCCAGCTGGCGTACTACTTTTTCCTGTCCCTGTTCCCCACGCTGATCTTCATTTCGTCCATCACCGGCCTCTTTCTCGGCTCACAATCCGGCTTGCGGGACCAGTTATTGGAGTCCTTCGCCACTTTTCTGCCGCCCACTGCCTACGCCCTTGTGGTGACCACCTTCAACGAGGTTCTGAAGGCCAGCAGTGCGCAGACGGCTTTGCTCGGCGTACTATTCGCCTTCTGGTCGGCAACCTCGGGGATGACTGCAGCCCAAGATACCTTGAACGGTGTCTTCAAGGTGAAGGAGACGCGGCCCCTGTGGAAGACCTACCTCAACGCGATGGTGCTCACGGTTGTCGTTCTCTCTCTCGCTATCAGCGCCCTGGTCATTTTCTTTCATGGCGGCAGGATCGTCGATTTTATCGCCCGCCAGATCGGTCTCAGTCTCGGTCTTACGCTGCTCTGGCGCGCGGTGCAGTGGCCCATCGCGCTGTTTCTGCTCTCTCTCTCATTCGCCGTCACTTACTACTGGGCGCCGGATGTGAAGAATGAAAAGTGGAAATGGATCACCCCGGGCTCGGTCATCGGGATTGTCGGCTGGCTGGCGGTCTCAGGCATTTTCCGCGGTTATCTGCATTTCTTCAATCACTATTCGCTGACATACGGCTCGCTTGGCGCCGTGATTATCCTGCTCCTGTGGTTTTACATCAGCGGCTTCATGCTTTTGCTGGGTGCAGAAATCAACGCGACCATCCGGGAGATGACGGACGAAGCCGATCGGCATCGACATCGCCACCGGCTCGCCGGGTACCATAGCCACCAGTCGACGCATGGTGGCAACGAGATCGCCCCGGCGAGCGTCGATCCCACGGCAAAGACCGGCACTTAAACAAACCTAGGCGCACCACCCCGACGGCAGCCACTCAGCAGCAAATCGGAGCGGTATACTCGGGGTACGATGTCCACCACGAAAAGCTTCTACATAGAGACCTTTGGCTGCCAGATGAACGTTCATGACTCGGAAAAAGTCATTGGGACGCTGGAGCACGAAGGCTATACCAAGGTGGAGACAGAAGAATCAGCAGACCTGATCCTCTACAACACCTGCTCCATCCGAGACAAGGCTGAGCAGAAGGTCTTCAATCGTCTGAACGACTACAAGAAGCTGCACAAACAGGGGAAGCGCTTCGCCGTGATCGGCTGCGTGGCGCAGCAGGAAGGCGAGAAGATCTTTGAGCGGGCGCCCTATGTGTCCCTGGTTTCCGGATCGGCGTCGTACCGCAAGCTTCCGGAAATGCTGGTGCGGCTCGAAGCAGGCGAGACACGCATTACCGGACTTGACGACCGGCAGACGACCGAGACCTTCGAGACTGAATTCACGGCACGCACGAACCTGTATCGCGGCTATATAACCATCATCGAAGGCTGCGACAAGTTCTGTGCCTACTGTGTTGTTCCTTTCACCCGCGGCAAAGAGCGAAGCCGAACCTATGCATCTGTGATAGCAGAAGCACAGCGCATGGCCGACCAGGGCTACAGCGAGATTCAACTACTTGGTCAGAATGTAAACAGTTATCGCGATCCGGAAGGGAAGCGAAGCTTCGCGGAACTGCTGGCAGGGATGGCCCAGGTCAAGGGCATCCGCCGGGTGCGCTTTACGACTTCGCATCCGCGCGATTTCACCAAAGAGATTGTCGATGCGATTGATAGCTATCCTGTACTTTGTGACCACGTTCATCTGCCGGTGCAGAGTGGATCATCAGTCGTGTTGAACAAGATGAACCGCGAATATACGCGCGCGCAGTACCTGGAACGCATCTCCTGGATGAAGGCGTCCAAGCGCAAGATCAGCATCACGACCGACATGATCGTTGGCTTCCCGGGTGAGACAGCGGCCGATTTCGAAGAAACTGTCAGCCTGCTTGGTGAAGTGCAGTATGACGCGGTTTTCGCGTTCAAGTATTCGCCGCGTCCAAACACGCCGTCCCTGACCATGCCAGATGTTATTCCCGACGAGGAAAAGGGTATGCGGCTGCAGATCCTAATGGATCGCCAGCGCGAAATCCAGCGGATCAATTATGCCACGCATGTGGGCGAGTTACTCGAAGTAGCGGTTGAAGGGCATAACCAGGCGCGGGGCCAGGTATTCGGAAAGAGTACGCAGAACATCACCGTGAATTTTACAGTTGGCGGACAGATTCTACCGGCGCCTGGCAGTTATCTTCCAGTTCGCATCACACAGGCATACCCCAACAGCCTGGTTGGCGAAGCCGTCGTTGCGGGGAACGGGTAGGAGCGAGCATGGACGTGGAAATGAAAATTCGCGGATTGGTGATGGACCCTTCGACGAGCATGCCGATCGTGATCCTCAAGGACTTAAAGAGCGATATCGTGCTGCCTATCTGGGTTGGCTTGTACGAAGCGAATGCTATCGCGCTCGAAATCGAAAAGACCACGACTCCCCGGCCCATGACCCATGACCTGACGCGCAACCTGATCAACGGCTTGAATGCGCAGGTACAAAAGGTGGTCGTAAACGAACTCCGTAATGACACCTTCTACGCGGTGATCTGGTTAACGCAGGATGGCGAAACGGTGACCCTCGATGCGCGGCCGTCGGATGCAATTGCTCTTGCGCTGCGCTGCGATTGCCCCATCTACGTCAGTGAAGATGTGCTGCGTGTTGCGAAGATGGCACCGACTTCAGCTGACACCACGCCTGAAGAACTACGCCGCTGGCTGGAAGGCTTGAATGATGAAGACCTGGGCCGCTACAAGATGTAAGCTGCTACCTAGAGCATGAGCCTGAGTCGCATTGCCAAGTTGTTTGCAGCGCAGAACCTCGGCCAGATCGTCACGATCATTTCGCAGTTGCTGCTTCCTCCCATTTTTCTACATTCCTATGGCGTCGCTCTCTACGGCGAGTGGCTCGCGCTTAGCGCAGCTATCGGTTACCTGACGACCTTTAACTACGGCCTGCAGACCTACACCAATATGCAGATGACCATCCACTACAACCGTGGAGAGGTGCAGGAGTGCCGCAATGTGCAGTCCGCCGGGTTGCGCATCCTGGTCGGCACCTTTGTCTTTTTTACGCTGCTGTTGCTGCTCATCTTTGCATTGCCGATCAGCCACACGCTGCATTTAACGATAGGGAACACCCAGGCGCAATGGACGCTGTACCTCTTCGGCATGCAGATAGTGGCCAGTATGCTGCTGGGCTTCTTTACCGGAAGTTACATGGTGGTTGGCGCTACCCACCGTGGTACCAATTTCAACAACCTGACGCAGCTTGTGATCACTGTCGCGACGGTGGGGTTTGTGGCGCTGCATTCCCGGTTTTTCTGGATTGCCGGTGCGCAATTGCTGATCACCTTATGCGTAGCTTTGTATCTTATCTACGATTTTGGAAAATTAGCTCCAGACATCAAGCCGACCATGCGCTACTGGACGTCCGGAGCGCTCGGCCGTACCCTCAAGCCGAGCGCACAGTATGCGCTACTTTACTCATCAAACTTTATTTCCTACCAGTTACCGATACTCCTGATGCAACGCATCCTGGGGCCGGCTTCCGTCGTGGTGTATTCGGTCACGCGGACCATTTATTCGATGAGTCGCCGGGTACTTTACCTTGTCACCAACTCCATTGGACCTGAGGTGACAATTACCTTTGGGGAACGGAACTGGAAGAAGCTTCACCGGCTTTATGACTTATCCGAGCGGATCGTCTTACTCCTGGTTGCGCCAATTACATTTAGCTCGATGCTGCTAACGCCGCTCCTGCTAAGGGTCTGGCTGCACAAACCTAATCTCTACAATCCCGCTGTTTGCCTGCTCCTTGGACTGACTGTCTCGGTGCTAAGCATCAAGGAGCATAAGTACCAGTTTCAATTTTCGAGCAACCAGGTAAGGGAAGTGTCTTACATGACGCCGGTCGCTTACCTGGCAACCTTGCTCATCTCCATCCCGGCAATGATGCACTTTCAACTGGTTGGCTTCCTCAGTGTCTGGTGTGTTTCGGAAATCGCGCAGCTCTTCTATTTGCTGCATTTAAACCGCCGCCTTTTCGGCAATGAAGCTGTGGTGGACCAGCGGCCGGTTTACCTGTTGTTTGTTCTGCTTGCATTTGGCACGGCGCTTTCACTCTGGCCCATCTATCACGTCGAGAGCTTTGGCCCTGTCGCGCAGGCGGCCATCGGCCTGGCTGCTTTCTTGATCGCGCTGGGGGTTTCCTACTGGCTCTTCAAGGTGGAAGAGATTCGCCTGCTTCTCTGGCGTCGTGTGATCCAGCGCTTTCCGGCCCTCGGCGCGTGGCAGAGCAGTTCCTAGAAAATCAAATCAGATTTGCTTAGAGCAAATTACCTGATGTTATGGTGTTCCTGGCTGGATCCAGGTTGGTCTTTTCTTGGAAAAGGCCCGTGCTCATCGTATCTTCGCTCTACACCTTCAGGTAATTTGCTGAGTCGCATTCAGGGCACGGGCTACCAGGTTGCCTCTCACACTTTCCGAGCAATGGTCGTCCCACCATTTACGGCTCGCCGTGCTGTAGGCGTCGAGCGCCTGCCGATTACGAGCATATCTTTGAAAGAGTTCGGGCAACTCGCGCCAGTGATCGACCATGAGGACAGGCGCGCCGTCCAGGAAGGGCATTGAAGGTAGCCGGTTGGTGATGACCAGGCAGCCTGCTCGCAATCCTTCATAGAAGCGAAACGTTTCAGCGACACTGCCACGCGGTGCGAGGCAGATACGACTCTGCTGCATGCGCTGCGAGTAACTGCTATAAGTCGATGGATCAGTCGCGGCCCGATCGGCGCTTAGGTCGTTAACCAGAATATTCCATGACGAGCCGTCCGGAGCCTGAGTACGCTTTAAAGCTTCGAGTGCTTTCCAGCATTGACGACGCGCTTCGATCTTGGAAGTCGATACCCAGTGCCGGTAGTCGGTCAAAGCAAAGTGCGCGTGCACATCGCCCGCAAAAAACGTATCGAGTGTACGGCCCTGCATTGGTACGAGCGGCAACTCTTCCTGACTGTGATAGCCCAGCGGAATGGTCATGATGAGTGGTTCGCTTCGAGCCACTGGTACAAAATGACCCGCCCTTGACCGTGAACGTAAATGCAGCGCCCAGTCGCGCAGATACTCGAAGAACAGCACGCCTTCAAGGCGGCCCATGTGACCATGCGGCCGAAAGCCTATATAAGGATAGGTCTGCAGATTACGCATAACGGCTCTCACGCCCCGCGCGTACGTCGGGATTTTGCAGCGCTCTTCCTGCAGTAGAACAGCAACGACATGCGGCCCATACTCGGGCAACCGGTCTGGGTCTTTCGTCAGGTAGAAATGCAAGCCTGTCGAATGGATTTCTGCTTCAGCCGCTGCCAGTACCGCGAGGGGGTAGCGTGTCTCAGGGGGGAGGACAGGGGTCCATACCGGCCCGTCTAGTTCGACCAGCGGAGAGGAGGAATCCGGCCATGCGACGAAATAACGATGCTTTGCTTGGGCCATTCCTGCGGTCAGCGGGTGGGCAGCGGCTTCATCGGGAAGCCGTGATGGTCAGCCTGCAGCTGCGCGACCAGGCTTCCTATGGAATCGTCATACAAGGGTGATCGTCCATCCGGCATCAGAGCCTGGATCGCCGATCGGCCATTGCGCGCAACCTGTTGACGAAAGTCTTCCGACTCATAAAAAGTCAGGATTGCATCGGCCAGTTGATCACTGTTGAAGGGCTCGACGATGACGCTGTCGTGACCCGAAGTCAACAATTCCGATGAACCACAATTGGTCGTTGCAATGCAGGGCAGTCCATGAGCCAAGGCCTCGAAAAGTGCCATCCCGAAGCCGTCGTCGATGCTGGGCAGGACAAACAGATCACACTTGCTGTAGAAGTCAGCCATGACGGGCACATAGCCGATCATCTCGACCGACGGCTGGGCGTCTACCAGTTCTTTCAGCCGGGGATAGCCTTCAAAGTCACTACGGATGACCAGCTTTGCGTTGGGCAGGGCCAGCTTTTTCCAGGCCTCGAGCAGGTAGAGATAGCCTTTGCGGAGCGGCTGACCGCCAACTACTCCGACAGTAAAGGTGGAGTTGCGTGTATACGAAACTTCCGCGGGAAAATTGCAGCGACCCAGCAAAGGCGCTTTTACAATCTTCTGCCGCAATTCATCAGGGAAAGTCTGCCGCGTGTACTCCGACGGCGCAAGAATCGTATCGGCCTCGGCATACTCGGCCAGCTGCCGCTCCAGGAACCAGGCCGGCTGCTTCTTCCAGGTAACGCCGACTTTGTCCGCCTCGGCACCGACAACACTCTGCTGAAAATCAACATGCGGACACGCGCGATCGAGCACGAACCGTGCACCCCGGCGTTTGGCTTTCCGGCCGGAGGCGAGCGCCGCCGTCGCCCATCCAATGAACATGTCACCCGGGTTCAGGAGCAGTGCGGCAGTGTGATCATACATGGCCGAATCCATGTGCAGCATGTTGGATGAAAGCCGCCAGTGCAGGGCATGCATGCCAACCTGGAAGACCGATGGCACCAGCCGCATGCGCACACCCGCGTCCATTTTGCGGAAGAAACGCCGAGGCGCTGAACTGTACATCGTCACCGTGGCGCCGTGAGCAACCAAGGCATTTGCGAGTAGCGGAGCATGAAACGGCCGCGTGGTAGAAATCGCCACGTTCATGACTCGATGCTACCAGAGCACCAACCGATGGCCATGGCCTTCATCTTCATCTCAACCGACATTGTTGTAAAACAGTATGGCCACCTGGGCTTCCTGTTTGCCAACGTGACTATCGGCATCGCCTGGTTCTCGAGCCCGCCTTGCCGGAGCCCGGGTCCTGGCGCGCACTGGGGCCATGTCGAAAATGCACCTCAGAATAATTGCTGAATCGTTCGTGGAAACAAACAAAACGTCCGGGCCCGATCGCTGGTATTGATGCTCGATCATGTCCCGGCTTCCGTGCTACGGCGTTGAATCCGATTTGTAACCAGGCACATACACTGTGCGTCTCGTGCTAGCATCCATTCCTTCGCTGCTGCTCATTACCTTCGTTGCTGTTCCAGGCTGATTGCGTTCCCGTTGCCGGCAGCAGAATCGGCAAAAAATGATTTTATTGACAATCGTAAATTTGCCTGCGTAGCATCAGCCCGAGAAAACATTTACTGAACATGCGGGCCCTAACGTAAGCGGCAAATGTGCAGAACTCAATCAGCGCCAATCCCGTCTGAGAGGCTTCATCGAACACCTGCACATCAAGAGTGAAAAAGAAGCTGTTCGCAATACATTTTCGGAGGTTGGGATGCGTCGTTCGCTGATTGTTCTATGGGTCTTCTTCATCGCTGTCCTCTGCGTGCCTTCTGGAGCGTGGGCGCAGGAGAATGCCACCATTACCGGGTCGGTTGTTGATCCCTCAGGCGCCGTGGTGCCAAATGTAACCATCACGCTCACTAATATGGGCACTGGCCAGGTACGAACTTCGACGTCCAATTCCTCCGGCTTATATGACTTCCCGAGCCTGGGTGTCGGTCACTACACGCTTGGCGCCTCCGCCTCCGGATTTAAGAGTTATACCAAGACAGACATTGACCTGAACGTGGATCAAACATTGAAAGAAGATGTCGCCCTGTCCGTCGGAAGCTCGGGTCAGACAGTCACCATCCACGCGGACGCTCTCCAGACGCAGACAGAGACCAGCGACATCAGCACTCTCATCACGGGCCAACAGGTGAGCCAACTAGCGACCGATGGACGCAATGTGACTGCACTGGCCGCTCTCGGGCTTGGCGTCGCCAACAACCTGCCCGCCTTCGCCGGCGTGAACGCCCTGACGTCTTCTAACGGCATCAGCTTCAACGGCACCCGTACAAGTCATAACGTTTACATGCTGGATGGAGGCGAGTTGAACGATCGCGGTTGCGGCGGCTGTTTTAGCTCGCTGCCCTCGATCGACGCGCTTTCCGAGTTTCAGACCCTGGATAGTAATTACGGTCCGGACTATGGCGTCGGCTCCGGAGGCGTCATCCTGATGGTGCTCAAGCAGGGCGGGCATGATTTTCATGGGAGCGCCTACTACTTCAATCGCAACGAGGATTACGACGCGAACAATTACTTTACCAAGCTGGCGGGTCAGCGCCGTCCCGAGTTTCGCTTGAATGAACCCGGCTTCAATATCGGCGGCCCGCTGTGGATTCCTCACCTTTACGACAGCTCCCGCAATCGAACATTCTTCTTTGTGAATGAAGAATGGCGGAGGCTCATTCAGGGCAGTTCACCATCGACTGTTAACACCATCGCGGCCGCCAATTTTCCCGCCCTGGGACAATCGTTAAACTACACCATTCCGTCGAATGGTGTGGCTCCGATCGTTCCAGCTACTTCGAAATCGGGGATGTATCCGGCCAACTGGGTGGTGGGTCAACCTATTCCGGCCAACGCTGATGGCACCATTACCATACCCGCCAATCTGATCGATCAGAATGCCGTGCTCGAGTTGAACCAGAATACTTTCCCCCACCCAAACCTGGGCACCAATCAGTATGTTTCATCGGTCGCTCAGCCGACCACCGTCCGGGAGGACGTCGTTCGTATTGATCACACCATCAACAGCAAACTCCAGTTGATGGGCCACTATCTTCATGACCAGACAAGCCAGGCCTACTATCCGCCGCTTTGGAGCGATGGCAGTTATCCTACGGTCGGCTCGACTTTGCTCAATCCATCCTGGTCAGCCACTGTAAAGTTGACCCAGACTATCTCCGCAAACCTGCTCAACGAAACTGCCTTCCTCTACAGCGGCAACACCATTCATCTCGATCCTATCGCCGGCGCCGGTTCCTCTTATGTGCAACCGGCCGGATGGACGGCAACCTCTTTCTTCACCGGAAACAATGCACAGAAGCGTATGCCTGAGATCGACCTGGGGGCGCCTTATAGCACCAACTGGACCTCTTCCTACTTTCCCTGGAAAAATTCCTACGAGGGCTATGACACCCGTGACGACCTCTCCTGGACGCGGGGCAAGCATCAGTTGAAATTTGGATTTGGCTGGCTGCACGACCCCAAGAACCAGCAACTGCAAGCCAATACGCAGGGCACTGCGGTATTCAATAACAACACCTATACGAAAGACTCTTACGTGAATTTTCTGCTCGGTGACACCGCGAGCTTTACGCAATTGAATGAACTCGCCGGCAAGCACTGGGTGAATAACAACTACAGCTTCTACGTAAATGATAACTTCCACGCTACTCCTGAACTGACGCTGAATATCGGCTTCCGGTTTGACGGCATGCCACACGCCTTCGAGCGATTTAACCAGTTCGCAAATTTCTACCCCACAGGCTTCGATTCAACCGCGGCAGCGAATGCGCTCAATAAGGATGGCAGCGGTACTCTGAACCCGGCAGCGTTGACTTCATTCAATGGTGCATCTTTCTACCTGAACGGTATCCGCGAAGCGAACGTGAATGGTTTTCCCCGTGGCGTTGTCAAGAACAGCTATAACAGCTGGCAGCCACGCATTGGCTTCGCTTACAACCTGGGTGGCGATGGCAAGACTGTCATTCGTGGCGGCTTTGGATTATTCTTCGAGCGAGTGCAGGGTAACGACGTCTACAACGCCGCCTTAGACCCGCCCTTCGCTTATCAGCCATCCGCGAATAACGTCTACTTTTCCAATCCCAACGTCAGTACGGCAACTGGAACCGTGCCTGCCGTACTGCCATCCTTCCCCTCGACTTTGACGAGCCTGTCCTATAACTATCCCAATCCTGGTACTTCAGAGTTCAGCCTGGGGGTCCAGAGGGAGATATCTCCGTCGATTATTGCGCAGGTGCAATATGTCGGTACAACGGGCTGGCACCAGAGTGACGACCGGCATATCAATACGCTGCCTTTGAGCAATCTTGATTCAACTTGCCCTGGAAATCCAAGTAGTCCATATTGTGACCGACAGGGTGTTGCCGGCCAACTGCCGGATGCAACCAAACCCGGAACTACGCTCCAGGCTTTGAATGCTAATCTCTATCGCCAATATCTCGGCTTTGCCGATATCAACCAGGAAGAAACCACGACCAATGCCAGTTACAACGCCCTGCAGGCCGGGCTGCGTATTGAAAATAAGCACGGATTTACTGTGCTTTTCGCCTACACCTATTCGCATGAAATTGATCAGGTGAGCAGCGATCTAAACGCCGTCTCCAATCCATTCAATACCGCTTACGACCGTGGATCCGGAACCTTCGACCAGCGACATATCTTCAACGCAAGCTACATCTATGCTCTGCCGTTCTTCCAACACAACGGCAGCTTTCTCGAACGCACCGGCCTGGGTGGATGGGAGATTTCCGGCATCACTGCCGTGCACACGGGAGCGCCACAGTACATCACCTACACCGGTCCTGACACACTGGGACTGGGCGGCGGCACCACCAACCGTCCTAACCTGGTCGCGCCGGTGAAGTATCCGAAAACACGGCTCGCCTGGTTCAGCACCGCATCCTTCGCTGCGCCGGTCGCTCCATGGGTAAACAATGCAAACGGAGCAAATGCAGGCTTTGGCAGTGCAGGCAAAGACGCTGTCCGGCTGCCGGGATTGCAGAACTGGAACCTGTCGCTCTTCAAGACGGTGCCGCTTTCACCCAAAGAAGGCGGTCCCGGCCTCGAACTGCGATTTGAATCCTTCAATACGTTCAATCACACGCAATTTAACGCCATCGATGCAAATACAGGGGATGCGAACTTCGGCCAGGTCACCTCGACTTATGATCCTCGGACCCTGCAACTGGGAGCGAAAATCCACTTCTAGACCATTAACCTGTGAGCAGGGGTGCCAGGCTTATTGCCATGGCACCCTTTTGTTTTGGCGCGAACCAGGGAGTGTTACCGTCTTGCTTTCTCCATGGTCGGCAGGCCGGATATAGAGATGCCTTTGCCTTCTGTAATTGTGGCAAGTTGATTTGCTTTCACCGCCGGAAAACGCTCGACCAGGCCATTCGTCCAGCGCACCTCGAGATCAGCCTGCTTGCTCAGGCCCAGTCCGAAATGGAGACGGCGATCGTTCACTGAATAGAAGCTGGATTGCGCCAGGACTGCCTGGGCCTGCATCCTGCCGCCATAGTTCGTGATGACGGTCGAACCGATCGCGCTGCGGTTTGATTTTGTTCCGACCAGCAAGACCTTCAACCAGTTGCCATTGCCTGTCACATCGTTCCTGAGCAGCGAGGGAGGTTCATTCAAGTTGATCACGACCATGTCGACATCGCCATCGTTGTCGAAGTCGCCAAAAGCGCACCCGCGGCTGCAGTGGGGGGTGGAGATTCCCGGACCGGCTTCATCGATGAGTTCCTCGAACTTGCCAGAGCCGAGATTGCGGAAGATAAATCTTGGCGTCTTCAGCGGATAGTCATGAAATTGCGCTTCAACCTCGGGGTAGACGGAGCCCGTCACGACAGCGAGGTCCGGCCAGCCATTATTGTCGAAGTCTGCGAAGCCGGCTCCCCAGCAGGTATAGCGGGTCTCGACGCCAAAACCGGCAGGGATCGTGACATCGGTGAACTGGCCGCTGCCGTCATTGCGATAGAGCACGTTGGTGTCGTCGGAGAAATGTGTCTTGAATATGTCGAGTTTGCCATCGAGGTTGTAATCGCCGACGGCTACGCCCATACCAGCCTGCTCGGCGCCATCCGCGCTGAAAGCAATGCCCCGCTCTGCACCTTCTTCGGAAAAAGTCCCGTTGTGCCGGTTGCGCAGGTAAAGGCTTGGCGTGGAATCCGAGGCGACATAGATGTCGCTCCAGCCACCGCCGCTGAAATCAGCGGCCACCGTTGTCATCGAGTACGTGCGCTGAGCCCTGGCCACGCCGGTAACCTCTGACGCGTCCCTGAAGGTGCCATCGCCCTGGTTGCGGTACAGGTAGTTACGCGGCATCGCCAGGCCGCGCGGACCGCAGTTTACCGGAACCCCCTTAAAATTGCAGTATGGGTTTGCGCCGGGTTTGGGGACTTGATCAAGATGCAGGTCAACATAGCTGGCTACATATAAGTCGAGGTGGCCGTCGCGGTCGTAATCAAGGAAGGTGCAGCCAGATCCCCAGCGCGGATTACCTTCATAGCTGAGTCCGGCTTCCTTAGTGACATCAGTAAACGTGCCGTCACCATTATTGCGGTAAAGTACGTTTTGTCCGTAATAAGTGATAAAGATATCTTCAAAGCCATCATTGTTATAATCACCGACGGTCACTCCGCTCGCCCATCCGGTATGCACCAGCCCCGCCTTCTCAGTAACATCGGTGAAAGTGCCGTCTCGATTGTTTTTATACAGCCTGTTCGTCGCATCGGGCGCGGGAGCTTCCGTGCGGGTGCCACACAGCACCAAAATATCCAACCAGCCGTCGTTGTCGAAATCAAGAAACGCGACACCACATCCAACTGTCTCGAAGATGTATTTCTTGCTTGTGGCTCCTCCATAGATCACGGCATGCGTCAGCCCCGCTTGTATGGCGATATCTGTGAATCTAGCGGGAAAGGGAAGTCCGGACGGTTTACCGCGCGGCAGAGGCTTCAAGTTGCGAGTGGTCACACCCTGGCCCCACGCGATGGTCGATGCCGCGGTCAGCCAGAGGAACTCCCGCCGCGAAAGACCGCCCGGGTCTTTGCCTGCCATATCTAGTGGACTCCGGCCTGGGGACCACCGCCTGATACCTTCTGGATCAGCGAGTCGTCGGATTTGCTGTGCAGTTCCTTTGTCTTGGAAAATTCCGCTGAGGCCTTCTGCTTCTGGCCGGAGAGGGAATAAAGTCGAGCGAGGCGGTAGTGAGCATCAGGCTGGGTAGGATCCAGCTTTACAGCATGTTTAAACGCAGCGATCGCGTCCTCAGCCTTGCTCTCTGAAGCATAGATGGTTCCTAAATCCATATAAGCAATGCGTAGATCGCCTTGCAGCTGCAGCGCCTTCTTCAGCTCTTGTTGTGCGTCTTCGTTCTCGTTTGAACGTAGCGCAATATCTCCCAGATACAAGTAGGCTTGAGCATAACCAGGATTGTTTCTCAATTCCAGTTGGAACTCCGGTACAGCTTTGTCGTATTCGCCTTTTTTGTAATAGAGATAACCTAATTCAAAGTGAAGAACCGGTTCACTGGACGAGACAGTAGACGCGGTTTGTAATTCCTCAATCGCATCCTCTGTTTTATCCATTCCGTCGAGCGCTTCGGCCAAAAGCATGTGGGCTTGTACGGCGTCTGGATTGGTCGCAACAATGCTTCGGAACGCCTCCATCGCGCAATCGTACTTCTTGCTCCACAAGCAACTCTGCGCGAGCGTATTGCGCAGCTCAAGGTTCCCAGGATCGTTCTGGCTGGCGATCCGAAGGTAGGGCAAGGCAGACGCGTAATCGCGTAGACCGTAGTAGCTCATCCCTAGCAATACAGTGGACCGCTTATCTTCTGGCTCCATCCTCGCTACGCTCTTGAACGCTGGGATCGCATACTTGAAGTGTCCCTGCTTGAATTCGACGACACCCAG
>CAZZXL010000130.1:0-14928 GCA_964658035.1 uncultured Acetobacteraceae bacterium
GCTGTGTGCTGTGTGATGTGTGCTCTGCCATCGCCTCCCCCTTCTCATACCTCACGCGAAGCTCTCTGGTCTTTCCGTACGCTTAGGACTACCTTCGAAATAGCCTGTAAAAGGCACAGCCATCCTTTAATAAGGATTCTGGCTGACTACCTGGCCCGGCCGGTTGAGAGTTCTCTCCCGCCGAATGTGCGTCTGCTTTGTCGCGCTTCATCACCAGTAGTTTTTCCGTGATGAACGTGGCTTTTTTGGGATCTTTGCAGGTTTTATGCCATGCACCAAAGATGCTAATAAAATATGCGGTGTTGGCCGCATGTTATTGATTTTATTGAAGAAATTTCATCGCTGAAAATGACCACTGGAGTGTCAATGATAACCACAGGAGGCGTCAAACCGGAGTGGTCCATCCGGTTGAAACGATTGCTGAAAAAGCTGGGAATATCACAATCAGAACTGGCGGAACGTCTCGGTGTCTCGCCGCCGACGATGACGCGATGGATTAAAGGGAGCCATGAACCTACCAGTGGCGCATACGTCGCACTCGGGAATCTGGCCGGTTCTCCAGAAGGCATTTACTTCTGGGAGCGGGCGGGCATCGATCCGCAAAAATTCGCCGATATGAACCTTCGCATTAATGGTTCATCGATGCAGGTGAGCCTGAAAGACTTCAACATCGTCACGACCAAAAAACTGTCAAGTAAGGTAATCACGGATGCAGTAACCGCAGTCGTATTGCCGCTGCTCAATGTGACCGCTTATGGAGGTCTCATGCCACCACCTAATCCCATAACCCTTGCTCAATCTGAGGTTGAGGATGTCCTCATGGCACCGCTACGATGGTGTCCGCATCCGGACGACATGATCAGCATGAAAGTTATCGGTGACTCGATGGCGCCGCTCATCCCGTCCGGGACCATTATCGTGATCGATACAGCCGTCATCGAACGAGCGGAGCTGGATGGAAAGCTCACGCTCTTTTCTCATCGGGACCTGGGCTTCAAAGTCGCACGCTTTAAGAGGCTCTTCTCGTCGGACATTCTCATCTCTGTCAATCACAAATATTTGCCGGTAGATGTGAGTGACCAGTCAAAATGGAAAGCGATCGGCGTCGTACTGTGGTGGGTCTCGCAGGATCCGATGCAAGCGGATCAATTGGAATTGTCACCGACGGCCTCTACAAACTCGTCGTTTTTGAGGCAAGCTCTTTCTAAGTGATCGAGCACTGACTAAGCCATGCTGTCTTGTGGGAACGGTCCTCGCTCGAGTCATATGTGGGTAAGCAAGCAATGTCACCAAGTAATCGTTCTAAGGTTACTTTGAGCTTCGCCGCAAAATGTATGGTCAAGTTTGAGCTTTCGATCAGGTTCGTCTCTCTGTCACACACAACAGCTTGGTGCGTTCTACACAACCAAGGGTGCTGCCGGGAATGGACTTGGGCTTTGGCTCAGTCTTGAGATCATGAAGAAGTGCGGTTCGTCTATGCGGGTGCGGAGCGCCGTCGGACGTGGCACTGTCTTTCACCTTTCTCTTGAGGGTGTAGAGCCCGACTGAAACCAAAACGAAACAGGCGCGGGCTTCGAAATCTCTAATGCACATAACTTCGGCTTAGAGCAGTTCTACCGCAGGTGTACGCCAGAGGACCGCTCTCGACTGGGCTTCCGCCAGGGAACGGCCAACTCTCAAGATGCCTGTAGGGCTGATCAACCGGAGAAATGCTCTAGCGATTCATTCTGTCTCTTATACAAGTCAGTAAGCCTAAAGCCTCCAAGAACGGCCGTTGCGTTGGGAGCCATGCAAGGCTCAGCCTTGCATAGTCCGTGCCGGGACGCAGGATGAATCGCTAACCGGGCAAGAACCTGCCTCAGTGAGGAAACAGGGCCTGATAACTGAGACGAATGCGTGTGCCCTCGGTTTTTTGAATAGCTGCCGCCAGGCGCTCCCGCACCTCGTTGCTAAAGTTAGCAGTTGCCATAGCTTCAAGAGCGGGTTCGGCGAGGGCCGACTCCGTGGCAACAAGTGCAATCAGCGTGTCGATTCCCTTCGCATGGCGAGTGAGCGCAATGCCAGTCAGCAGGGCTGCGGCGAAGGCCGGTTCCAGGTGCGGTTGAGGCCGCCATGACCGCGTTTTGCTGCTCTCTGCCGGGGCTTGAAGGCAGGCCAGCAACGCTTCGAGGGCCGCGGGTGTGCGCGTCTCTCCAAGCGCGAGAGCAGCTTCCGCGCTGCAGTCATCCTGTTCCTGCAGAAACCGGGCAACGAAGGGGACAGCGACCACACCCTCTAGCGAAAGCAGTGCCGCATAGCAGGTGCCCATGATTTCGGGGCGGCTCTCCAATGGTTCGCCGGCGGCAGTCAGGGCGCGCATGCGCAGCAGCAGGATGGCGCCATCGCCACCGGCAGCCGCAATGGCGCGTACGCTCTCGTTGCGCACCGCTTTGTCTTTGTCGGCAACCAGTTCGAGCAGGTGCAGCAGGGTAGCCTGGTGGGTCAGTTCGTGGCAATCGACCAGCGCATGCGCACAGTTCGAGCGCAGAGTGCCGGCTACGTCCGATTGGCCTCCCCAGACCGGCTCGTACTGGTGAGTACGCATGCCCTGGAGGAAAAGGCCCGCATCGTCACAACCGAGGTGGTGGAGTGCCTTACTGAGCGCATTCTTCGCCCAGCATTGCGGATCGCTTTTTAAGGATTTATCTCCTTTGGCAATGCTTTTCTTCGCCCCGGTGTCGTTCTTCTCGCCCGCGTCGAGAAAGCGCTGGAAGGTGGAGCGAAGCTCTGGCACGAGCATTCGCAGCCCGCGCTCACGGGCAACGTCCGTTGCCCGCGCGACCACCAGATTGTTTCTCTGCTGAAGGTAGGCTCTTACCTGTTCACTGATGTCGTCGGTTGGGGCGTCCGGGGAGCCACGCAGTTTCTGGATCGCCGCGAGCTGTTCTTCCACACCCTGTTTGCTCATGAGAACCCTGCTCGCTCAAGTGTAGTTGCAGCCTGCGGCCAGGGGCTCCAAGGGTAAGCGTACTTGCCGCGACCTCTTCTTCAAGAAAGGACCACTCGGCGACCGCCGGAGACGCCACCTGAATGAAACGCTCTAGTAGCATCACAGTACGACATGAGCGCGATTTTAGACTTTTACCGGGGAACGGGCGGCAGCGGTAGTGGCTGGCGTCTGCCTGAAATTCTTGCATGGCCTGACAGCGAAATTGAAGGTGTCCACGACTTTATCCAATGGCTGTTTCCACTGCCTGAGAAGAGTATGGCGAATCCGTTCGCGCCGGTCCTCGACAAACCGACTATCAGCGCTTTCCACAATGACATGAAATTGCAGGAGGCGCTGCGGAGTTCGTTGGCACGCATGCTTACCTTCTATGGATTCGCGCCGGCGGGGGAAGCAATTGTGCCGGCAGCGAATTTCGAGAAGCGTTCGGCCAACTGGCTGACCCCGGCTAATCATAACCATCTGCGGCTGACACGCATGCTGCGGTCGCTTCGTGTACTTGGCCTGGAGGCAGAAGCTCAGGCCCTGTGGAAGGCGCTGCAGGATGTATACGTGAGCGATGCGGGGAAAAACAGTATCTCCGAGCGCACGTACAAATTCTGGACCCGGGCGGCAACAGAGCCGCTGAAGGCTTAGGGCCTGGCTAACAGACCCCGTGGGAAGCAGGTTCTACCAAGTGCAACACGTTCAAACACATTGACGGAGAGCTTCAATGATTCGCAGCAACAGGAACCTGCTGGAGAAAAACAGCACATACGTGCTGGCCGGAGTTTTGATGATGACGACCGCATTCACTCCTACTTTATCCGCGGAGGCGCAGGTGGCAGGAGGCAATGGCGTCACGCTGCCGGCTCCCCCTGTGACGCAGAAACAGCCCGTCACAGATGATCTGCATGGCCACAAGGTCACCGATGACTATCGCTGGCTTGAAGACCAGAAAAGCCCTGCGACACGCGTATGGATCGGCGAGCAGAACAAGTACACCGACGCCTATCTTTCGCAGGTAAAAAATCGTGCCGGCATTGTGGAGGTACTGGCTGGGCTGGAGCATGTGGATTCCTACTCAGCCCCGATCATCGAGGGCGAACAATATTTTTTCAAGAAGCGGCTTGCCGATGAAAATCAGGGTTCGATTTACCTGCGCAACGGCTGGCAGGGCAAAGACGAGCTACTGGTCGATGCAAAAACGTTAAGTGCTGATCAAAACACTTCAGTGAGCATTGACGATGTGACGCAGGATGCTTCTCTGCTGGTGTACAGCATCCGGCAGGGCGGTGCGGATGAAGGCGAAATTCACGTCTACGATGTTGCCGCGCGCAAGGCGTTCCCGGACACATTAAAGAACGATCGCTACTTCGGCGTGCAGGTAAGCCCGGACAAAAGTGGCCTCTACTATGCTCTTTTTACACACGAAGGCACGGTTGTGTACTTCCACAAATTTGGAACACCGCAGGCTGCCGACGCGATGGTCTTCGGCAAGGAGTACAAGGGTGAGAAGTTAGGCGAGCTGGAGTTAGTAGGCGTCAGCACGAGCGACAACGGCCACTATCTTATTCTCACCATCAGCCGCGGCGTCCCTGCTACGCGGGAAGACATCCTGCTTAAGGATCTGCGCAAGCCGGACGCGCCCGTGGTACCGCTCGTCTACGGCATCGATAACCACTTCACCCTGCTCGACGCCGGGGACGACACCTTCTACGTGCAGACCGACTACAAGGCGCCCAAGTACCGCATTCTGAAAGCCGATTACGGTGCCGCCGGCGGTACGTCTCCGGACACCTGGAAGACGGTCATTCCAGAAAGCGCGAATGTGATCCAGTCATCCAGCATCCTCGGCGGCCGGCTGTTTGTTGATCGCCTGGAAGACGTGAAAGACGTGACCACGATCTACTCTTTTGACGGCCGGCAGACCGGCGAATTGAAGTATCCCGGCATCGGTGCAGGAAGTGTTGCCCATGGTCGACCACGCGCCATGGTAGGGGTGTACACGTTCGATTCCTTCAACGTGCCGCCAACTGTATATCGCTACGACGCGAAGACCGGGAAGAGCGATGTGTTTGCCCAGCCCAAGCTGCCGTTCGACACGTCGCAGTACGAGGTAAGGCAAGTCTTCTACACCTCAAAAGATGGGACGAAAATCCCCATGTTCCTGGCCGGCAAGAAAGGCTGGAAGCAGGACGGTAAAACGCAGCTGCTGATGACCGGTTACGGTGGCTTCAACGTCAGCTACACGCCGGGGTGGAGTTCCATGTATGCCTGGTGGATGGAGCAGGGCGGCTTGTTCGCGCTGCCCAATCTGCGCGGCGGCGGCGAGTACGGCGAAGACTGGCACAAAGCCGGCATGTTCGAGCACAAGCAGAATGTGTTTGACGACTTTGAAGCAGCGGCGCAATACCTGATCGACAACAATTACGCCAATGCACAGCAGCTGGCGATCTGGGGTCGTTCGAACGGCGGCTTGTTGATGGGGGCGGCCATGACCCAGCGATCCGATCTGTTTGGCGCCATCGTTTGCGGCTATCCGTTGCTAGACATGCTGCGGTACCAGAACTTTCTCTTCGGCAAGCTGTGGACGACGGAGTACGGGTCCGCCGACAACGCGAAGGATTATGAATACCTTGCGAAATATTCGCCCTACCAGAATGTAAAGGCGGGTACCAAGTTTCCGGCGGTCATGTTTTTCACTGGCGACAATGACACGCGCGTCGACCCGCTGCACGCCCGCAAAATGACGGCAGAAGTGCAGGCTGCTAACGGCGGCAACCGGCCGATCCTGCTGCATTACAGCTTGAAGGGCGGCCATAGCTCCGGTGTTTCCGTGGATCAGCAGGTGCAGGACTACGCCGATATCCTGGCATTTCTATGGAATGAAACGTCGCCGCGATAGCCGGCGCATCCTACCAGATAGGCCTCCCAGCTATGGAATACTTGTAAAGCAGTGCTGCACAAGCGGGGATATGCATGGTGGCCTTGCGTCACAGCCTGAACGTGCTGATCGAGTAAGGAGAAGTCAATGAGTGTGGCAAAATCGGACGCCCTGGTTTTTTTTGGTGCAACGGGTGACCTTGCCTATAAGCAGATTTTCCCCTCCCTGCAGCGCATGGCCAAGCATGGCAAGTTGCCCCCGCTGGTTATCGGCGTTGCCAAATCTGACTGGGACCTGGAGCAGTTAAAGGCCCGCGCGAAAGACAGCGTGGAGCAGCATGGCGGCTACGACACCGCGGCATTTGCCAAGCTCGAATCGGCCCTGCGTTACGTAGACGGCGACTACCTTGACATCGAAACCTTCCGCCAGGTCCGCAGGGAACTTGGCGACGCCAAACACCCGATTCACTATCTCGCGATCCCGCCGAGCCTTTTTGAAAAAGTACTGAGCCAGCTGCAGGAATCAGGCTGCGCTGACGGCGCGCGCGTCGTCTTTGAAAAGCCTTTTGGCCATGATCTAGAGACTGCGGAAGCTCTCAACAAACTGGTACTAAGTGCCTTTGATGAAAAAGATGTTTTCCGTATCGATCACTACCTGGGCAAGAATGCCGTACAAAATCTGATCTTTTTTCGATTCGCCAATGCTTTTCTCGAGCCCATCTGGAACCGCAATTATGTTGAGAGCGTGCAGATCACCATGGCCGAGCAGTTCGGCGTAAAAGGACGCGGTGCGTTCTACGATGAAACCGGCGCTATCCGTGACGTGATGCAGAACCATGTGATGCAACTGCTCAGTAATGTGGCAATGGAGCCACCCCAGGGTACTGGGGTCGAACCACTTCGCGATGAGCGGGTAAAGGTGCTGCGCGCGGTGCAGTTGAAGCTGAAGAATGTGGTGTTGGGCCAGTTTGAGGGCTACCTGGATGAGCCGGGCGTCAAGCCCGACTCCAAGCGCGAAACCTTTGTTGCCATGAAACTCGAAATCAATTCCTGGCGCTGGAAGGGGGTACCGTTTTACGTCCGTGCCGGCAAAATGCTGGCGACTACAGCGACGGAAGTGAATGTGCGTCTTCGACAACCCCCGGCCATCTTCAGCATGCAGCCCCCGCCGCCGAATAACGTCCGCTTTCGTGTGAGTCCGAACGTGACCATTGAGATCGACGCATCGGTGCGTGCACCCGGCGAAGAATTGAAGGGTCGGCAGGTAGCGCTGATCGCGACGCAGCGTGATTCCCCTGACAGCATCCTGCCCTATGAGGGTTTGCTGGTAGATGCGATGAACGGCAACCAGCAGCGCTTCGCCCGCGAAGATTATGTCGAAGAGTCCTGGCGCATCCTTGATCCGATCCTTAAGACGCCTCCGCAGATTTGTGTGTATAAACCGGGTACATGGGGCCCTGATGAGGCATCCTGGCTGGCCGAGCCGGACGGCGGCTGGATCAACCCGTAGGATGAGTGGTTACAAGCTCTGACGTGGATGCTGGCTGATCTTTGGCGGCAGTTTTGAAGAAATGCGGAAGGAGAGCAACATCTACTCCCATTCCGGTGTCTCAACGGGTGGCCGGATGTATCGGCAGGGAAGGAACACAAAACATGATGATCCTGAAACGATTGGCAACTTCGACTCTGGCAGTTTTCATGCTCAGCGCACCCGCATTGATGCACGCGCAATACGGCCCACCGCAGGGACCTCCACCGCAGGGCTACGGCCAGGGCGGTTGGGACGGGCCACCGCAGGATATCCAGAATGATGTGATGCGGCGCGGTTTTCACGATGGCATCGAAGGGGCCCGCAAGGATTTCGAGAATCATCGGCCACCGAACGTTAACAATCGGGATGAGTACCGCCATCCCAATGTCGGAGGCCGTTTACGGCACGATTATCGCGCCGGCTTCCGCCGCGGCTACGACGTAGGCGTTCATCACATGATGGGTGGCGGACCAAGGTAGTTTGGTTCTGCAGCAACCAATAAAAAGCCCGGTCCATGCCGGGCTTTTTATTTTCGATCAGTGGCCAGCATTCCAATCGTAGCCATTTTCCGCCCAGTAATCCGCCGGCTTGTCGTTGGTGAAGCTGATCTTGCCCACCTGCTTTAAATGCTTGATGCCATACTTCAGGGGCGTCACCAGGCGCAGGGGGGCGCCATGTTCACGGGAGAGCGGCTGCCCATTCATCTCGTAGCAAAGCAGGGTCTGGGGATGGAAAGCGTCTGCCTTGAACAAGCCGACGTAGTATTCGCGATTCGGAGTTTGCAGCCCGACATACTTGGGCAGAGCGGTAATGTCTTTCTGGTACGCTGCCACAAAGTCGCTGAAGCGCGCACCGCCCCAGTGCACGATCTCACTCCAGCCCTCGATGCACTTCAACTGCGTCACCATTTCGACGTGCGGCAGGGCGCGGATGTGCTCAAGGGTCAGCAGTAAACCTGCCTCAGGCTCAGGTGGTTCATCTTCGCCATCAAGGCTGCTGCCTGTACTGCCGTACGCATCCGCCTCAGGGTCCTGATCCATCAAGGCTTTGTCTTCTTCCTGCTTATAAGTGTTCACGTCCGGCACGTATTGTGAAGATGACTTTGCCGACGGTAAACCGGTTACCTGCAGCTTCCAAGTGTCCAGCTTAAGTACCGGATCAATGCCGATATTGCCATTCAGGCGCACATTCTGGACGGCTTTACTGACGGGAAAAGTGGGTGCCAGGCCGGTGTCACCGAGCACATGACGGGAGACTTCGGAATTAAAGTTGAGCGCGGCCCTCAAGGGTTTCTGCACGCCATCCAACTGCGGGCTGTAGCGTATCCAGTGCCACGCACCATAGGCGGCAGCTGCGGCGACGCCGCCAGTGATAAAGCCGCGGCGTGACTTGCGTCGCATCTCCGCTCGTGCCGCATCCCCGGTAAGTACAGCTGCGTCATCCAGCAAAGGCTTAGACATGACTGCTCGACCCCTCGGCAGGATTCTGCAATTCATACCCGGTCACCATGCTGCGGAAATTGTTCCACCCGGCGCGGGCTACCTGGAGAACGTGAATGATGAAGAAAACGACATAACCCATGGTCAACCAGAAATGGAGGAAGCGTGCAAATTCATAGCCCCCCAGCAGCCAGGTCAGGGTATGCAGCTGCACCGGCTTGTAGATGGCAAGTCCTGTCAGCAAAGAGCCGGCACCCGCCAGAATGATGGCGCTATAGGCAATTTGCTGTGCCCCGTTGTATTTACGCACCGGCGGATGTTCTTTCCGCAGGTGAAGATCGTAGAGGGTTACTTGTAGAGCTTCCACAAAGGAGTGGCGATTAGGTACGAGCTCGCGCCAGGCACCCGAAGCAACTGTGTAGATGACGTAGGCGACGCCGTTCAGCATGAACAGCCACATGAAGAAAAAATGCCAGCCCATGCCTTCCGCCAGGCGGAAAGGCATGCCGAGCCTGGTGTAAAAGCCGTCTGGAAAAAGCCGGAAGAGTGTCCACCCACCGAGCCCGATACGGTACGGCGCGTGCGGGTACTGGTTGGCAGCATCTGAATCCGCCCAGTAGATCAGCAGGCCGCTCCAGATCATCATGCCGAGCAGGGGAAAGTTGATCCAGTGCATCCAGCGCGAGGCCAGGCGGTGTTTTTTCACTAGTACCGGCTCGCCTGACGGAGCATTTATGAGTGTGAGCAGGGTTGATGCTTTCGCCGCAACAGGTTCTGTCGTAGCTGGCTGCCCATTGGAGATTTCATCCTGACGAGCCGCTTCAGGGGCCTGGACGGGAGCAGGAGCGTTGTCATTATGAGTGTTTTTTTCAGTCATGTGTTTACACGGTGTTGCCTACGGGCAAGCCTCCGGCGCAGGTGCCGCGGATAACGTCATCCGCTCATTGGACCCTCCAGCCTCTCACAGGTTACAGGTTCACGTCTGTGCCTTTTGCATCCTGCGCCACTGGCAGCCATGCGCGCCCCCAAGGAACGATTGCTTTGTTTGTAGTGGAGAGGCTGTAGGACGTGCAGGTTTGACCTGAGGCATGAACTCCCGCATGATTAAAGGGAAGGTCTTGCAAGGCCCTTTCCCTACATTGACGAACAAACTCCAATTTGGCAAGTTGCTGGCCGTGCTCCTGTGCGTGGTACTGGCGGTGTTTATGACGGTGGAAGTGACTCACAGTCATCCGGACACCCCAGTTGACGCATCGCACTGCCAGCTTTGCGCGTCAGCCCATGTTGCCATCGATGTACAGCCGACATGGATGACGGCCTATGTGCTGCGGCTGATCGAACGAGTCTCGAGCGGAGAAGTCAGTCCTGGATCGGTCGCTGTCGTCGTCACCGCATTCATCCGTCCGCCTCCATTCTCCAGATAAAAGCTAGAGTTCCTGACCGCGTCGTCAGCTTCTGAGCCAGCCTGCTTCGCCAGACGGCGCGCCTTCAATTCCCAGCCTGGCAATTTTCTGGAGATCTCCATGGTATTTCGATCCTTGCTTCTCAGGGCACCCGCTGCTGTCGTTGTCGTCGCGTTTTCTGCAGCATTACATCCATCTCTCGCGCAAAGCACCTCCGGCAGCATACAAGGCACCGTAACGGATGGATCAGGCGCCATTATCCCCGGCGCAACCGTGGCCCTGCAGAATACCGTCAGCCGACTTTCGCGATCTACCACGACCGACAGCAGCGGCCATTATCAGTTCACGAACCTGCCATTTAATACCTATCACCTGACCATTAACGCTCCCGGCTTCAACTCTACGGTCAAAGATACCGATGTTCGTTCCCCGGTAGGTCTGTCGTTGGATGTGAGCTTGCAGGTCGCCAGCGCTGCCACTACCATCACTGTGCAGGGAAGCAGCGCCGTTGAGAATGACACGGGGATGCATACTGATCTGGATCGAGCCGCCATTGACAGACTACCGGTCGAGAGCCAGTCGTCCTCAGTCAGTTCGCTGGTCACGCTGTCGTCGCCGGGAGTTGCGGCGGATTCCAATGGCTTGTTCCACGGGCTTGGCGATCATGCCTCAAATTCGTTCTCGGTTGACGGTCAACCGATCACGGATCAGCAAAGCAAGGTCTTCTCCAACCAGATTCCTTCGAACTCCATCCAGTCCATCCAGGTCATAGCCGGTGCGCCGCCGGCGGAATATGGCGATAAAACCAGTCTGGTCATTCAAGTGACCACGCGCTCCGGCCAGGGTGAAAAGAAGCCAACCGGGAGCATTACGACTTCGTACGGAAGCTTTGGTTCAACCGCCGGCGGGATCGACGTTGGCTACGGCGGTGACAACTGGGGCAACTTCTTCGAGATTGACGGACTGAACACCGGCCGCTTTCTCGATGCCCCGGAATTTTCAGTCTTCCACGACAAGGGTAATGAACAGAACCTTTTTGACCGCATGGACGATCAGCTTACGCCGACGGACTCTGTTCACCTGAACCTGAACTACAGTCGCTCGTGGTTTCAGACGCCGAATACCTATGACAACCTGAACGAAGGGAAACCGGACCCTATCACGGCGGCTGCTCTTAGTCCCACAGACCAGCATTCGAAGATCGAAACTTTTGATATCGCTCCGACCTATACGCGCGTGATTGGCACTACATCGGTTTTCAACTTCGGGCCGTATATCCGCAAGGATGCCTATAACTACTATCCCAGTCAGAATCCATTTGCTGATTTTGGCCCGATCCAGTCACAAACCATCGCACAGGTGCGTACGCTGACCAATGCAGGCGGCCATGCGGACATTAGCTATAGCAAGGGCATTCAAACGGCAAAGGCCGGCGCCTTCTATTCGCAGACATTTCTCCGCGAGAATGACACGCTCGGTGTCGTCAACCCCACGTTCAACTCGCCCTGCGTGGATGCGAGCGGCACTGCAGTAAGCGGCTTCACTGATCCGTCCCAATGCGCCGCTGCCGGCGATCTGCCCAACGCGAGCTTTCTCCCTGTCCTGCTGCCGTATGATCTGACGCGCGGAGGAACAGAGTATGGGTACCATGGCCGTACAGACGTGAAAGAACTGGCGCTTTATGTCGAAGACCAGATCAAAACGGGTAACTGGCTTTTCAATGTCGGCATTCGCGGCGATCTCTATAACGGTCTCACGGTTGCGCGCCAGGCGGAGCCGAGACTAGGTCTCTCCTACACGATCAGCAAGACCAATACAGTGCTGCGTACGTCCTACGCGCGTACCTTGGAAACGCCGTTCAATGAGAACCTGGTGCTGTCTAGCGAAGGCTGCGGGAACGCAGTGCTGAGTCCGCTGCTGCTTTGCTCGCCGGGTGTCTCCACCACCGAGCAACCGGGCTTCCGCAATGAATTTCATGCCGGTCTGCAGCAGGGGTTGGGACGCCATGTAGTTCTCAGCGGCGACTACATCTGGAAGTACACCCACAATGCTTTCGATTTCAGCGTACTCGGCAATACGCCGATTACCTTTCCTATCGACTGGCATAACTCGAAGGTTCCAGGAGTAGCGGCACGCGCGGACTTTACCGAACTGCACGGCTTCTCAGCGTTCATCGTGCTGTCTTCGGTAGCCGCGCGTTTTTTCCCGCCACAGGCTGCGGGAGCAGGCGCAACCGTCGGGCAGAGCGGCTATCCATTCCGCATTGATCACGATGAGAAGTTCAACGAGTCGACCAATCTGCAGTACCAGATTCCGGGCAAGCGCAGTCCCTGGATCGGCTTCAACTGGCACTATGACAGCGGCCTGGTTGCGGCTGCGGCTCCTTGCTACAACGTGACCGATCCGAATAGTAGCTGCGGCAGCTTCTCGACGACGCTGGATGGTCAGCCTGCCATCAACCTGAGCAGCTTTACGGCGGATGAAGAATTTGAGGCAGGACTTGTGTGCAACGGCGTCAAGGCCACGCCAACAACCCCCCTGCCATCCGTCTGCCTGGCTTCCCAGTTGACGTCTACCCTGCTGAAGATTCCGGCCCCGGGCACAGAGAACGATGATAAGAATCCCCCGCGTGTGCAGCCGCGCAGTCTGTTTGACGCGTCGGTAGGAGATGACAATCTCTTTGGCGGCGAGCATAACAAGTGGAGTCTTCGTCTGACCGCTGTCAACTTATCCAACAAGTATGCCCTTTACAACTTTCTATCGACCTTCAGTGGCACGCACTATGTGACGCCGCGTGCGATGACAGCCGAGGTGGGCTTCCACTTCTAATCGATTCCACTGCTGCAAGGGGCCGCTCCGGGCATAGATCCGAGAAGCGGCCCATCTTTTTGCATCAAACTGTTACCCTCATCGGAGCGGATTTCTGCTTGGTCAGAAGCCGCTAAGGTGCTCATGGATCGTCGCAAATTCATTGCCGCATCGCTCGCATCCACTGCAGTCTATGCTGCTCGCGGCACGCTCGCCGGGCAACAGACGTCGCTGCCCGACGCTCTGTCAGCAGAATTGCAACAGAAGCTGGCACATGATCCACTTCGTCCGCAGTTCCACCTGTTGCCGCGTCATAACTGGATGAATGATCCCTGCGCACCGCGCTTCCATCGCGGTCAGTATCACATGTTCTTCCAATACAATCCTGGAGCGGCCGTGTGGGGCGACATGCACTGGAACCACGCGACCAGCCCGGACATGGTGTATTGGAAGCATCAGCCGCTGGCGCTTACGCCGACAGCCGGCAGCTACGACGCCTATGGCTGCTTTACCGGCAGTGTTCTGCCCGATGGTGATCGCGCCAGCATCCTCTATACCGGCGTAACGAAATGCTCACCTGAAGAAGAGACCATCCGTGGCGAAGGCACGCGCGAAGTGCAGTGTCTTGCTACCGCTCTCGATGATGATCTTCGTACGTGGAAAAAGCTGGACAAGCCGGTGATTGCAACTCCACCCGCAGGTATGAAAGTGACCGGCTTTCGCGATCCATGCCCATGGAAAGATGGCGAAACCTGGTATCTCGGTGTTGGTTCCGGCTTTACCAAAGTGGGTGGCGCGCTGCTGCTTTATACGTCGGAAAATGGTCGTGAGTGGACCTACCTGCACCCTCTCGCGCAAGGCAAGTGGAATGGCGGCAGCCAGGTCAACCCGGTGGCCACGGGCGAGATGTGGGAGTGCCCGGATTTTTTCCCGCTGGACGAAAAGCATGTCCTGCTCTACTCAACCGAGGGCAAGGTGTATTGGGAGATTGGCGTTCTCGATAAGAAAGAAATGAAGTTCCATATGGAGACACGCGGCCTGCTCGATCACGGCGCCTATTACGCGATGAAGAGTATGGTTGATGCGAAGGGGCGCCGCATTCTCTGGGGATGGATCCAGGAGCGTCGTGCTGACGCTGAACTGATCCAGGCCGGCTGGGCGGGATGCATGGCGCTGCCGCGGGTACTCTCTATCGGCCCGGATAACACCCTGCGCATGGAAGTCGTACCTGAGGTTGAGCAGCTATGCCAGAATGCGCGCACACTTTCCACCGGGCGTCCGGATGCAGTAGTCACTGCGGAGTGGCTTGGTCGTCACCCGATCCGCAATCGGGCCGGCTTAGTTGCCTGCACCTTCAAGCCAGGGGCTCAACCATTCGCGTTTGAAGTCCATGCCAACGGTCGTGCCTCGTCGCTGTTCAGCATTGCCTATAACGGTAATGCTGCAAAGCCTGCCCTTACCATCGGCGATAAAGTCATTGAGCTTGCGCCTGATGCGGCCAGCCTGTCGTTCGTGCAATTTTGGATGGACGGGTCGGTCATCGAGATTTTCGCCGACAATCGGGAGGCACTGACCCTGCGCAACTATGACCTAACCAGCGGCGATATACGCATAGAGATTAAAGGTGAAGTAAGTCCGCTGCGAAGCCTGAGGGTCGCAGGTGTTGCGCCAATTTCAGCTGACCGCCTAACAACCTAAGACGGCAACGCCGCCCTGTTACCTCGCAAGCTTCGCTCCTGCAGGCCATCTGCATGAATGCATTACGATAGAATGATCTCCTGCACGCGGATGGACAGGCCGATGTCCGGCTTAAGCACGGGCCTATAGCTCAATTGGTTAGAGCAGCGGACTCATAATCCGTTGGTTCCAGGTTCAAGTCCTGGTGGGCCCACCAAT
>CAZZXL010000131.1:0-14815 GCA_964658035.1 uncultured Acetobacteraceae bacterium
CGTCGACAGAGGTTTCACTCTGGAATGGCAGGCCGCCCTGCACGGAAAAAACAAGGTTGCCGCCTGAGCCATCGGCCTGTACACCGGCCAGGCTGCCAACGATGTTGTACGCGCTGGTACCTGCTGCGCTGGCGCGCGTGTTTACCGGCAGATTGGAGACATCGGTCGCAGAATAAACGGCGCTGATGGACGGCGAATCTGTGTCAATTGCCGTAATTGAATCGCCCGAAACCTGTACTACCTGATCGACGCTACCAACCACCAGGGCAGCATCGATGCGCAACTGTTGCTGGGTATTCAGCACGGCGCCGGAGACTGTCCATTTTTCGAAGCCAGGCTGCGAGACTTCAAGGCTGTACGTCCCGGCTTTTACGTCAACGAAGGAATACTCACCCGCTGCGTTCGATGTTGTATTGCGGACTGCGCCTTCCCCGGTGTTCTTCAGCGTGATGGGGGCTCCGGGAACGAGTGCGCCGGCTTTGTCGCGAATGGTACCGACGATGCTTCCCTGGGTGGACTGGGAGTAGCTGTTAGGCACTCCCAGAAGGACGAACACGGCGAGCAGACCGCACAGGGTCCGCAAAACGTGCTTATAACAAAAGGATGGTGTACCGGGTTGCATCTACTTGCCTCCAAGAATTGAACAATTGAACGAAAAGGGCCCACTTGACGCGAAGATAAACATCCGTGTCTACATGATTGCTAAGCCGGGGGCAGCTTGACTCGTTGGACTTATTGAGATCATGAAGCAAACAGAACAACAGGAGATTAATGAACAGAAAATGACAGAGATGCATTTGCCCGATCAACCAGCTTGCAGGCCTGACGGGGTACCCGATCAGTCCGCTTCATGGCAGGCTGTGCTTCTTGCTTGGCATAGCACGTTGGCCCCAAATCGTACACGGGAAGCACCGGAAGTTCCAGCAGAATGCTAGCCACCATTTCCGTTACGTTTAATCAGCTTTCGGCACTCGCGCGCACGTCAGAACCTTGCAACCAGGCCGCTGTTGATGCGGCCTTGAAGGCTACGGTGAACCAGAGCGCTTCGCTTAGTCGGGGTTTAGGGAGCAAATTACCTGATGCTATGGTGTTTCTGGCTGGATAGACGGTTGGCCTTCTCGTGGCGAAAGGGCCCGTGTTCATCGTATCTTCGCTCTACACCTTCAGGTAATTTGCGCTGGCGGGCAAGACAAAGGATGCAGCTTCCGGCAAATAGGCGCTGGCAGTGTGCATGCAATCTTTTCAGCCGGAGCAATTCTACGACGCGCTTATTTTGCTGCCTTTTCCGGCGATAGCAAGAAAGAACTGCCAGAGCAGGCCAGCTATGCCCACCATGGCCGCCGCCAATGCTATGCCCTCATGCGGCGGAACAAAATTGAAGTGGGCCAGGTTGCGACCCGCAGTCAACCCGGTTGATTCAAAAATCCCATCCTGTTCCACTGGCACGGATTTCGTGCCGTTGATGGAAACGCTCCATCCCGGCATGTAGAGCTCGCGCCTCTTAAGCGTGGCGGGATGTACACAATCTACCGTGACGACTTCGCGTTCAGAAGCCTGCACGGTGCACGGGCCACCCTTCGTCACCTCGAAGTAAGGAGCGGGATTAGGGAGTTCCCAGATATCCATCACCTCATCCGAGTACACGCGCTTTACTCCGGTTAACTGCGCGCCATATTCAAACACCAGGTGCAATTCGTGTCCTGGCCTTCTACCACCAGGACCCTCCACTTCTTGACCCGTGTTCGCAGGCGCACCCATCCAAAGAGGCAATGGGTGTGAAGCTCCCTGCAACGTGAGTGTCAGATGCCACGAAGTCCCTGGCACTACCCTCAGTGGCTCGTTCAGTGGCACCTGGAACATTCCACCGTCCCAGGGCTCTCCCAGGGATCGTTCGCCGGAACGACAGACTGCGCCTGCACACAGCTTTGCCGTAAGCAGCCCGTCCAGTGGGTCGCTTCCTTTAAGGATCGTAATGCCCACTGCGCTCAGCGGCAGGCCCAGTGGGCTTTCAGGGAGCGCCGGAGCACTCACCGTGGCTACCTGGCCACTTTGCAGGATTAGTTTGTCGGCATCGGTATCATCGATAGCAGGGCCACTGTCCTTCTTCACCAATGACCCAAGAAAGCCCAATCGCCGCGCGACAGTTCGGCGCAGGGAAATCGCCGGCTGACTGGCGATATCAGACCCTGGCATATAGGTCTTCGGCCTTAGGTCCAGTCCAGGCTGGGTCGCGATGTATTTCACGCCGAGGTCAAGATAATTAGGTAACATGCGATTCAATGCCGTTTCCCCATCACTGTTCTCCACGGGAAAGAAAGTCGTGCCAAGATCGATTTTCGAGTACTCCGGCAAGATATTGCGATCGACATATTCCTCCCACAATCGAGGAACCGGCAACACGTTGTGGTCGATCGTCGCCACGTGGAAGTAAGCGCCGTAATTGGGAGCAAGAGGTCCAATCGAAAATGTACGGCCGAGCCCCTGGTTCTCCTGCAAGAATCGAATCGCTTGTGTATCGATCTTCTTGCCACGAACACTGCTCGCCTGCGGCACCATGAACATCACTGCCGCATCGAACACCACCACTGCTGCCAGTGCCATTCGCCTGCGTTCACCGCGCAGCGATGTCCACGCGCAGGCAGCTGCACTCAATCCCGCAAGTGCCCATACCAGCGAGAACCCCATCAGCACAAACATCGTCCCCGCTATTTCCGGGGGCCGATTCCAGAACTCCCTCAGAGGCCAGGCCAGAGCTATACCGATCGCGATCAGGCCGATCACGATGCCAAAAGGGACACGTCGCCCAGGTGCCTTTTGGCGGAAATCATCGAGAGCAAAGGCCGCCAGCACAATCAATGCAATGATCCAGGATGGTTGCGAATAACGATAGAATTGCGTTTGCCGCAATAGGGGGATGAAGTTCATCAATCCCATCAGAGGCTGCACGCCATAATCCTTCGCCCAGCAGATCAGCACCCATCCCACCAGGATGATCTTCAATCCCCGCTGCTTCAAGTGGCTTGCTAAACCGGCGACAGCTAGAAGGATGACCAGGACGCCTGCATAGCTCCCAGAGCTGTTCCAGATTTGAATGAGCGGCCGAGAGTGGAAGCTGGATTCCAGCGGTCCATATATATATGGCATCAAGGTCGAAGAGAATGCTGCCCAGGGCGCCGAGTTTTCCCCGAATTTATGAACACCAAACGAGGAAGACACAAGCGAGTAGTCCAGGAATGCAACCAAGGGTGGAAGAGCCACCAGTAATCCAAGCGTCGCTCCGACCAGTCCGCGCCGTGCCATGCGCCAGCGATCCCTCTCCCCCACTATTCGATACACGCCCCATACCACCGCCAGTAGTCCGCTTATGTAGGCGGGTTCCGGGAAGCCTGGTAGTAAGGAAAGTGCAATCGCCAGGCCGATCGCAAGGATGCTCACTGCTCCCTGGTTAGCTCTTCTGGCTCGCTCGATTCCCCACAGCAACAACGGCAGGGACGGAAGTGAACAGTACACACCTGCTGGTCCCGGAGACCACGCAAGTGTCCCGCTTAGCCCATAAAGAGCCCCACCCATTAACGCGGCAAGTCTGGTTAAGCCCAGCTCGCGTAGGAGCGCATACGTCGTCACACCCGCCAATATCTGGACGAGTATCTTCTCCCATATTAGGCCTTCCGGCAGCAGAAACAGGAAGACGAAAGGCATGAAGAATGCACCCGGCTGCAACTCTCCGGCAAGCGGCATCCCGATCCCCGTATAAGGATTCCACCAGGGGACAATACCTTGCAGCCAATCATGTGCCGCCAGGCGTCCAAGAGCTTCTGACGTCCGCCCGACATTATCCTCGATCCACGGAGTTCCTGACATACCAGGCGTGCTCGTTGTAATGCCCGAGACGAACCAGATTGGATCAGTACTTTTTCCCGAAACCCACAAAGGCAGATGCACGATGAACGGGATCAGCATCAACAATAAAATTGCTACCCATGGATATCGATCTAGCCATTCAGATGTACTCGGCAACGCTTCGGACGCGCCGGGAAAAACATCAACAGGAAGCTGCGATTTGCGTGTACCGATATCCTTAATGGGATTGCTCCAGGGGGTATCTCCCTTTAGAAACGGGGTGTGAGTTGGGAAGAGTTTATAACAGCAGCCGCATACGCCTGGAGCAACTTTCCATGCAACCTCATCCTTTGTGCCTTTAGCTGTTAACTTTTCCTAGCAACATGTAGCGTGAATCGCCCACATGAGAATCTTCCTTGTGCTCACGGTGCTAACAACCTGAGCACGACTCCATCGACACAACCTGAATGGAGGAATCAGCGAACTTATACCCTGCTGTCGCTTCGCTCAAGCTGGCAATGCTGAAGTCCGTCAAGCTACCGGGGCATGCGAAGTACAGAGGTTTGTGAAAAAAAAGGGCGACGCCGTCTGGCTTCGCCCTTTCTTGTTTACGGTGGAAAAACCCACATCTCAAACGCGAGATGTGGGGCACCCGGTATTTTAGCTAGGACATCTCCAGGCAGCCGCAACACCCGTGCGACCAGGAAACCATGCGACCAACGGGAGCATTGGCGCCTGCGGCGCGTGTGCCCGTACGGCCAGTACTACTCGGCGGCCATTTCTTCGGCTTCGCCTTCCTGGCGCATCAGTTCCAGTTCGCGCTCGGATTCTTCGAAGGCTGCCGTAACTTCCTGCTGGACCTGGGCAGCGGCTTCTTCGATTTCCGGTGAGAGCTGGATGTTGCGGTAGTACTCCATCCCGGTACCGGCTGGGATGAGACGACCGACGATGACGTTTTCCTTGAGGCCGCGGAGTCCGTCGACAGCGCCGTTGATGGACGCCTCGGTGAGGACACGCGTGGTCTCCTGGAAGGAGGCGGCGGAGATGAAGGAGTCGGTCGAGAGCGAAGCCTTGGTGATGCCGAGGAGCAGGGGACGTCCGATAGCCGGACGACCGCCATCGGCGATCACGCGCTCGTTCTCTTCGCGGAAACGGAACTTGTCTGTCTGCTGTTCCAGAAGGAAGTTCGAGTCTCCCACTTCTTCAATCTTCACCCAGCGGAGCATCTGGCGAACGATGGTCTCGATGTGCTTATCCGAGATGGCAACGCCCTGCAGACGGTAGACTTCCTGGATTTCATTGACGAGATAGGATTGCAGTTCCTTCTCGCCGAGTACAGCCAGGATGTCGTGCGGGTTGAGAGGACCATCCATCAAAGCTTCACCGGCGCGCAGGCGTTCACCCTCCTGCACGTTGATATGGATACCGCGTGGGAGGGAGTATTCCTTCTCCTCGCCGTTATCCGCCGTGACGTAGATCTTGCGTTGACCCTTGGCTACTTCACCAAACTTGACGACGCCATCGATCTCGCTGATGGTCGCCGTCTCGCGGGGCTTACGCGCTTCGAACAGTTCGACGACGCGCGGCAGACCGCCGGTGATGTCCTTGGTACGGGTGGTTTCGCGAGGAATCTTGGCCAGGATGTCGCCTGGGAAGACTTCGTCGCCGTCCTGGATCATGAGGTGGGCACGGCTGGGCATCAGGTAACGCTTGTTGCCCTTGGCACCCTTGATGATGATGGCCGGCTGACGCTTCTCATCCGAGGCATCGGCAACCACCCAGCGGGAGAGGCCGGTAACTTCATCGACTTCTTCGTTGAGCGTGATGCCTTCCTGCAGGTCCTTGAACTGGATGGTTCCGCCGATCTCGGTCAGGATGGCGAAGGTGTACGGATCCCACTGGGCGACGGACTGCCCGATGACGACCTGTGCGCCTTCTTCCACCTTGAGCTTGGCGCCGTAGACGATCTGGTAACGCTCCTTCTCGCGGCCGCGATCGTCGATGATGGCGATCGAACCGGAGCGGTTCATGGCGACCAGGTCACCCGACTTGGCGCGCACGGTAACCAGGTTGATGAAGCGGACCGAACCGTTGTTCTTGGCATCGAGGTGCGACTGCTCCGAAACCCGCGATGCGGTACCACCGATATGGAAGGTACGCATGGTGAGCTGCGTGCCAGGCTCGCCGATGGACTGCGCCGCGATGACGCCGACTGCTTCGCCAAGTTCGACGATGCGGCCGGAAGCCAGGTTGCGGCCGTAGCAGAGGATGCAGACGCCGCGCTTCGATTCGCAGGTCAGCACCGACCGAATCTTGACGCGCTCGATACCGGCTGCCTGAATGGCTGAGGCCAGATCTTCCGTGATCTCCTGGTTGATCTCGACAATGACGCTGCCTTCGTAGTCCTTGATCCGTTCGAGCGAGACGCGGCCGATGATACGGTCGCGCAGCGGCTCGACGATTTCGCCGGATTCGACGATCGCGCTGACGTAGATCCCCTCAACCGTGCCGCAATCATGCGAACTGACGATCACGTCCTGCGCCACGTCGACTAGACGACGGGTCAGGTAGCCGGAATCGGCAGTCTTGAGTGCGGTATCGGCCAGCCCCTTACGCGCGCCGTGGGTCGAGATGAAGTACTCGAGCACCGTGAGGCCTTCGCGGAAGTTTGCCTTGATGGGGGTTTCGATAATCTCACCAGACGGCTTCGCCATCAGTCCGCGCATACCGGAAAGCTGACGAATCTGCTGCTTCGATCCTCGGGCGCCGGAGTCGGCCATGATGTACACAGGGTTCATCACGCCGGCCTTGTCGGCTTCCTTCATGTTGTTGAACATCTCATCTGCGACTTTTTCCGTCACAGCTGACCAGATCTGGATGACCTTGTTGTTCCGCTCGCCGTTCGTGATAGCGCCGTCCAGGTACTGCTGCTGGACTGCGACCGCTGCCAGTTCGGCTGCACGGACGGTCGGCCCCTTCGAATCAGGAACGACCATGTCGTCCAGACCGACGGAGAGACCGGAACGGGTAGCGTACTGGAAGCCCAGTTCCTTGATGCGGTCGAGGGTCTTGACCGTAACTTCGAGGCCAAGGTTCAGGTAGATGTAGTTGACCAGCTGGCCGATACCCTTCTTCTTGAGCAGTCCGTTGACAAAGGGCATGCCGTCGGGCAACGAATCGTTCAGGATGGCGCGGCCGACTGTGGTCGAGATGTACTGCTTGTCATACTCGATCCGTTCGGTGTGCGTCAGGTCCTGGTCATCGTAGGCAGTCGTCATATCGAGCACGGAGCCGGTGTAGCGCAGACGGACTGGCGTCAGCGTTTCGACTTCCTTGGCTTCGAGGGCCATCAGGATTTCTTCCGTGTTCGCGAAGACGCGGCCCTCGCCCTTGCCACCCTTCTTGACCTTTGTGAGGTAGTAGAGACCAAGAACCATGTCCTGGGTCGGGACGGTGATCGGCTGACCGGAGGCGGGCGAAAGGATGTTGTGCGATGCGAGCATCAGCACACTGGCCTCGACCTGGGCTTCCGGCGACAGCGGGATATGGACGGCCATCTGGTCACCATCGAAGTCAGCGTTGAAGGCTGTGCAGACGAGCGGGTGAATCTTGATGGCTTTGCCTTCGACCAGTACCGGCTCAAAAGCCTGGATGCCGAGACGGTGAAGGGTGGGGGCGCGGTTCAGCAGCACCGGATGGTCCTTGATGACTTCTTCAAGGATGTCCCAGACGATCGGGTCCTGCATTTCGACCATCTCTTTGGCTTGCTTGATGGTGGTGCAGTGGCCGGTCTGTTCGAGGCGGTGATAGATGAAGGGCTTAAAGAGTTCGAGCGCCATCTTTTTCGGCAGGCCGCACTGGTGCAGCTTGAGTTCCGGACCCACAACGATGACGGAGCGGCCGGAGTAATCGACGCGCTTGCCGAGCAGGTTCTGCCGGAAGCGACCCTGCTTGCCCTTGAGGGTGTCAGAGAGCGACTTGAGCGGACGGTTGTTGGCACCGCGCAGGACGCGGCCGCGGCGGCCGTTGTCGAAGAGAGCATCGACTGCTTCCTGCAGCATGCGCTTTTCGTTACGCACGATCACTTCAGGGGCGTGCAGATCCATCAGCTTCTTCAACCGGTTGTTACGGTTGATGACGCGACGGTAGAGGTCGTTGAGATCGGACGTCGCGAAGCGGCCGCCGTCGAGCGGAACGAGCGGGCGCAGCTCAGGCGGAATGACCGGGATGACGTCGAGGATCATCCACTGTGGCTTGTTGCCGGACTTGCGGAAGGCTTCGACGACCTTGAGGCGCTTGGCGTACTTGAGACGCTTCTGCAGCGAGGTTTCCGTCTTCATGCGCTCGCGCAGTTCGATCGAAATTTCATCGATGGCGACCCGCTTGAGCAGTTCCTTGATCGCTTCGGCGCCCATCATGCCCTTGAAGCCGGACGGACGGTACTGCTGATCGATCTCGCGGAACTGGGCTTCGTCCTTGATGATGTCGCGCTCCTTTACAGGAGCGTCGCCTGGATCGACGACAACATAGCTCTCGAAGTAGAGAACGCTTTCGAGATCGCGGAGGGAGATATCAAGCAGGTGACCGATACGCGACGGCAGGCCTTTGAAGAACCAGACATGCGAGCACGGGGAGGCCAGCTCGATGTGCCCGAGGCGTTCACGACGGACCTTCGACAGGGTGACTTCTACGCCGCACTTGTCGCAGATGACGCCGCGGTGCTTCATCCGCTTGTATTTGCCGCACAGACATTCCCAGTCGGTGACGGGGCCAAAGATGCGGGCGCAGAAAAGTCCATCGCGCTCCGGCTTGAAGGTACGGTAGTTGATGGTCTCGGGCTTGGTGACTTCACCATGCGACCAGGAGCGGATCTTCTCCGGGCTTGCGAGTGAAATGCGGATTGCGTCGAAATCGGTGATCGGGCTGGTGAGTTCGAATGGGCTGGAACGGTACAAGACGTCCTCCGTGTCGCACATCCATTTCGGCGATGCGCTTTCCGTGCGTTCCCGGGCTTGCTGTCACTTGCTTTGCACTCTCACCGCGCCGGGAAGCGCCTTGCATTGGTGGGAGCCGAAATTCATCTTTGCGTGAAGTGACGGCTACTGGTTAGGTAGCCGTCGCGGTTGCTTGTTAGTCTGCTGCGGCGATGGTGGGAACGAGCGCTTTCTTGCCATTCGGGAACTGCTTGATCAGCTCAACATCCAGGCAAAGGGCCTGCAGTTCGCGGATCAGCACGTTGAACGACTCAGGAACACCCGGCTCAATGGCGGCTTCGCCCTTGACGATGGCTTCGTAAATCTTGGTACGGCCGAAGACATCATCTGACTTGGCAGTGAGCAACTCCTGCAGGATGTAAGCTGCGCCATAAGCCTCAAGCGCCCACACTTCCATCTCACCGAAGCGCTGACCACCGAACTGCGCCTTGCCACCCAGCGGCTGCTGCGTGATGAGCGAGTACGGCCCGATCGAGCGTGCGTGGATCTTGTCGTCGACAAGATGCGAAAGCTTGAGCATGTAAATATAGCCAACCGTTACCGGCTGCTCGAACTCCTCACCTGTCATGCCATCGAACAGCGGCGTCTTGCCGGAAGAGGGCAAGCCTGCAGAAGCAAGCAGGGTCTTGATCTCATCCTCACGCGCGCCGTCAAATACGGCTGTGCCGAACCAGATGCCGCGCTTCATGCCGGAGCCGACGCGGAGCAGTTGCTCATCGTCCAATTCCAGCAGTTGACGCAGCGTTGCCGTGCCTTCGAACTTCGTCTTGATGAACTCGCGTACTTCATTCGCATCGCGGTTCTTCTGAACGACTTCGTTGACCATTTCGCCGAGGTTGTGGGCCGCCCAGCCAAGATGCGTTTCAAGAATCTGTCCGACGTTCATACGGGAAGGCACGCCGAGCGGGTTCAGAACGATCTCAACCGGTGTGCCGTTGGGCATGTACGGCATGTCTTCTTCAGGAAGAATGCGCGCGATCACACCCTTGTTGCCGTGACGGCCTGCCATCTTGTCGCCAACCGACAGCTTGCGCTTCATGGCGATGTAGACCTTCACCAGCTTGATGACGCCGGGTGCAAGTTCGTCGCCCTTCTGCAGCTTCGCGATCTTGTCGTTGGTGATCTTGCGCAGAACATCAATCTGGCGCGAGGTCATCTCCTCGATCTCATCGATCTGCTCGTTGACGCGCGGATCCTTGTCGGCGTAGCGAATACGCTTCAGGTTACGCGTCGAGATCAGTTCAATGGTCTCGCGATCAATTGGCTGGCCCTTGGTAACCAGTCGCTTGTTGGTGCGCTCGTCATGCAGGTCGGCAAGAATCTCTTTGCCGCCGAGGATGGCTTCGAGCCGCTTGAGACGCTCGTCGGTGAGAATACGAATCTCATCGGCCAGGTTCTTCTCGAGCTTCTCCACCTGCTCACCTTCAATCAGCTTGGCGCGCTCGTCCTTTTCCTGACCCTTGCGGGAGAAGATGCGGACGTCAACAACAGTGCCTTCAATACCCGGAGGGCAGGTGAGGGAGGCGTCGCGGACATCGCCGGCTTTTTCACCGAAGATGGCACGGAGCAGCTTCTCTTCCGGCGTCAGCTGGGTCTCGCCTTTCGGCGTCACTTTGCCGACCAGGATGTCGTTGTGCTTGATCTTGGCGCCGATGCGGATGACGCCGCTCTCGTCAAGATCGCGCAACGCGGATTCGGAGACGTTGGGGATATCGCGCGTGATCTCTTCCGGTCCAAGCTTCGTATCGCGCGCTTCAATCTCGAACTCCTCGATGTGGACGGAGGTGTAGTAGTCCTCGCGGACCAGCTTTTCCGAGATGAGGATCGCGTCCTCGAAGTTGTAACCGCGCCATGGCATGAAACCGACAAGCACGTTGCGGCCGAGTGCGAGCTCGCCCTGCTCCGTGCAAGGACCATCTGCAATGACCTGCCCTTTCAGAACACGGTCACCCTGGCGGACAATCGGCTTCTGGTTGATGCAGGTGTTCTGGTTGGAACGCTTGAACTTCGTCAGCTGGTAGATGTCGGAACCAACCTCACGCGACAACTGCGTGGGATGATGCTCGCCTTCTACGCGAACGATGATGCGCTCGGAGTCGACTGAGTCGATGATGCCGTTGCGCTTGGCGAGGATCACGGCGCCTGAATCGCGTGCCGTAACGCCTTCCATGCCGGTACCGACCAGCGGCGCTTCTGCGACGAGCAGAGGCACAGACTGGCGCTGCATGTTGGCTCCCATCAGGGCGCGGTTCGCGTCATCGTGCTCGAGGAAGGGCACGAGCGATGCGGCGACAGAGACCAGCTGCTTTGGGCTGACGTCGACATAATCGACCTCGGCACGATTCACCAGTACGAAGTTGCCCTGGCGACGCGCGTTGACCAGGTCGCCAACGATGCGGCCGTTCGGGTCGAGTTCAACGTTTGCCTGCGCGATGGTGTGGCGATCTTCTTCCCACGCTGACAGGTAGAAGGAGAACGGGCCATACTCGGTCGGACGTTTCCCTTCTCCTGAGAGCTTCGCGTTCAGGGCGAGCGCATCCGGCTTCTCCATGTGGTCGCCCACGCGGAGACCGCTTTCCCCGGCATTCACGACCTGCACAAAGTCAAGGAGTTGACCATCCCGTACGCGGCGATAGGGAGACTCGATGAAACCGTACTCGTTAATGCGGGCAAAGCACGAGAGCGAACTGATCAGGCCGATGTTCGGACCTTCCGGCGTTTCAATCGGGCAGATACGGCCATAGTGCGTCGGGTGCACGTCGCGGACTTCGAAGCCAGCGCGTTCGCGGCTCAAACCGCCGGGCCCTAGGGCCGAGAGACGCCGCTTGTGCGTGATCTCGGAGAGCGGGTTGGTCTGATCCATGAACTGCGACAGCTGCGAGGAACCGAAGAACTCGCGGATGGCAGCCATGACCGGCTTGGCGTTGATCAGGTCATGCGGCATCGCTGTCGACATTTCCTGGTACACGCTCATCTTTTCCTTGATGGCGCGCTCCATGCGGACGAGGCCGATACGAAACTGGTTCTCCATCAACTCACCGACCGCGCGGACGCGGCGATTGCCGAGATGATCGATGTCATCGACCAGGCCGATGTTCTTGCGCAGCTTGAGCAGGTAGCGGATCGTCGAATAGAAATCCTCCGGCGTCAGCGTACGGCGATCGAGGCCGGTGTAGGACTGGTCCTCGTACAGCTTGATGTTGAACTTAAGACGGCCCACGCGGGAGAAGTCATACTTGCGCGCATCGAAGAACATGCCTTCGAAGAGAGCAGTCGCCGTATCGAGCGTCGGTGGGTCACCTGGACGCAGTTTGCGGTAGATCTCGATCAGCGCTTCTTCCGGCTTGCGCACGGAATCACGACGAAGGGTGTTGGTGATGATGTTGCCGACGTCGTCGCGCTCGGGGAAGAAAATCTCCACCTGCGTGACGCCGCTCTCCATCACCTTATGCAGTTTGTCAGCGGTCAACTCGATGTTGGCTTCGAGCACCACTTCTCCGGTCGTGGTGTCGACGACATCGGAAGCAGTCATAGCGCCATCAAGCTCGGCCGTTTCAACTTCGATGGACTCGATCTTCGCCGCGCGCAGGGCCTTCAGGATGGAAGGCGTCACCTTGCGACCGGAATGAGCGATCTCCTGACCATCCGCCATCACGGCGTGGGCAGGCTTTGCGCCGAGCAGGTGCGTGACCTTGCCGGCTTCGTCGGAGATAGTCCAGTGCAATTTGCCGTCGCTGATCTTGACGGTATCGACGGTATAGAAGGTCTTGAGAATCTCCTCATCCGAACGCAGTCCTAATGCGCGAAGGAAGATTGTCCCCAGGAACTTGCGCTTGCGGTCGATGCGGACGTAGAGGGTGTTCTTCTGGTCGTATTCAAACTCCACCCACGAACCGCGGTAAGGAATGATCTTGCCGAGGAAGTAGGTACGGTTGTTGGCCGTCTCGAAGAAGACACCGGGCGAGCGGTGGAGCTGCGAAACGATGACGCGCTCGGTGCCGTTGACGATGAAGGTGCCATTCTGCGACATGAGTGGAATGTCGCCGAAGAACACTTCCTGCTCCTTGATATCGCGGACAGTCTTCGCGTTGGTTTCCGGGTCTTTGTCGTAGATCGTAAGACGCACGGTTACCTTCAGCGGAGCTGAATAGGTCATGCCGCGCTCTTCGCACTCTGCCTGGTCATACTTCAACTGGAGACCGACTGGATCGCCGCACTTGTTACAGAAGTCAGGGGTGTTCTTGTTGTAGGTACCGCAGTGCTGGCAGAGCACATCGCCGGGATGAAAGGGATCTGTAATGACCATGGAACCGCAGCTGACGCAGGCGGTACGCAGGTGATGGAGGCCCTTGAGGTGACCGCATTTGCACTCCCAGTTACCAATGGAGAAGTCAACAAAATCAAGCTGCGAGATATTGCGAAAATCCGTAATTGGAAACACGGACGTGAAAACGGACTGGAGTCCATTGTCTTCGCGCTCTGCCGGCAGTTTGTCCATCTGCAGGAAACGCTCGTAGGAGCGGCGCTGCACTTCAATCAGGTTAGGAATCTGGATAGCGGTTGGAATCTTGGAAAAATCGAGACGGCTGCGAATGGCGCGATTCTCGTTCGGCATGCTTCACTCCTGGCTCTCGCACTGCGGTCGGCGGTGCGCTCTCGTGGTACCGGGGTACGTCAAACCGCCCGAGTCAAGCAGTTCGTCCGGAGGGCGTGTTCCCTGAAAATTTTCAAGGACGTATCGAAGACCCGCTACTACGACCTGTCGCCCCAATCAACCGGTCACCGGGTTACTACTCACTTTGTTGATCGTGCAACCATGCCTGCGCCCTCTACGTCAGACTGAAAGCCGATCTGGAACTACAGCCGCCAAGCGGACGACGAAGCAAGGACACGTGGAGCCGTTGCGGTATTGCTGCCCGGCCACGATGCACCCGTCAGCCAGCTTTACGCAGCCAGGTGGCGGCACTTGCGAACGCAAAAAGCCCGTGAGGACAGGACATCCCACGAGCGCCACAACCGGATTGTGCACTTGAAAAAGTCAGGCTTCTTCTATCCCCACAGCCAGTGAAGGCCGCGATCTTCTTACGTTGTGTCGGCTTGCACCGAAGATACGTTGACTCGACTCTCGCCGAAGGCCCAAAACAATGCCTGTTCCTTTTCTCTGAAAATGTCGATAACAGAGAAAGATGGCCTGAACCAAGGCTCCAGCCGTAAATGGTGCTAGAGCGCGCTGATACCTTCCGCCCAAGGCAGTCCTCAAAAACATTTTGCATAAGCGGAACGAGTCTTAATCATAACCCGTTCCGCTTTGGCATGCAACTTGCTTACTGATTTCTCACCCGTTCGGGTCAGTTACTTGACTTCGATGCCGGCAATTCCATCGAACTTCTTACGGATGGTTTCAGCTTCGTCCTTGCTGATATTTTCCTTCAACGGCTTGGGGGCCCCGTCGACCAGGTCCTTGGCTTCTTTCAAGCCGAGGGCGGTGACTTCGCGTACGGCCTTGATGGTGTTGATCTTGTTTGCGCCGGCATCTTTCAGGATAACGGTAAACTCGGTCTTTTCTTCTACCGGGGCTGCTGCTGCTGCACCGCCGCCTGCTGCTGCTGCGGGTGCTGCTGCTGCTGCTGAAACACCGAGACGCTCTTCGAGCTTCTTGACCAGGCCGGCTGCTTCGAGCAGGGTCAGGCCAACGATTGATTCTTCCAACTGCTGTAAATCCGCCATGTTTGTCTCCACTGAACTTGTCTACTTAGATTTGTGCTGCCCGATCGAACTTCGACCGATTGCCGCCTGCACTGGAGTTTCCGTTGTGCCCAGACCAGCACCCTCCAGCGCGTGACAGCGAAACTTGGTTGCCCGCCTGCGCTACGAAGCTTCGGTGCCCCGCTCTTCCGTCGAACCCTCTGCGGGTGCTTCGGAGGAAGCTGCTTCGGTTTGCGCCGAGTCGGCCGAAACGGTTGGCTCCGGGGAAACTGCAC
>CAZZXL010000132.1:0-14812 GCA_964658035.1 uncultured Acetobacteraceae bacterium
ACCTCCCTGCATTACCTGGAAAGCTTGAGGCCGCTTATGCAAGATTTGTGTGATCTGTAATCACCTGAGATCAGGCCGAGTGCAGTCTCATAGCACCTGGCGTCTTCATTGTCTTTGCTGGTCGAAAATATGCCGAGGCGTCTTCCCTAAAGTCGACAGTCGCTTAGGGGTGAGTAAACGGACTGTAAGGAGGTCATGGCGTTTTCAATTTAATCGTTTCATTAGAGTGCTTTTTAGGAAAATCATGGTGCAGGGGCAGCCAGCTTATCCGCCTCGCGCTTCTCCTCCGCGTTCATCAGCGGCGGTGCCAGGTCAGGCCTGCTGAGCGCCCGTTCGGACGCCTGTCGCTCATGCTCATCTTCAGAAAGCCGATGATAAATCTGCAAGACCTCGCTCATGCGCGTGCGATCGCCGGTTGTGCGATAGGCAGTGGCTAACAGGTAGTAGGCTACCGCGAGCTTCGGGTCTTTCGCGACCGCCTTCTGAAGCGGCTCTATCGCCGTACCGGCATCATTCATTCGCAATGCTACTTTCCCGAGCAGCACATACGTTGTTGCAGAGACGTCACCCAATGCGAGCGCTTGATGCAGCGAGCCATCGGCTGCTTGCGTAGCCCCCATATCCAACTGCACCCGCGCAATTTCCGTCAGCACCTGGGACGAACGCGGCTGTAATGTTCGTTCGGCCCGAAGCTCGGCCAGGGCTTCCGCAGGATGATACTGGCGCATCAGGCAGTTGCTGATCGCCTCATGGATGCCGGGAAGTTCAGGATTGATCTGCAGCACCTTGCGATACTCTGCCAGTGCTTCGTCCAACTGCTCACGCGATAACGCAATGTCCGCCAATACCTGGTGCGCGCGGTAGGACTCCGGTGTATCCCGCAACACTGCACTCAGTGCTTCCCTGGCCTTATCCTCTGCGTCATGCGCTTCAAGATAAAGAGACCTGGCCTGCAATTCATGAGGGTCCAAAGTAGTTGATGAAGGAGTTGAAGGGACGGGTAGCGACGCCACCTTGTCCTGTTCAGGATCATGCATCAATGCTCTTTGTTCCGCCACAAGCTGCGATGTGTAGGCGCCATGCGGAGCAAGCTCTGCAAGCTGATGCGCTTTGCGGCGACCGATCTCAAACCAGCACTCGCCCAGTGCATACCGTGCATCCGGGTTGAGAGGATCAGCTATCAGTGCGGCATTGAACTGAGGAACCGCTTCTTCATCTCGCCCTGCTGCAACATAGGCATAGCCTAGCCAGAGGTGCGCGGTCGGGTCAGAAGGATTAAGACGGGTTGCCGTTTCCAGCTGTTCTACCGCTTCTCTTTCTATCCCCATTCGGTAGTCAGCCAACCCCAGAAAGAGGTGGGGCGCAAACAATGCGGGCTTCAATGCCAGGGCTTTCCGGAAAGCCTCACTCGCAGGCTTGAGCTGGCTGTCACAGTACAGTGCGACCCCTTCATTACTGTGCAACTCTGCGCTCTTCGGCATCAACTGCACAGCCATCCGATACTCTCTTGCTGCGGTTGCGCAATCCTGCTGTTTCTGGGCGCGCTGCGCCGCCTGCATGTGTTCCGTCAAAGCAGCTGAGGGCTGCTGTGCGAGCACGCGCAGACTAAACGCGAAGGCAGCGACGGTAAGGAGTGGGCGCATAGAGCATATTCCCCGGTTGTAACGAAGACAGATGTTGGCTAGCTTTTTCAGTAACAAAAAGCCCGCTGGAAGATCTCAGGAAACAGCATAGCAACAGAAAATCTGCGCCTAGCGGGTATACACCTCGGAATGAAGCGAAGTATACCCATGCGGCACATCACCAGCGGTAGCCATGCTGCCTTTCGCCTTGATGATGGTACGCAAAAGCCGCGCGCGCGTGATTAACGTATTGACACTGTTTGCACGCATATGCTCAACTTCCTCCTGTTCAGAATTTAAACCTTTAAATTATAGTTGCCCCACTCGAAAAGAACTCATTGCCAGGGAGGCTCGGCAAAGCGTCATGAAAATTATAAGTAAAAGATCTACTTCACTCGCCTGGCTATTGCTGCTCACGATTTTTGCCTCGCTTCCAGTGTTCGCGCAGGTCAACCTCGGCTCCATCCAGGGGCAGGTGCAGGACGCTCAGCATGCCAGCGTTCCCGGCGCGCAACTCTCCCTCAAGAATGAAAATACCGGCGTTGTCGCTACTTCCAGGTCGACAGCATCAGGAAGCTATAGCTTTCTCAGTATCGCTCCCGGCAACTACACCCTGAGCACTGTAGCCAGCGGCTTCAGCACCGCTGTTCAGCAGCATATCGTGGTCGGTACCGGCGCTTCCGTTACAAACGAAGTCACATTGCAACCCGGCCAGGTACAGGAAACCGTTTCCGTCAACTCGACTGCATCCAGCGTCTCCACTGAAACCTCGGATATCAGCACCGTGATCACGCCGGAGGAAATCAAAGACCTGCCTATCTCGCTCAATGCCGATATGCGAAATCCCCTGAACTTCGTCGTGCTCACGCCCGGTGTGGCAGGCTCCGCTCCCGGTGCGTCGCCGGATTACCGCCTCCATTTCAGCGGCTCAGTCAGCTATGCGAATGAAGTCTATATCGATGGCGTTCCCATCATGAACACCAATCTTGCCGGCGACATCAGCAACGACCATCCGCCCCAGGACGCCATCAGCGAGTTCAAGGTCATTACGAGTAATCAGACCGCACAGTACGGCTTATCGAGTGGCATCGTCTCTTTTGCCTTTGCCTCAGGAGTTAACCAATACCACGGCAGCCTTTTTGAATATCTGCAGAATGACGCGCTGGATGCGGCGGGCTACGTGACCGATGCTCTGCGCGTGTCCGCAGGCGCGAAGAAAGCTCCGCTGAAGCAAAACGAGTTTGGCGGGACCTTCGGTGGGCCGCTCTATCTTCCCAAGCTTTACCATGGCCGCGACAAAACCTTCTTCTTTGTCGATTACACCGAGTTCCGCTATCGGCCAAGTTCCAACAATGCCGCGCTGACCACCTTCCCCACACCCTTCCGCACGGGTGACTTCTCCGGTCTGCTGGGCACCCAGGTAGTTGACGCCACAACAGGCAAGCCCGTCTTCGATCCCGCAGGACGGCCTGTATTGCAGGGCGAGATCTACAACCCACTCTCGACCCACAATGTGATCGGCCCCGACGGCAAGAGCTATACCATCCGTGATCCGTTCCCGGGCAACATCATCCCCGCAGGGACGCCGGGACTCAGCACCGTCTCGCAAACCGTGCTGCAAAGCTTCCCGACAGCCAACAGCAACGCGCTCAATGACAATCTCTTCCGTAACCAGAGTTCGCTGATTAACGAGCATCGGCTGGTAGTAAAGATTGATGAACACATCGGCGAGAAGCAATCACTCTCAGGCAGCATCTTCACCGGCGGCTACAGCAATTCAAACAATGGCGGACTGAACCTGCTCGATGGTGTCGTAACCACGACGCCGACGGTGCAGGGCCGTCTGCAGTACAACTACCAGTTCTCGCCCACACTACTGAACAATCTCAACTTCGGCGTGGTGCGGGATACCGCGGTCTCTGGTCCGGCACAGCCGGGGCCGGGCTTCGCGTCGCTGGGCATCAAGGGCCTGCCGCCGCTCGGCGCAGACAGCTTCTACCCGGGCATCGAGTTCACGGGTTCGAACAACAACAGCATCGGCGAGAATTCCGGGATCTCCCAATCCTTCGACGCGGAGACGCGTGAATATCTCGGCGACAACATCACCTTCGTACGCGGTCCGCACATCTTTACAACAGGCGGGGAAGTCCGGTATCTGCAACGCAACGAAGGCGGCGCACCGGGCGGTTATTTTACCTTCGCGTCGACTGAAACAGCGCTCAATGGCACCGGGTTCGTCGGTGGCAACCAGGCGGTCTCGCTGCCATCCGTCACCGGCGATCCCCGGGCAAGCTTCCTCTTCGGCGCGAATGACTTTTCGTACATTACCTACCAGGCCGAGGCAGGGTACCGTTGGTGGCAGGCCGGGCTTTTCTTCCAGGATGACTGGAAGGTCAATCGTAACCTGACGCTGAACCTGGGACTGCGTTACGACCTGCAGATTCCGCGGACCGACGTGCGCGGAGATGTGTCGACCATGGATCCCACGCTCTCCAACCCAAGCGCAGGCGGGTTACCCGGTGCCTATACGTTTTACGGCAGCGGCGCGGGCCGCAATGGAATCAGCCGTATCGGCAAAATCGATCACAACGGCTTTCAACCGCGCTTTGGCTTCGCCTACTCTCCGGGCCAGCATCTTACGGCGGTCCGGGGCGGCTTCTCGATCGTTCGTCCTATCGGCAATGACAACCAGGAAGGCGGCATCGGGGGCGCTCTTTACAACACCGGCTACTCCGGCCTGGCGACTGCCAATCGCCCGGGCGACGTTGTCGGGTCACCGGCTTTCTACTGGGACAACCCGTACCCGGCTGCCTCGGTCTCCGGCCAGACGCTCAACCCCGGTCTTCTCGTAGGAAACGATAATCCAACAGAAATCCATCCGTCAGCCGGCATGGCACCAACGCAGATTTACTGGACCGCGCAGCTGCAGCAGCAACTCTCCAGGAGCCTGGTGCTGAACCTCGGCTATGTTGGCATGCACACGTACCACGTGGGTATGTGGTCCAAACCGAATCAGATCAACATGGCCAGTGCGCAATCCAGGTTCGGGTCGGTCGCAGCAGCAAACAATCTCACCCTCCCACAATTCCTGGAGCTTCCCATCAATGACCCGCGGGTAGCTGCCGCCGGCGTCACCAATCCATGGCCGGATTTTTCGAACGTATTTGGTGGTGGAGCAACGGCAGGACAGGCACTGCGACCCTTTCCACAGTATGGCGACGTTGACGATCCGTTGAACCCGATCGGCAGCGTCTCTTACAACGGCTTGCAGACCAGCCTGCAGAAGCGCATCTCCTCCGGGCTTACGTTTCTGCTTTCGTACACCTTCTCAAAAACGATCGGTGATGTCGATTCAAACGACGGCCCGACCTCAGGCGCGGAAAATGCCCAGTACTCCGGCTCTTTCTTCCAGGACTACTACAACCCGCGCTCAGAACGCGCTGTTACCAGTTCAGATGTACCCCACGTCGTCTCACTCAGCTACACATACGAATTGCCCGTGGGACCCGGCAAACCGTTTCTGCACAAAGGTGGCGTCCTTGGTGAAGCCACAGGTGGCTGGTCCGTCTCGGCCATTCACCAGTATCAGAGCGGCCGGCCAATTCACATTGAGTATGACGCAGTCGGCGCAGCCAATCCCCTGTTTGCAGCCGGTGACGGCTACAGCTTCCGTCCCAACATCGTTCCCGGCCAGCCACTCAAGAATCCTGCTTATAACCGCAGTTGCTCGGGACCGATCCAGCCAACCGCGGTTGGACGCACGCCTTGCCAGTTCTATATCAATCCTGCTGCCTTCAGTGCGCCCGCTGTCGGCACTTTCGGCGATGCTCCCAACCTGCTCTCAGGCCTTCGTCTGCCTGCCTACCTCAACGAAGATATCTCTGTTTCGAAGCGAACCAAGATTTTCGAACGGGCTGATCTGCAGTTCCAGGCGAACTTCTTTAACGCTTTAAACCGGACCATCTTCTCGAATGGAGGCAATGCACAAACCTTCATCCAGAATTCAGCGCCGCCTGACCTCAGCCCGACTTCCCTCGCCACGACCAGCACCGTCTTCGGCATCATGACGGCCCAACAGAACGCACCAAGAATCATCCAGTTTGGCTTCAGGCTGGAGTTCTAAGAAAGCGCCACACTCCAGGGCTGGTTGTCAGCGAGCCCTGGCTGGGCTCTTTTCGCAGAACGCGAGCAGGCGGCTGGCCAATATTCACAAGCCCTCCGCCTGTTCGCGCTTGCACCGTGCATAACCCACCAGCTGGCGCCGCAGGTCGCCCGTCGATCAGTAAACAGGAAGTACACTTGGAAGCGTCAGAAGCCGGGAGTCGAAGAGGATGCGAGTGACCGTTAACAAGAGGCGAAAGTTTGAAACGACATTGTTGTTGTCACTGGCCAGTTTGTTGCTGCCGCTAGGGACGGTCTCCGTCGCGTCGACAGCAGCAGCACAAGACCTCACCAACCTGGCTGTACGACAGAACTACACGCAGGAACGCATCACATCGTCCGATGCAACCGGCGGCAACGACGATGGAGACCGCGCCCATCCCATCAAGCCGGGAGAAACGCGTACCCTGGCCAGCGTGACCGGTCCGGGCATCATCACGCACATCTGGTTCACCATCGATTCACCGGAAGCCTATCACCTGAAGAAACTCGTACTCCGCATCTACTGGGACGACGATCCACTTCCAGCTGTCGAAACGCCGATCGGTGACTTCTTCGGGTTGGGCCTGGGCAAATACATCACCTATGAATCAGCGCCGCTATCAGTAGGATCGCAGAAAGCCTTGAACTCGTTTTTCGTGATGCCTTTCCGCAAGAAGGCCAGGATCACACTCACCAACGATGGCGACATGCCAACGGGCGCCGTCTACTACAACATCGATTGGCAGAAACATGCCAGCCTGCCGCCTGACATGCTCTACTTCTACGCGGAATACAGGCAGGCGCAGCCCAATAAGGGCTGGACAGACGACTGGCCAAGAAATGGCGTACCCAAGGTACTCGACAAGAAGAACCTGACCGGCGAAGGCAATTACACGATTGTCGATACCGAAGGTCCCGGGCAATATGTCGGTGTTACGTTGAGCCTGTTGCAAAACCAGGGTGACTGGTGGGGCGAGGGCGATGAAATGATGTTCATCGACAGTCCCGACAAACCCACCATTACCGGTACAGGAAGCGAAGACTACTTCCTTGGCGCCTGGTGTTACGGCAACTGCGGCATTAATCCTTTCGGCTCGACGCGGCCGACTTTTGCATATCAACGCTATGGCAACCCGGTCAACGGCGGTGACGATCGTGGAGCTGGATGGACTGTCTACCGCTTCCACATCGATTCGCCAGTTCCTTTCAAGAAGTCCTTCAAAATGACGATCGAGCACGGCCACGCAAACGCGCGTTCGGACAACTTCTATACCGTGGCTTTCTGGTACCAGAAAAATCCGCACAAGAACCGGCCCCCACTGCCGCCGGTCGAGGACAGAATTCCCGAGCTTATCAATACGGGCGGCCCTACCATGGGTCACCCATAATTCTGGCGGCGTGAATCGAGAGCACTCAATGCAAGCAAAGTGTCGCGTAGCCAAGGTAATTACCGTTGTCGGTATAACTACATGGCTAAGCTTTGCGACATCTCTAACTGCCAGGCTGAATGCACAGAGCGCCATGGATGCCCCTGGATCATCGCCCGGGAAGTCTTTCTCAAATACCGATCAACTAACCAAGGACGCACTCTGGTACCCCGCCGCTGTTCCCTTCAGCTTCACTTACAACCATCAGGATTCGTCCCTGCTGCTGCCCTCCTGGAAGTTTGCAAAAGAAGGTGGCAGAAGTCTGCAGCGTTACCACTACGAAGATCCTTCCACCCACCTGGAAGTGATCGCCGAAGTTCGACGATTCCCAGACTTTCCGGGTGCCGTGGACTGGGTCCTGCATCTGCGCAACAACGGTACCGTCGACACCCCGATTCTCGAAAATATCCTGCCCCTGAAATGGAAAGTTGCCACACCTGGAGGTGACATACTTCTGCACCACGCCAGGGGAAGCAATGCGGGTGCAGACGATTTCGCACCGCTGCTCGAAACGTTCGATGCAGGAGAAGCTATATCGCTCGAGTCCGCCGATGGACTCTCGTCAAGCAAAAACACGCTGCCCTACTTCAACCTGCAATTGAACGACGGAGGCTTGATCGGAGCCATCGGCTGGAGCGGTGATTGGAAGGCTGATTTCGCCGAGGCCGAAGACAGCCACAGCCTCCTGCTGTCGAGCGGGATGAAACGCACGCACCTGGTGCTGCATCCCGGCGAAGAGATCCGCACGCCGCGTATCGTACTGATGAACTGGTCCGGGGCTGACTGGATGGACGGGCAGAACCAGTGGCGTCGACTGTTTCTTGCCCATTACGCTCCCCAGCGCGACGGCAAGCCACTGGAAGGCCCGGTGATGTTTGGCAGTTGGGGATCAGAGGCGATCGAGGACAAGTTGAAGTATGTGCGCTGGGTCCACGATCACCAGATCCCGATGGATGTCTATGCTGTCGACGCCGGCTGGTATGGCGATTCAGTCGGTGCAGAGTTCGATCCGAAAAATCCAAACTGGAATCCCTGGTACAAGAACCGCGGCGACTGGATACCCAGTACGAAATATTATCCTCACGGCATAAGCGTCCTGGGCGATGCACTGCAGGCAGATGGCCTTGGCTTTTCGCTATGGCTTGAGCCTGAAACGAGCATGGCCGATCGCAAGGTAGTCCGGGACCATCCGGGCTGGTTTCTTCACCGTGCTCCGGAACCAGGCAAGAGCCTGCTGCCCTGGCAGGACATGCATGCGGTCATGCTGAACCTAGCGAATCCGGAAGCAGGAAAGTACATCACTGCGCTGGTGTCACATACCATCAGCGAAGACCACGTGACCTGGTACCGCCAGGACTTCAACATTCCGGCGGCCAGCTACTGGAATCAGGCAGATGCTCCCGACCGTATAGGTATGACGGAGATCCAGCACATCACCGGCCTGTATGCGATGTGGGACGAACTACTGGCCGCGCATCCGGGACTACGCATCGACAACTGCGCGAGCGGCGGCCGCCGCATGGACATAGAAATGATGTCGCGCAGCTTTGTCATCTGGCGGACGGATCATGGATTCTCTGACACCCTTGCCGAGCAAGCGCAGACCGAAGCGCTGGCACCGTGGGTGCCTACCAGCAGTGCTTTTGAGACCTATACAAGTACCAGGCCATGGCTTAAGCCCGGACCGTACTCAACGCCGGAGGGCTTGTATCTTTTCCGCCTGGCCTATAGTGCCGGCTTGGATTTAGCGCCTGGAGCAGCGGGACCGTACAACAGCCAGTGGATACCCTGGATCAAGCAGGCTATCGCAGAATACCGCGAAGTTCAGCCATATCTTTATGCCGACTTCTACCCCCAGCTGCCCTATAGTCTTGCTGCCGAAAGCTGGAGTGGATGGCAATGGAACCGGCCTGAGGACAAGGATGGCTTCGTCGAGCTGTTACGACGGCCATCCAGCCCGTTCCCTCTCATCTCGCTCAATCTTGCGAAGATTGAGCGAGGCTCCACATACAGAGTAGAAGAGCGCCGCGGCCTTGAAAAAGCTGAAGTCAGAACGCTGCGAGGGTCTGAACTGGAGCACCTGCAGGTCCAACTACCGGACGCTCCGAGTTCCCTTCTCATCTTCTATCAACGATTGTGAACTGCGCTGCAGGCGGCCAGACCTATCAACACTCGCTAAGTAGCGATCGATCAAAGATTTCTCAGACGCTCTGCTTCCTAGCAGATCCGAGGAAGCTGTTCTCCTGAGAGCATATCCAGCACACGGTTGCCCCCGATCGTACTGCGGATGATCACTAATCCGTCAGCCTCTGACTGGACAGTTCCGATCCTGACTGCATTCGCACACACATTCTGCTGACCCAGAATGGCGACTGCCTTCTCCGCATCTTTGTCAGCGACGATGGCGACAAATTTACCTTCATTCGCGACATACAGGGGGTCAAGGCCGAGAAGCTCGCAGGCTCCGCGAACAATATCCTCTACCGGAATCAAGGCTTCGTCGATCGTGATCCTGAGTCGAACCACGGACGCAATTTCATTCAGCGCAGAAGAGAGTCCGCCGCGCGTCAGGTCGCGCAGGCAATGCACTTCAATCCCGGCAGCGAACAGCGCCTCTACAGACGGCCAGAGCGATGCTGTATCGCTGGCCACCGGCCCCTCAAACTCCAGCCCCTCGCGAACGGAGAGGATCGCTATTCCATGAGCCCCCAGGCTGCCACTTACCAGCACCGCGTCCCCTGGGCGGACATGCTGCGGTCCAATCGGCCTCGGCGCCGCCACTACCCCCACGCCCGTCGTGTTGATGAATACGCCGTCGCCTTTGCCCCTGTCGACGACCTTCGTATCTCCTGTGACAATCGGGACCCCGGCTGCCCGCGCTGCTTTGCTCATACTGGCCACAATCGTGCGAAGCGTTTCCATGGGCAGACCCTCTTCAAGAACGAAGGCCGCACTCAGCGCGAGAGGTCTGGCTCCGCACATGGCAAGGTCGTTGACCGTCCCGTTGACGGCAAGGTCGCCAATTGTGCCGCCGGGAAAAATAAGAGGCTGCACCACGTAAGTGTCAGTGGTGAAAGCAAGCTGAGCGCCTCCGGTAAATAAAGCAGCATAGGAGAGCAGCGCTCCGTCGTGCCGGGCATCCAGCGCTGCGTTTGAAAATGCAGGCAGAAAGATCTCCTCTATCAGCTGGTTCGTCAGTCTGCCGCCTCCCCCATGCGCAAGCAGGATGCGCTCATTTGCCGGAAGAGGCAAGGGACACGTGAGATAGCTCATGGTCACTCCACTTTCCGTAACTGAAGTAAGCCGCGCATGCGCCTTCTGATGACACCATGGGTGCGCCGAGCGGAGCGCTGGGCGTGCAACGGGTGCCAAACGCGGGGCACTCATTCGGACGTCGCAACCCCTGCAACACCAGCCCTGCAATGCATTCCGTTACTGGTTCTTCGTGACACACACTGATATTGAAGCGAAGCCCGGCATCGAACTGGCGGTACGCATCACGAAGCCGAAGCCCGCTTGCGGCAATCTGACCGATGCCCCGCCACGTGCGATCCGTCACTTCGAACACTTCTGCCACACGCTCCTGCGCCTGCACATTGCCGGCCTTGCGCACGGCGCGCGTGTACTGGTTCTCGACTTCTGCCCGGCCGCTCTCCAGCTGGGCCACGATCATGTAGACGCCTTGCAGTAAATCGAGCGGTTCAAAGCCGGTCACTACGATTGGCAAATGGTATCTACTGGTAATCGCAAAATACTCTTCGTAGCCGGTGACCATGCAGGCATGGCCGGCTGCAAGAAACGCTTGTACGTGGCATTCCGGTGAAGCAAGTATGGCCTCCATGGCAGGAGGAACGAGCACGTGCGAGACGATTATCGAGAAATTCGCCACACCTTCTTTAGCAGCGCGCCAAACTGCCATGGCGTTTGCCGGCGCCGTGGTCTCGAACCCCACAGCAAAGAACACGACCTCGCGGCCAGGGTTCGCTCGGGCCAGCTGCAAAGCATCGAGCGGCGAGTACACGATTCTGACCTCTGCACCTATTGCCTTTGCATCCAGCAGACTGTACATCGAACCGGGCACCCGCAGCATGTCCCCAAAGGAACAAAGAATGAACCCCGGCAGCATGGCAATCGCAATGGCTTGATCAATCATTGCTATTGGCGTTACGCACACCGGGCAGCCCGGACCGTGCACCAGCGTGATCTCTTTCGGCAGCAAGGCTTGCAAGCCGGTCTTCACAATGGTGTGTGTCTGGCCTCCGCAAACCTCCATCAGGACCCATGGACGGGTCGTGATGCGACGGACCGATGAAGCCATCTGTTGAACAGCCTCGAAATTTCGATACTCGTCCAGGTATTTCAATGAACAATCTCTTCCAGTTGATCGAGTTCCTTCAACGCCTCGAAGACACGCAGGGCCTCTTGTTCGTCGATGATCGAAAGCGCAAACCCAACATGCACCAGGACGTAATCACCCACCTGGGCATCAGGAGTGTAGTCCAGGCATATCTCTTTCCGAATGCCTCCGAAATCGACCTTGCCCCGTCGCAGGCCGAGAAACTCTTCAACGACAATCGTGATAATTTTTCCAGGAACAGCCAGGCACATCCATCTACCTCATACTTTCCATTGCCTTGCAAGAGCGGCCTGGCCAAGAGAAAGGCCGCCGTCATTCGCCGGAACTTTGTGATGAGTAAAAACCCGAAAGCCATTTTGCTCGAGCAGCACGCTGGCCCGAACCGTCAGATAGGCATTTTGAAACACGCCCCCACTCAGTACAACATCGCGCAGGTGAGTCGCACGGGCAATATGCAGGATCCACATTGCCAGCGCATTATGAAACTTTGCCGCAATAAACGCTACATCCATGCCTTTCGCCTTATCAACCAGCAGGGCGTCCATCAGTGACGCCCAGTCGCCCACCCCATCCCTCGTCTCGATGGCATAGCATTCATCGGTATGCAGATTGCCGATCGCTTTCTCAAGACACGTAGCAGCCTGCCCTTCGAAGCGGTTGTGACTTGCCACGCCCGCGAGGTAGGCGACGCCGTCGAACAACCTGCCGACGCTCGTTGACACCGGCGATTGAATTCCTTTCGCGAGAATCTGCCAGAGTCCAGGTTCGATGCGGGACGTGCCGGCAGGTTCACTATCAACAGAGGAACCATACGTATTGAAAAGCAGGCTTGCGGCAGCTCGGGAGCAATCGCGCATGGCAGCTTCCCCGCCGGGCAATGCGAAAGGGCGCAAGTGGGCTATCCGTTCAAATACCCCGTGAGATACCTGGAAGAATTCTCCACCCCAGATATCTCCATCAGTTCCAAGACCCGCCCCGTCCCACGCAATACCAAGATAGTCACTCTCCATGCCGTTCTCAGCTGCGCCTGCCGCGACGTGGGCCTGGTGATGCTGTACCGCCAGGATCGGGATACCGGACGAGATCGCGTGCGCTCTTGCCCACTTCGTTGAGGCATACTCCGGATGAAGATCACAGACAATCATCTCCGGTTTGAAGCGGTACAACCTGCAAAGATCATCGATCGCGCACTCAAAGGCTTCTCTCGATTCAACAGAATCAAGGTCGCCGATATGTTGACTCAGAATGACCTGTTTTCCTATCGCAATAGCCACGGTATTCTTCAAGTGGCCGCCGACTGCCACCACCGGCGGAAGATCAGACGGCAGCACTATGGGCAGCGGAGCATAGCCGCGTGCACGCCGTAGGATCTGCGGCAACCCTCGCACCACGTGGGTGACAGAATCGTCGCAGGGTCGAACGATCGCGCGATCATGAAGCAGGAAAATGTCTGCGATGTCCTTCAGACGTTCTATAGCCTCTTGGTTGTCGATAGCGATTGGCTCATTCACCCTGTTTCCACTCGTCGCCACGACCGGAGAAGGATAGAGGCTCATCAAGAGATGATGAAGCGGCGAGTACGGCAGCATCACCCCAAGGCGCGGCGACGAAGGAGCGACTTCGATCGCCAGGCCGTTCGCCGACAACGGCTGAAGTAAGACGATGGGCGCAGCAGGCGACGTCAACAGTGCTTCTTCTTCCGCACTTACAACACAATGTTCCTTCACCGCCTGCAGCGAGGGCATCAGGACAGCGAATGGCTTGTCTTCCCGGTGCTTGCGCTCCCGCAAACGTCGCAATGCTGCCGGGTTCTGTGCGTCTACCAGCAGCTGAAATCCGCCAACACTTTTGACCGCTACAATTTTGCCGTCATGCAAGGCTTGCACCGCGATAGCCAGGGCATCGGCAGATGCGTTGTTCCCTTGCCCCAGCGAGAGCCTGGGACCACAGACGCTGCAGGCATTCGGCTGCGCATGGAAGCGACGGTCCTCATACGAGTCATACTCTCGTTGACATGCCCGACAGAGAGCGAACGACCGCATGGTCGTGTTCGGTCGATCGTAAGGAATGTCAAGGACAATGCTGTAGCGCGGACCACAGTTGGTGCAGTTGGTAAATGGATAGCGAGAGCGCCGGTTGGTAGTATCGAACAAGTCCGCGATGCACTCGGGACAAGTGGCAATATCCGGCAACACAGCCGTTGATCGAGATGCTTCACCCGTAAAGCTGTCACCGGTCAGCAGAATCTCAAAGCCGATCTTTCCTGTTGGTGCTACCCGCGATACGTTCTGCGTCTGCACAACAGCTGCTCGAGGTTGCTCTGACTGGAGCAGCGCAAGAAATCGATCGAGTGTCTTCTGCACGCCCTCAACTTCAATTTCAAGACCAGCAGTCGTGTTGCGTACCCAGCCGCTCAGCCGCAGGGATTGCGCCATGCGGTACACGGTAGGACGAAAGCCTACCCCCTGCACCGCGCCATGCAAATGGATGTGCAGCCTCATCAGCGTTTCCAGGTGCTCGTCGGTCGGCGAACTTGTCAGCGCAGCTTCCATCTATTTTCCCGTCAATGCCTCGACACGATGCGACGCAACGGTGTGCATCAGCCACTCCGACCAGGCTCGAATACCCTCGCCGGTCCTGCAGGAAAGAGCAAAAACCCGCGCCACTGGATTGATCTGCGCGATGTTGGCCATGAGTTCTGCCATGTCGACTGCGGATGCTTCCGCCAGATCGACCTTGTTCACCAGCACGACGTCCGCCTTGTGGAACATGACGGGATATTTTCTGGGCTTGTCCGCTCCCTCGGCAACACTGCAAAGCACCACGCGTAAACTCTCCCCCAGATCAAACGACGCCGGGCAGATCAGGTTGCCAACATTCTCGATGATCAGCACATCAAGATCACGCGTAGGAAACTCGGTAAGTGCGCGGGCAATCATGCGCGCATCCAGGTGGCAGACTGTGCCGGTAGTAATCTGGTGCGAACGAATACCGAGAGCACGAATGCGCTGGGCATCGAGGTCGGTCTGCAGATCACCTTCAATTACAGCCAGCTTCAATCGACCTTGCAGGGCCCTGATTGTCGTCTCGAGCAGCGTCGTCTTCCCTGCTCCCGGCGAAGACATCAGGTTGATCACCAGCAGCCCTTCTGCTTCAAAACCGGCGCGGTTTTCAGCAGCACTGATCTGGTTGGCATTCAGGACATTTGTTTGCAAAGAGACTCGTTCCATTGTGACCTTTCAGCTTCCGTTTCTATCTCGATG
>CAZZXL010000133.1:0-14706 GCA_964658035.1 uncultured Acetobacteraceae bacterium
CCGCGAGCAGGGCGACCAGCAGCAGCAGGCAACCCGCGCCGCCAAGTGACAAAGGATCAGCCGGCTGCAATCCGTACAACATCGACTTCACCAGCCGCCCCAGCCACAAGGCCACGGCCAACCCGGTCGCTACCCCAAGCACCGCCAGCATGCCCGCCTCGCGCAACACCATGCCGCGCACCTGGCCGCGCTCAGCACCCAGCGCCAGCCGGATACCGATCTCGTTCGTCCGCTGCACCACCGTGTACGCCATAATGCCGTAGATGCCGAAGCACGCCAGCGTTAAAGCGAGCACGCCGAAGCCTGCACTCAGCGTGGCAAACATGCGCTCCTGCTGCAGGTCAGCGTCAATCTGCTCCTGCATCGTTCGAATGTTCATCAACGGCAGATTGCTGTCCACGCGCTGGACGGCCACTCGTAAGGACGGCACAATCGCCTCCGGCTTCATCGGTGTACGCAAGATATACGTCAAACCGCCAACAACGTTCTGCTGGCGAAGCAGATCGTAGTGCACGGCGGGTGGCTTACGCCGCATGCTGTTGTAATGTGAATCCGCACATACGCCGATAATCTCAATCCATGGGCCATCATCATGCTGCCGGAAGCGTCGTCCGATGAGGCTCTGGTTGCCGAAAAATTTGCGCGCCAAGGTTTGATTGATCACCGACACCCGGGGAGAACCTTCGGTGTCCTGCGCCGTAAACATCCTTCCAGCAATGAGTGGAATCCTCATCACGGCAAAATAGTCGGCGCTAACATCCGCAAGGTATGGATAACGGTCCTCGTCTCCGTTCGCAAGTTTGGGTGCCGGCAAACCTTCCACCTGAAAGTCGCCGTTCATGTCGGAACCTGACACCGGCGCAATGTTTGCTGCTGTCAGTCCGTCCACCCCCGGAACAGCGCGCAGCGTCTCCTCAAGCTGAAGACCAAGCCTTACGTCCTTAGGCGGTGGATATTGTTTGCTGGGCGGATTCACCTGCAAGAGCACAAGATGATCAGCCTTGAATCCGGGATCAATCGAATTCAACTTGACCAGCGTGCGCAGGAACAATCCTGCGGCCACCACCAGCAGCGTCGATACGCAGACCTGGACGGAGATGATTGCTTTTCCACTCCACGCTCTACGCCGCCGCGAAGCGGTATGAACGCCTCTCTGCAACCCTGCGCCTATTCCAGCGCGGCTCGCGGACCATGCGGGAAAAATCCCGAACAGTATCCCGGTGCCGATAGTCATACCGGCAGTAAAGGTGAACACCGTCCAGTTAAACGGCACCTGCAGCGGTCCTGACGTCCATGAAGTCGCCATCAGATTTGGCAGCGCGGTTCGGCCCAAGTAGCCAAGTAGCCCCCCCAATAAGCCGCCGGCAAAAGACAACACTAGGCTCTCCGTCAGCACCTGCCTTAGAAGTCGCAGGCGACCAGAGCCCAATGCAAGCCGCACGCTCATTTCGCGCTGCCGTGCCGATGCACGCGCAAGCATCAGGTTCGCCATGTTGGCGCAAGCCATTATCAACACGCCGGCCACCATCGCCAGCAGTACATGTAATGGCTCGGCATACATTCTCTCTGCAATATTCAATCCCTTGCTGCCGTCTACAAGCATCAACTTTGGAACGGCATCAGTCTTCTGGATCGTGTTGGCGCTACGGATAGCTGCATTCATCACGAGATCCAGCGAGGTCCGTGCCTGCTCGTCGGAGACACCAGGCTTGGTGCGCGCCATCACCTGCAACCAGTACAATCGCGTGGATTCGAGAATTGGGCCCGCATCGCCAAAAGCTTCCCGCAGCAGCGGCATCATCGTCAGCGGTATGAAAAGATCCGGCGACCACTGCACGCTTTCCGCACCAGTAAAACCACGCGGATTGACCCCAATGATCGCCATCGGCGTCATGTTGATCGTGATCACTTTGCCGAGAACATCAGGCGAGCGACCGAAGTTGCGCCTCCAGTACGCATCGCTGATCACCACGACCGGCCCTTTGCCAGGCCCACGATCATCCGATGGCAGAATCGAGCGACCGAGCACCGGCTGCACCTGCATCTGCTGGTAGAAATTACCCGAAACAAGTTGAGCGTCCGCAACCTGAGCAAGCCCGTTCACTGTCACATTCACACGGCCGATCTGGTTGTACGCGAAGATGTCTGCTAGCACCTTGTTCTGAGCGCGAAGCTGCTGGTAAATGGGATAGGTCAAGGTATTGCGCAGCCACTGTCCGTTTGATAGTTGGATATCGCTGCCCGCACTCATGTGAACCACAGAGTTGTCCGGGGTAGTAATCGCGAACAATCGCAACTGCTCCGGGTGCGGCACGCCCAGCCGCTCAAACAACATCTCGTTCGCCACCGAAAAGATCGTCGTATTCGCGCCGATCGCCAGCGCCAGCGCCAGCGAACTGACGGCAATCAGCGTAAAGCCGGGACTCTTGCGTAGAATCCGCGCCGCATACCGAAGATCGCCCCATAACTCGTCCCACCAGCGCAGACCAAGCGAGTGCCGCATCTCGGCCTTGTGCGTCGCTACCCCGCCGAATTCCAGCCGCGCCTGCCGCCTCGCCTGCTTCGGCTCCATTCCCTGCCGCACCAGGTCAGCGGCCCTTGCCTCGAGATGGAAGCGGATTTCTTCTTCCATCTCCACTTCAACCCGGCGTCGACCGCGAACCGACCGCAGCCACGATCGCAGCCGTGCACCCAGCGCGCTCACGACTGCACTTCCGCTGTCGTCAGCTGCAGGATTGACCCGATGATCCCGGCCATCCGGTTCCACTTCTCCATCTCAGCCTCAAGCTGCTTCCGCCCCGAGGCGGTCAGCGTATAGAACTTTGCCCGGCGGTTGTTTTCGCTCTCGCCCCATTCACTCTTGATGGCGCCTTCATGCTCCAGCCGATAAAGTGCGGGATACAAAGAGCCCTGCTGAATCAGCAACCGCTCCCCGCTGATCTGCTGAATCCGCAGCAGCACACCGTAGCCATGCAGCTGGCCCAGGGAGACGGCCTTCAAAATCAGCATCTCGAGCGTTCCCTGCATCAGTTCAACCTGTTTAGCCATACGTTCCGCTTTCCTAGACGGCCTGGGAAGACCGCCGAGGAAAGAGTTGCACCTGTTCTCCTAGATCGTCAAGGGGAAGCGCAAAAATAAGTGGCTGTCCGGCAAGGGCACCGGGTCTCCAACTCAACCACGCACGATAAGAATTCTCAACTTTGTCGGTGTTGGCGCAAAGATATATAGTCATATCTACGACTCGATTGGTCGTACTTGGCTAACACGTTGAAAGAAACAGTGATACCGGAGCAGCATCAGACAGCCACGGTCGCTTTGAGCGAGTTGGCAGAGCATGCCTGGGGTGTGATTCAAAGCCTGGAGATGGGAGCAGACGTGCAGAACCAGTTGATGCACATGGGCTTTATGCCGGGCGCGCCCGTGCAGGCGCTCCGCCGTGCCCCTGCCGGTGACCCGACTGTGTATGCCATTGACGGTTCTGAAGTTGCATTGCGGCGGGAGACCGCCCAGCTTATCTTCGTTGTACCCGGCGAACCGCAAGCCGAGTCAAGCTCAACCGCGTCCGGAGAACCAGCAGCGTGAGCTGTCACGACACAGGATCAAGTGCTGTCGCCGAGCTCGAGCCGCTCGAGGGCGCGCCGTCTTCCGGTCACAAGGCCAAAAGCAAAATCCGGACCGTCGTCCTCATCGGACCGCCCAATTGCGGCAAATCCACGCTGTTCAATCGGCTGACCGGCCTGCGGCAAAAGGTCGCCAACTATCCCGGCGTCACGGTTGAACACCATTCCGGGCGCATGGATGGTATCGGCCGCCGCGACCTCACGCTCATCGACTTGCCCGGCGTCTACAGCTTGAACAGCACCTCGGAGGACGCCCGCGTCGCGGTCGATGTTCTGCATGGGCGCATGCCCGGCACCCCGCCGCCCGATGCCGTCCTGCTGGTGCTCGACGCTCTTCACCTGCAGCGCCAGTTGATGCTCGCTTCGCCCATCCTTGCGATGGGCCTGCCGACGCTCGTATTGCTGAATATGTCAGACGTGCTCGCAGCCCGGGGCGGCAAAGTCGATTCTCTTGCCCTGGCCCAGGAACTGCGCTGCCCCGTAGCTCTCATCAGCGCCTCGCATGGCACCAACATTGACACCATTCCGGCTTTTCTGCAGCGCGCCGGTGAGCCGGCTGACGCGCCCGATCACGCCCCCGTCGTGACCCTGCCCGTCCTGCAGAATCCTGTCTCCTGCCGCAAGTGGTCGGCGCTCGTCAGCGAGGCCGCCAGCTACAAGCAGCCTTCCTCGCCCATCTGGACCATCCGGCTTGACAAGGTCCTGCTGCACCGCGTGTGGGGACCGCTGGCTTTTCTGATAGTCGTCATCGCCGTCTTCCAGGTAGTTTTCACCATCGGCCAGCCGCTCAATGACGGACTGGGCGAGATCCTGACCAGCCTTGGCGCCCACGCAGCCAATCTTCTGCCCGACAACTGGATGCGCCTGCTGCTGCGCGACGGTCTGTGGAACGGCGTCCAAGCCGTATTGGTCTTCCTGCCGCAGATCCTGCTGCTCTTCCTGTTCATCGGGATCCTTGAAGACTCGGGCTACCTGGCCCGCGCCGCCCTGATTGCCGACCGCCTGATGCGTTCGATCGGACTGAATGGCAAGGCGTTTATTCCCCTGCTGTCGGCCTACGCCTGCGCCGTCCCCGCCATCATGGCGACACGCACCATCGAAAATAAACGGGACCGCCTGGCGACCATCCTGGTGGCGCCGTTTATGACCTGCTCGGCACGCCTGCCGATCTATACGCTGATCATCGCGGCGTTTATTCCCAACAAGCCGGTCCTGGGTGACCTGATCGGCCTGCGCGCCTGCGTCATGCTCAGCCTTTACCTGCTGGGATTCCTGGCCGCCCTCGGCACCGCCCGCCTGCTCAAGTCGTCTGTGTTGAAGGCCTCGTCCGCCCCCTTCATCCTGGAGCTGCCGCAGTACCGCTGGCCTACCCTGCGGTCGCTCGGGCTGCGTCTATATGACCGCGGCATGCTCTTCCTCAAGAAGGCCGGGACCATCATCCTTGGCGTGACCTTCATTCTGTGGGTGCTGAGCATCATCCCTATCAGCTTTGCCGGAAACAGCGGTGCGCACTTCTCTGACCTGGCCGACAGCGTGATCGGCCGCCTGGGACACTTCATCGAGCCGCTGATTCATCCGCTGGGCTTCAACTGGAAGATCGGCATAGGCCTGTTGAGCTCAATCGTTGCCCGCGAAGTGATTGTCGGCACCCTCGGCACGCTGTACGGCGCCGATCCGCTTACGCATTCAGAGGGCCTGCAGGCCGCCCTCCGGCATGACATGACCCTCGGCGGCGCGGTCGCGCTGGTCGTCTTCTTCGCCTTTGCCATGCAGTGCACGTCGACCCTGGCCGTCGTCCGGCGCGAAACCAACAGCTGGAAATGGCCGCTGGTCCAGTTCTGCTACATGAGCGGATTAGCGTATCTAGCCGCCCTGGCTACCAACCAACTGTTCCTGCATGTTTTCTAAGTTTCCCAGAACCACTACGCAGACAGCATCAGCACCTTGCAATGTCCTAAACGCTTGAAGCCCCGATCAAAGGTGATGACTGTCGCTTGAAGATGAGAGGCAAATACCGCCAGGTAAGCGTCTGTCCAGGCATTCGAACTGCCTTGTATTTGAGTGACAATCAACTTCTCCACGGTGTAACCACGCTTGCGAGCGACTTCGGTGCTCTTCCTGTAGACAGGCTCAAGGATTCCGATCGTTGTCTACATGGTTCGTTCTATATGTCAATCATACGCTGCCGCACAGTCCGAGTTCGCTATGCTAGCACTGTCCCAGTCTCGTTGAAACGCGTTATGGCAAGAATCCGAGAGCACAGAAGTAATGAGCGTGTTCGTTGTTTAGCCAACTCCTACCCATTACTTGGGGGCATGAGTGCTCGAGGGTGAACAGGTGCGACCAACGGGAGCATGCCTTTGCGCCAGGGGCGCCGACGCCCGTACGGCCAGTACTTCGTGAGAGAATAGGAATGAGCCCATTACAATTAAAGAGACCCCTGCATGATTTCTGTCAGCAATGTCAGCATGCGCTACGGCGCAAAAGTGTTATTTGAAGATGTTTCCGTCCAGTTTATCCCTGGTCGCCGCTATGGCTTGACCGGGCCGAATGGCGCTGGTAAGTCCACGTTCATGAAGATTCTGGCCGCCGACCTTGATCCGCAAAAGGGTACCGTCGTGCGCCCGAAAAAGGTCTCAGTCCTGCGCCAGGACCAGTATGCTTTCGACAACTACCGCCTCATCGACACCGTGATTATGGGCAACAAGGGCCTGTGGGCGGCACTCGAAGAGCGGGAGACGATTTACAACAAGCCGGAAATGACCGACGAAGACGGCATGCGTCTCGGTGAACTGGAAGGCATTGTCGGCGAAGAAGATGGCTACACCGCCGAGAGCGATGCAGCCATCCTGCTGCAGGGCCTCGACATTCCCGACGAACTCCATGAGCGCAAGATGGGCGAACTACAGGGTGGCCAGAAAGTCCGCGCGTTGCTCGCCCAGGCCCTTTTCGGCAAACCCCAGGCACTGCTGCTCGACGAGCCGACCAACTATCTCGATCTCGAGTCCATCGAATGGCTGCAGGATTTCCTGCTCCACTTCGAAGGCACGCTCATCACCATTTCGCACGATCGCCACTTCCTGAACAGTATCTGCACGCACATCGCTGATATCGACTACGAAGACATCATCATCTACACCGGCGGCTATGACGACATGGTCTTCGCCAAGACGCAGGTGCGTTCGCGCCTGGAATCGCAGAACGATCAGCGCGAAAAGAAGATTGCCCAGTTGAACGAGTTCATCGCGCGCTTTTCCGCCGGTACGCGTTCAAGCCAGGTGACCTCGCGCAAGAAGGAAGTCGAACGACTGCAGACCAGCGAACTGGCTCGCTCGAACATCGCCCGCCCCTTCATCCGCTTTGACATGAACCGCCCTTCAGGCAAGCACGTGCTCGAGTTTGAAGGCATCAGCAAGGCGTACGACGGCGTGCCCGTGATCAAAAATTTCTCCGGCTCGATCATGCGCGGCGAACGTATCGCCCTGATGGGCCGCAACGGCCAGGGCAAGACAACGATGATCCGTTCCCTGCTGGCTGGAACGCCGGTCCTGGGTATGGCGGACGGCGGCATGCAGGAAGCCAGGGAATTCAAGCTCGACGGCGGCACTACCAAGTGGGGCCACGAAGCGCAGGTCGGCTATTTTCCGCAGGACATTCACGGCATCATTGAAAAAGGCACGACCGTTCAGGAGTGGCTGCACAGCTACGATCCGCAGAAGACCAAGGAAGAAATCCGCGGCGTGCTCGGCCAGATGCTCTTCCGCGGTGAAGAAGGCGTGAAGCCGACCGACGCATTGTCCGGTGGCGAAGCGGCGCGGCTCGTTTTCTGCCGGCTGATGATGCAGAAGCCGAACTTCCTGGTCTTCGATGAGCCGACCAACCATCTCGACCTCGAATCGATCAACGCCCTCAACCAGGCGCTGCAGAAGTTCGAAGGCACCGTCCTGCTGGTCACGCATGACTTTGATCTGATCGACGAAGTGGCAACCCGCATCTGGCACTTCGAAGAAAAAGGCATCGTCGATTTCAAGGGGCCATACGCGGAGTACATGGCCGCAACTGCTGCGACCACTGCTTCGCGCTAGCAGCAGCCGGGTGACCCATGTCTCGCGTCTGAGACATGGGATAGGTAAATCGACCGACCGCAGCCTGCGAGCAACAGCAGGTCCTTCGGCTTCGCTCAGGATGACAAAGTCAGCTGTATCCTCACCCGCTTTTCTTACGCTATGTGCAAGAACGATCGATGAGTCAAGCCGACCGCAGTAGCGCATGATCTGGCATCCTGAGCGAAGCGTAGCGAACTCCAAGGACCTGCGTTTGCTCCACTCACCACGCATCAACATTCAGTTCTAAGGATCAAGTTTGGCAGCCATTCTCAACGCGCAATCGATCGCCAAAGCCTTCGGCGCAGAACAACTCTTTCGCAACGTCTCCTTCACCGTCGAGGAAGGCGCCCGCATTGGCCTCATTGGTCCCAACGGCTCCGGCAAATCCACGCTGCTGAAGATCCTCGCAGGCGAAGTCGACCCCGATTCCGGCGAAGTCTCCTCGCGCAAGCGCACCCGCATGGCCTATGTCGCGCAGGACTCGCAGTTCGAAAAGAAGTCGACCATCTGGTCCGTCATGACGGAAGCTGCTACCCGCGCCGGCCTCGCCGAAAGTGATCGCGAAGGGCGTGCCCGCGGACTCCTCGGCCGCGCCGATTTTGAAGATTTCGATACCGAAACCGCCGCCCTTTCCGGCGGCTGGCGCAAGCGTCTCGCCATCGTCGAAGCCATGGTCGGCGATCCTGACATTCTGCTCCTTGACGAGCCCACCAACCACCTCGATCTCGCCGGGATCGAGTGGCTTGAAACCACGCTGGCGCAATCGCGCTCGGCCTGCGTCGTCATCAGCCATGATCGCTACTTCCTCGAAAACGTTGCCACCGAGATGGCCGAACTCAACCGCCGCTATCCCGACGGCATCCTGCGCCGAAGCGGCAACTACAGCGAGTTCCTGGTTGAGAAAGAACTCTTCCTTGAAGCCCAGCAGCGCCGCCAGGAGTCGCTCGAAAACCGCGTCAAGACGGAGATTGACTGGCTACGCCGCGGTCCCAAAGCCCGCACCACCAAGTCCAAGGCCCGCATCGACAGCGCAGGCGAACTGATCGGTGAATTGAAAGAAATGAAGAGCCGCAGCCGCACTGAATCGGCGGGCATCGCCTTTGTCGAAAGCGGCCGCGAGACCAAGCGTCTCGTCTCGCTCGAAGACATGCACTATTCGATTGACGCCGGCAAGCGAGAGCTCTTCTCCGGTCTCACCTTCCATCTCACCGCCGGCATGCGCGTGGGACTGGTGGGCGCGAACGGCAGCGGCAAGACCACGCTGCTGCGCCTCCTCCGCGGCGAGTACCAGCCTACAGGCGGCGATATCAAGCTCGCCAATAATTTGCGCATCGTCTACTTCGACCAGAAGCGCGAGCTACCGTCGGACGTCACTTTGCGCCGAGCCCTCGCGCCGGACAGCGACTCGGTTGTCTACCAGGGTCGCGTGATCCACGTCGCCTCCTGGGCCACGCGCTTCCTCTTCACTAGTGAGCAGCTCAACCAGCAGGTCGGCCGCCTCTCCGGCGGCGAGCGCGCCCGCGTACTGATCGCCAAGCTGATGCTTGAAGAAGCTGACCTGCTGCTGCTTGACGAACCGACCAACGACCTGGATATCGAGACCCTCGAGATCCTTGAAGAGAGTCTGCTCGAATTCAAGGGCGCGCTCGTCCTCGTCACCCATGACCGTTACCTGCTCGACCGGGTTTCGACCGTAGTCGTCGGCCTCGACGGTCTCGGTTCCGCAGGTCAGTTCGCGGACTACCAGCAATGGGAGCAGTGGACCCGCGAACGCATCAAGCAGGCTGAAGCAAGAGGCCTCGAATCGACCAACGGCTCGGGTGGTGCTTCCGATGCCGGCAAGTCTTCCAGCCGGGAAGCCGAGCAGCTGAAAGCCCGCGTCAAAAAGAAGTTGTCCTACATGGAAGCGCGCGAATATTCGAGCATGGAAGACAAGGTGACAGCAGCCGAAGAGGCTGCCCAGGCGGCACGCGAAGCTGTCGAGGATCCTGCCATCGCCAGTGACTCGGTCCGGTTGCAGCAGGCCCTGGCAGCAGTGGATGAAACGCAGTCAGACCTCGATTCGCTCTACGCTCGGTGGGCGGAACTGGAATCGAAGCTGGCCTAGGAGAGGCGTCAAGCCACGGCGGCCGAGGATGACTTGCCTCTCGACCGCAGCGCAGCGCGGTCGAGCGATCTACTTCTCAGATGTTTCAGGCAGCAAGTACTGTGCTCACCGGCTATTTCGCAGAAGTAGACGACGGGTTCGCAGGAGAAGTCGTTGCCTCTGCCGGGCGCTGATCGTCATTAGGCTTCACTTGTGTGCCTGTAGACGAGCCCGGGACAGGGCCTGACTTGCCAGCGTTCTCGCCGACATTCTGACCGCCGGCCCCGGTGGTCGTCACGTTTTCATGCGTGCTTCCAGTCTCACAACCAGTAGCTAGAATTCCGACAGCAAGCACCGCCAGGGCGGGAAAACGAAGCATGGAAAGCCGCAACATGAATTCTCCTAAGTTGGCTTCTCGGGGCCGTGGAAATCGCTGGATCAAATGCAAATGTACTTGAACGCAGCGGCTTCAGGGCTGAACAAACAAAGCCTATGGATCAGCGCTGGTAAAAAGCGCTGGCCTAAGCTTAAGCGGGAACAGGAAGCCGCGCAACTTCGCCGGGGTGCACGTTACAATCGCGTTGTCGGCGATTGAGATTTTTCTGCCGCCAGGGCCGTACTCTTCCTCGCACCTACCCGCATGCCGACCTCGACTCAGTTCGCGCCCCGACCCGCCCAACCGAATGGCCGTGCTCCTGCCGCACATCCGCAGCCCGCCCTGCTCACATCCATGTCGCTGATCCGCGGGCTCATCACCCTCGCCTTCCTTATCACCCTGATGCAGTACTGGGTCACCTTGCCCCAGGCAGGATTGATTCCTATCATCCTGTTGTACGTCGCCGCGTTCCTCACGCTGCTCGGCCCGGATCGGGGACAGAAGCTCTCACAAATCCTCAGCGGCGGTTCTGTTCTGTTTCTCTTCCTGCTGCTGTCCGAGCTGGTTTCTTATTACACGGGCGAGCTTTTTTCGGTCCAGTACGGCCTCATCTTGCTGGGACTGTTTCTTGCAGCCCGCCTGATCATCATGCACATGGGGTTGCTGCAGATTGTCCGTTGTTATACCTACTCCGCTATCTTCTGCGCCTTGACCATTCTCATCTCCGGCCGCAAGGAACTCAGCGACTATGGCGCCGGCGAGACGCGTTTCACCGGCGGTTCCGGAGCACATCCCAACCTGGTCGGCTTCACCCTGGCGAGTTACTTTCCCCTGTTCGTCGGGATGGCGCTTGATCTTCCCGGCGGTAAGCGGCGACTCTTCATGACCGCCCTGGTGATCGTGACGCCGGTGCTTCTCTTCACCACCGGCTCGCGCGGCTCGCTTGGCGCCGTCGTCATTGCGATTGTGGTCACGGCGCTGCGGTTTACCGTGTTCAACCGGCTCATCGGGCACTTACGCCTGAGCGCGCTGCAGATCACCATGACGCTCATCGGCATCGGCGCTGTCATCTACGTGGTACTGCATGGCTCGGATATCGCCCGCGCCACGAAATTTGTCGTCACCGCTCTGCAGCTCGACAGCAAACAGCGGGGTATTCATTCCGGCTTTTCGGGCAGGACCAACCTGTGGCTGCTCGCCATTTCACGCCTCTCCGGCCTGGAGTGGCTGTTCGGCCGCGGCTTCCGCCAGGGCTTCATCATCGATAGTGGCTACGTCACCATACTGTTTGACAACGGCATCGTCGGCGGTTCGGTCATCCTCGGCAGCATGCTCCGCGTCTTCTTCTGGCTCTGGGGCGGCACCAAGACCATCCAGTCGCCGGGCTGGTGGCGCTATCGCGTCGTCCTGTGGAGCATGATGATCATCTACTTCGTCAACAATGTCACGACCCGTTATCTTTTCAGCTACGGTAACCAGTTTTCTCTCCTGATTATTTTCATGATTGTCTGCCGCAAAGACGAATTGCTTGGAACCGCGCGGAACCTGTTGCCGGCTGCCGGGACGACCGATCGGCGCGCAGCCATTTTTTCAGTTGGGAAGGTGGGCAAAGTCGGTAAGAAGCTTCCCCTGCCTACCCGGCCTGCGCACGAAGCTTAGCCCAGGGGATCCTTTACCGCCGGCCCGTCGCGATAACGCCATCGCGCCATTGACCCAATACGACAGGTCTCTTACACTGCCAAGAGTAGCTTCATATCAGGGCGGCTAGCTCAGTTGGTTAGAGCGCCTGCCTTACAAGCAGGATGTCGGGGGTTCGAGTCCCTCGCTGCCCACCAAATTTACGGCGTGTTCCTCATCGCATCGCACATACCCTATAGTTTGCAGAAACGATGACCGCGCCCACCCCCCACAATCTCTCGATCGGTATTGACCTGGGTGGTACCAGCCTTCGGGCGGGTCTTTTCGATGCCTCCTTCGAGGATGAAAAACTCCTGCCGCTGGCAAGCCACAGTCTCCGCACCCGTGTCGAAGATGGTCCGGACGCCGTGGTCGCCGACATGGCCGACTGCATTCGTACCCTGGTTGAAGGTCTTCCCGCTACCGCCCTGATTGCCGGGATCGGCATCGGCAGCCCCGGTCCACTGAATCTTGAACGGGGAACCCTCGGCCTGCTGCCGAACTTTCCCGGCTGGGATGGCTATCCGTTGCGCGATCGTCTCGCCGCCGCGACCGGCATGCCGGTCTTCCTCGAAAAAGATGCCAACGCCGCTGCTGTCGCAGAGTGGAAACTTGGCGCCGGACGCACAGCGAAGATCGATTCGCTGGCCATGATCACGCTTGGCACGGGCGTCGGCAGCGGCATCATCCTGCATGGCCGGGTATGGCATGGCATGGTCGGCATGGGCGGCGAAGTAGGCCACGTCTCGATCGATCGCTTTGGTCCCATCTGCGGCTGCGGCTCCCATGGCTGCCTGGAACAATATGCATCGGCCAACGGCCTGCTGCGCCTCGCACGCGAGCAGGCCAAGCAGCCCGCGTGCTCCCAGGATTTCATCACGCTGATGGCCGACGCAGGATGCACGCCGCTGCAGGTAGCCAGGCTGGCCGAGGCCGGCGATGCCTGCGCCCTGCGCTCTTTCGCCGCACTTGGCGCGACCCTCGGCTTCGGGCTGGCCGGACTCATCAATACTCTCGACCTGCCGCTGATCATTATTGGCGGCGGCGTTGCCAGCGCCTGGCACCTCTTCTCGGCCGAGATGTTCAAAGCCGTCCGCGAATACAGCATCGTGTACCGGCTGGGCGAGCCGACCCAGTGGCACACCATGGAAAACAATCGAACGTTCATCCGTCCAGCCGAGCTCGGACCATCCGCCGGATTGCTGGGCGCAGCCCTGCTGCCGACCCTGCTCAAGAAAGCCGTCGTAGAGCCCTTGCCGGTACCATTGCTGCATGACTGACATTGCCTTCCTGCCGCCGGATGTCCTGGCCCGCGCTAAGAAAATCAAGCTCTTCCTCATGGACGTGGACGGAACTATCACCGATGGCGGAGTCTGCCTGATCTCTCTGCCCGGTACCGAGGGTAAGGATGGCGGCGTCGCCGAGATGAAAGTCTTCAATTCCCTCGATGGCCTGGGCCTCAAGCTCGCCTCTGTAATGGGCATCAAGACCGGCTTTATCACCGGCCGCAAATCACCCGCCGTCGCGCAGCGTGCCCGGGAGTCGCATGTCGACTACGTCTACCTCGGCCAGGCCACCAAGACTGCAGCCTTTGAAGAATGCCTGCAGAAGGCCGGCGTGACCGAAGACGAAACCGCCTACATGGGCGATGACCTGCCGGACATGCCGGTCGCCAGGCGCGCCGGTCTGGCTGTCGCCGTCGCCAATGCTGCGCCGGAACTTAAGGCCATCAGTCACTACATCACCGGAACACGCGGCGGCGCAGGTTCAGCCCGCGAAGTGGTGGAGTTGATCCTGAAAGCCCAGGGACGATGGGAAGAAGCGATCCCCAAGGCCCTTGCCTGATCCTGCTTCCTTCTGCCTGTCAACCTTCCACTGACACGAAGCCTTCATCCAATTTTGATACATTCGCCGGGTGGCTGCTCTGAACACCTCTGATCAACACGACCGGACCAGGCTGATCGTCAATGCTGACGACTTCGGCCTGACCCCGGGCGTCAACCAGGCCATCCTGCAGTTGAACGAGGCCGGGGTGCTCACCTCAGCGACGCTCATGGCGACGGGAAAGGCCTTCCGCGAAGCCGTGCACGCGGCCTTTGTACAGACCTCACTCGACGTTGGCTGTCACGTTGTGCTGGTCGACGGCACTCCTGTCGTCCCCATCAGTCAGATCCCTACACTGGCGACCGCAAGCGGTCTTCGCCCGACCCTCGGCAGCTTCGTCAAGGCCCTGCTGCGCGGCCAGATCAGGGAAAGCGACATTGAAGCCGAGGCCATCGCGCAGATACAGCGCATCCAGTCGGCCGGTCTTACCGTCTCGCACGTCGACACGCACAAGCACACGCACATGTTCAGCGGCGTACTGCGGCCGCTCTTACGCGCCGCTGCTTTTTGCAAGGTTGAGAGTATCCGCAACCCGTTCGAGCCTGCGTGGAGCGTAAGAGCTACCGGCAACGCCGGCCTGGGTCGACGCGTGCAGGTAACGCTGCTCCGGAGCCAGCACGCCGGCTTTCAGAAGTGGGTCAGGCGCAGCGGTCTGAAGACGACGGATGGCGCCGTCGGCGTGTTGGCGACGGGCACGCTGGACGCATCCACGCTGCAGAAACTGTTACACGCCATGCCGCCTGGCACGTGGGAGCTGGTATGTCATCCCGGCTATCAGGATGATGCCCTGCAAAATGTTCAGACCAGGTTGCGGTCTTCACGGGAGGTTGAGCGGGCAGCGCTGCTTGAAGTCTTCGCCACGAAGACGGCGTCGGAGCTCCGGTTAATGGGCTTCGATGCTTTGTAGAAAGCAGTTTCCGCCGCTAACGCAAATTACCTGAAGGTGTAGAGCGAAGA
>CAZZXL010000134.1:0-14643 GCA_964658035.1 uncultured Acetobacteraceae bacterium
GATTGAAACAGCTGCCAGCCAGACTGCCGCCACTCGAGTTAATGCAACAGAGCCGGCTATCGCAGAGGGTAGACAATCAATACACTCAAGCAAGACCAGACTGAGTTCCTTGATCCTAGCTGTCACATCGAGCCGGGTTGCTATGGCGGCTAATGAGATAAAGATGATGATGCACCCAAATCACATCTGGAGCGGTAACGTGGACAAGGAAGGAATACGTGAAGCACTGAACGGGCACTGGCAGGCATCGGCAGCCGGCGATGCAGACGCGGAACACGATATTTACGATGACGATGCCATCTGTGATTATCCTCAGTCTGGCGAGCGAATCCTAGGGCGAAGCAATTTGCAAGCCTTGCGAAGTCATCATCCCGGTAAACCGTCAGGCTTCAACATTAAACGAGTGCTCGGGAATGGCGACCTCTGGATCACGGAATACACCATCACATACCAGGGGAGACCGGCATACACCGTGAGCATTATGGAATTCCGTAACGGTAAGGTCGTGCACGAGACGCAGTATTTCGTGGATCCCTTCCAGGCGCCAACATGGCGGAGTCAATGGGTTGAGCAGAACGCGTGACGCGGGTAGACCAGGACCCTTGGGAGATGACCCCAAGCAGCTATAGAAACCGCGTCTATCAGTCGATTGTGAAGAAGAAGCGAGCAGCAAAGCCAACTGAGTAGTTCTGTCTAGTTGGAGAGTACTTATCCGACCCTCGAACGAAGAGCCTCCTGAAGGAGGCTCAACTAAACTGGTAGCGGAGAGTGATGATCAGATCTGTTTCGCATCTTCCCGTTGCGCATGCGGACGTGAGGCCGCGAGGTACTCCCCATTCCGAAAAGCCTCTCCTTCCTTTTTGCTTTCTCGGGTGCGCAGCAGACCAAGCTCTGCATGGCCCCCCTCGAAGAGGAAGTTGGAGAGGAACTCCAAGCGTTTTTCAGGCAAGCGCCTCGGCATGAGATCACCAGAAAAGCTCTTCAGGAACTTGCGAAGCTGATCATCGGAGACGATGTACGTTTCTTTGCCGCCGTACTGGAACGGAGTCGCTTCCAGATAACCCGCCTTAATCCAGCTTCCGATGGTCTCAGTGCGAACTGAGAGCAGCTTACGAAGCTGGTTGAGGCTGTATTGGCCGCGGCAAGCGCCCAGCACCCGTTCGTTCCTTTGCATGAAGCGGTAGACGGCTTTCTTAGACGTGTTGAACTTCTGAACCGCGGCGTCGTAGCCCTGGTCCATGACGAAATCGACAGCTTTGGGGTTCCACTGCACCCGTTTCCCGGCGCCGGGGCGCTTGATACCGAACTTCTGGAGATACCGCCAGCAGGCATGATCGCTGAAGCCCGTTAGGGCTAATAGCTTCTGATGTAAAAGTGCCGCGTTTCGCTGTGATGCTCCACTCTGTGCGGCCCTCTTTACCAGCCGTTCCGCTTCCGTCGGCCAGATGTACCGCGTGGTCCTTTGAGAGGTCTCTGACACTCGATTTTCTCCTCCGCTCCTGCCACTATGTGCAACTACATCGAAAGGGAATAGCCGTATAAGCATTTTCCGAGTAGAGCCACTCATCGCTGAGCAGCCTCTACTTCTTTAAGGCACTTTGGGCTGCCTTTTGTGGTGTGGAAAACCTACTTTTTTGCTTTATATCTGGTGAATGCGTATACGCAAAGGAGAGAAGATGAGATTGCGTCTGGGGTGGACGAACATGCTCTAAGGCAAGTACTCTTTGGTTACCCCTGCGTGTGGGATTGACGGCACGTTGCGAACCCCATAAGGCAAACGGCTCTGATCGGTTGTTATGGCGACGAAGACCCTAGGTCGCGATGTCCTCTGGAAGTGGGAGGACTCCCTGGATGAAGCACTGCGGCAGCAACTCCTGTCAGCAGTGGAGTCCACATGGCTTTTTGCCCACATGACCGCTTGGTCTTATCTGCACGACGAAGCGCAAGCAGCGGAGATTGTCGAAGAGGCGCTAGAAGTGGTGCGTGCCTATGCGATTAGATCCTCGCCGGCCCCAACCACTCAGAAGCTAACGGCCAGGTTGCGTAGCCAGATCAGGCGAATTGGGAAGCAAAGGGCAAACCGCATCAAGGAAGAACCAATTGGTTCTCTAGATGACCTCGGCTCGTTGCTGCAACCCCATTTCAACGACCCATCGGAACAGGTGTTCTTCGAGCAGGTCCTTGCAGAACTGACCCCTCGCGCACGGGATGTGGCAGCCTGGTTGCAGATGGGCTACTCGTGGAGGGAGATCGGAGCCACGTTCGAACTCGATTACAGTTCTTTACGGCGGGCTTTCAGGCGGGAAGGCGCGGCTGCTTTGCTGAAGCTTAGAAATGCTAGTCGTAACGATGGTTGAAATTCTTGCGTGGAGTACCTGCGTGGCCTCTCGTACACCGATCTAGATAAGGACGAGTAGCGTTTCAGGAAACAATGGGTACTTTGGAGGACTGGATTTGAAATTGTGGCGAAAGCTCGGCCGTGCCAACCATTCGGAAGATTGGCTTGAGGAATTGTGTCGTAGAGTGCCGCCGGCACTCCCTGCTTTCCCCCATGTAGGTGGTCCTGACGATGCGTTTCTCCAGCAGATTGCGACAGGCGGGTCAAAACCCTCCTTGTTGGATCCGCGGATCGCTCATGTTGGCCGGTGCCCACACTGCTTACGTCGCATCATGCAGCTCCGCGAGGAAAGGCGTTCCCCTCAGCTGATAGACCGCAGAAGAGCCTGGACCGTAGCAGCAGCTGTCTGCTTCATCGCGCTCATCGTAGGGGTCCTGTCACGCTCATTCATCATGCGACGACCATATGAACTTGCAGCCAGCTCACAGACGCTCGACTTGTCTTTGCAAGGAACGACTCGTGGATCCTCCCCATCCAAAACTCCCGTCATTCGGCTGCAGCGGAGTGTGGACCAGTTGAGTCTGATCCTGCCGATCTTTAGCGAGGGCGGACCCTACTCAGTCAAGATTCTTGCGGACCGCAACAAGGAAGTGAGTGTGGCTGAGGGGACTGGCAGCGCGGCACCTGCAGGGGAAAAGATGATTCTGTCCGTAAAGCTTGATCTTCGTTCAGCGGAGCCGGGCATCTACTTCCTCTCTACAACGCACGGGACTCGTGCAGCGTCGTACTACTACCCGGTTGAAGTCGTTCGTTAACAGTCCGGTCCACTGTAAGTATCTGGAATAGGTGTGCATGCGGGCTCGTCGAATAGTTCACGTTGTCATAGGTCTGTCGTTGGCAACCGCTGCGCTCGGCGCGGGGTATGAGTACGCCGTTACTCCCCATCACTCCTCGGCTTCTCCTCAATCGGCTGAAGGAATCGTGGACAGAGCCGATACGCTTGCATGGGAACATCGTTGGGCCGAAGCAGCACCGCTTTATGCGCGTGCGCAAGACCTGTTCGCAAAACGAGGGGATGCCTCGCGAGCCCTCTATGCCGAGGTGAGCCGCTTTCCGGCCGACGAGTCCATTCCGATTTCTGTGAAGATCCGTACCCTCACATCGGATCTGAACAGACCTGAAGCACGTGATCCGGAGACGCAACTGCGCATTCTGACCATTCTGGGTCAGACCGAGACGAACTTCGATGCGCTTGACGCACGTACTACCTGGGCGCAAGTGCAATCGCTAGCTCTGAAGCTTGGACACGTTCAACTGGCGTCCCGGGCTGGTGGTGAGCAGGGCATCGCTTACTACCTGAGTGGCGACGAGCAGACCGCGCAAAAGATGGTCGTTCATGCATGGGAGCTTGCCAAGATTGAGCAAGATCCTGCCGCAGTGGTGCGGTATGCGGGCCTTTATGGTGCTGGCCTTGCGCAGGGCAAACACTATCAGCAAGCGTTGAAGCCGCTGAATGAGGCAATCAAGCTCGCCGCGGCAAATCCCTCGGTCGCGTATCCCACGATTGCCGTGGACGCAAAGATCGACGCTCTTGCGGGTCTGCATCAGACCGGCCCGGCCCTGGCCCTCGCTGTCGCGGCACTGAAGCGCCTGGATGGCACCCTGTTTGACGGGGAGAGGTCAGCGGTCTTGATATCCCGAGGTGAGATTTATCGCAACATTGGCCAGTCTGATGCGGCTATCAGCGACCTCCAAACAGCGATTCTGATTTCCCAGCGTATTGGAAACTTCAGGGGTATAGCTGACGCTGCCGGCGTACTCGCACAGGTGTACGAAACAAAAGGAGATCTGAAATCTGGGCTGTTTGCGATCAATGAAGCAATCGAGGCGAATACCCACATCGCAGACGAGCTTTATCTTGTACCTCGCAACCTCGCCACCAAAGCTCACATCACCGCCAAGATGGGCTTGAAAACAGAATCTGAATCCTCGTATCGGAAGGCACTGGCCCTGGTCGACGTCTTGGTTCAGCATGCGCCGAACGCCAACGTGCAGCGACAGCTGCTTTCCGAGTCCAGTGAGGTGTATTCCGGATACTTTGCATCCCTGTGTGATCAGCATCGCTATGACGAGGCGCTGGGGACGCTCGAAAAAGTTCGAGGTCGCATCGAGGTTGAGGCGCTGGAGCAAAAAACCTCCACGCCCGTCCACGTGCCGACGACTGAAGAGCAGGAACTGACCCGTCTGAACATCGCTCTCATCAACGCTGATGATCCGAAGGCTCGTGCAGCAATAACGAATGCGATCTATTCCACCGAACTGAGGATCAGCCCAAGCGCATTGACGCAGGCGGCTATTGATCATCCTGTTCAGCTAAGGGATCTGCAGCAGGCACTGGCTCCGCACTCCGTATTGATCGAATACGTCCTGGCTCAGCCGAACTCGTACGCACTCGCGGTGACGCGAGACTCAGTGACGCCATACCGCCTCCCTCCAAAGGAGCAGATCGAGTCCGATACTGGGGCGTACCTCAAAACCCTTCAGGCCGGCAGTGCGGATACCGGTGCAGCCCAGAGGCTTTTCAATGAAGTGCTCGGCCCGATCGCTAAGTACCGGACGCAAACAGATCTAGTGATCGTTCCGGACGGAGCTCTCCACCTTCTGCCATTCTCGGCCTTGATGGAACAAGGGCAGTATGTCCTTCAATCCCATACAGTGTCGGTCTCACCCTCTTCCACTGTTTACAAGCTACTCAGCGTACGCCACCAGCCAGAAGCCGCGATCACGATGCCTTACCTTGGAGTCGCTGCCTGGACTCAGCCGGCCGATACCAGGAACGCTGTTGTGCGGGCCATCGAAGGTCCCCAGAGGAGCCAGCTGGTGCCTCTTCCCGAGAGCAAGCTGGAGGTGGAAACGATCGCTCACGATCTTCCCCAGCCCAGCACGATCTTGCTTGGGGCCGAGGCCACGGAATCGCGGTTCAAACAGCTGGCTGGCCAGGATGCGGGCGCCATTCACCTGGCGCTGCATGGTTATGCCGATGTTGACTACCCGGACCGCTCCGCTCTGGCATTCGCGCCTGAGCCTTCCGGGAGCGGAGAAGATGGACTGCTGCAGGTGCGTGAGGTTCGTCGAATGCATCTGAAGGCCAAGTTGGTCACCCTTTCTGCGTGCGATACCGGCGTCGGCCCCGTGGGAGAACCGGGTGTGACTAATCTGGTGAACGCTTTTATTGAGGCCGGCGCTGACACAGTGGTATCGACTTTGTGGCAGTTGGAAGACCACACAACGGAGCATTTGATGGCTACCTTCTACGCTCGGCTGGCCGAGCACGAAAGCAAGGTCGATGCCCTGCGGTCTGCCCAGCTCGAATTATTGACCAAGGGTCTGCCACCGTACTATTGGGCGGCCTTTCAGATCGTTGGAAACTCCAACGGGACACTTCTTTAGGGATAAACATGGAACTCACAAAAGAACAGCGCGAAAAGCTCTTGGATAAGATTCAGGCAACAGTTTCCACGAAGTACTATGACCCTGCGTTCGATAAGACCAAGTGGCAAGCCCTTGTATCTCAACACCGGGCAGCCATCATCGGAGCTGGAAGCACAGCCGACTTTGAAAAGAACATATCCAAGTTGCTGAACGAACTGTCTCCAAGGACTCTTGGCCTGCTCTCGAAGCACACTCCCATCACGCCCAGGAATGCCATCAACGCGAGTTTCTCTGTTCATGTTGTCAATGGGGAACGCCGGTGGGTATTTCAGGACGTTTTGCCTGGAGGTGTCGCGTCAACGGCGGGTGCAAAGTCCGGAGACGTCCTGCTGACGATAGACGGAACAACAGCACAGCCAGCAGAAGGAAACGCCGGGGAGCCGCACTTCGAAATGCGCGAGACGATTACGCTCACGGTGGCTCGAGGGATCCCTGCCACGGAAACAACACTCCTCCTGAAGACTGCTTCCCCGAAGTACAAAGACAATCCCTATTCCGAGCCCAAAGCACTGGTCGCCGAGGATAAAGGCAACGGAACCGCCTACCTCAAGGTCAGCCTGTTTCCCGGCAAGATCGGTATCGACTTCGCCCGGGAACTCGACGAACTATTTAAGAGCCGGTTCGCCTCTGCGCAACGCCTTCTCATCGATCTCCGTGGTAACCCGGGCGGTGGCATCGGGGGCCTCGCTCTGATGAGCTACCTGACACCGAACAGGCTGCCCATTGGATACAGCAAAAATCGTAAGATGGCTCAGGATGGACAGGACCCCTCGACTCTCCCTGTCTTCAGCAAGGTCCCACGTTCTAAACTCGCGATTCCAGGACTTGCCCTCAAGTTCGCGGGGAAAACATCGGTGCACCTGTACACGGAAGCACTTGGGCAGCAGAGTTTTAAGGGTAAAGTGGTTATCCTTGTGAATGAGCACTCGACAGGAGCATCAGAGATGCTTGCTCAGTTCGCGCAAGAGAATCAACTCGCAACGATTCTGGGGACCAAGACGCCCGGCCGAATGGTTTCGCGGACCGCGACAAAGCTGGGCAACGACTACAGGCTGGTAGTCCCTGTAGCCGCCTACATCAGTGGCAAGGGGAAGCAGATAGAAGGAAACGGCATTGTGCCCGATGTCGAGGTGCCCTGGTCGTATCAGGATGCCGTCGCAGGAAAAGACAATCAGCTTGAAGCTGCCATTGCCTTGCAAAGCTGAGCGTCTTGCGTAGCGATACAAAGAGGGACTCGGTCAGAGTCCCTCTTTTATGCGACAGGTAACTTGCCGCCGAAGTGGGCCATCGTGCGTTCTTCAGCATCTTTCGCGAAGCTAACCCACTTGGCGACGCGCTCCTGGCAGTATCCGCACACAGGCATATGCTTTTTCTTGCCGGACATCAGGAACTTATCCGGATTGAAGGCATAGCGTTTCACCTCCTCATCCGTGTAGCAGGTGAGGTCCACTTCCGTTAGAGTTCCGTGGATAGCCTCGAGAGAGCCGCGCCGAAGCCTCTCTTTTTGCTCCATGAACAAGTCAGGGAGCTTCACGACGCGTGGGGCAGCGCTCTTCCAGAGAGCGTCGTCCTCTGCCCAGTAGTTTTCGAGTCTCGCACTGGCGTTCAAGGCCAGATAGCGAATGGCCGAACCTCTGTCCGTGATGCCCGGATCGCAATCGACAAGTGCTGCAGCTGCCAGGAGCGCAAGTCCACAGATTGCCTTGTCAGGATAGGTATCGGCGAGAGTCCGGAACCGGGCGATCTCCTCAGCTGCCATCTTCCGAAACTTGTCCGTCACGAAAGCGGCAGCAGCGAGTTGCGAGTTGAGAACAGGTAGCTCAATGGCCAGTCCCGGAGGGGCTTCCCACGCATAGGAGTTCTCGGTGTACATCATGGGATCGAACAGGAGATCGAAGTCGTCCTGACGGTCTGCCACGCCGCGGAGCTGGTTCAGCATGTCGAGAAACCAACTCAGTTCGTTGTCATTGAAGCAGGCTGATGCTTGTCGCATCAGCCGTCTCCGATGTTGCTCGTAGCAGTCGATCAAAGTGCCTGGGAGGATCAGATCCTCCAAGGCTTGGCTGTACTGCATTATCTGGTGATCTAGTGCGTCCATACGCTACTCCTGGCCTGCCGTGTGGACGTTATCCCATGCCTGCGGAATCAAGTCAAATCGTTAATGTTTACGGGCCTTTGGAACAAATTGCACCAGGGTTGCGCTTGATCCGTTTAGCGCAATCAAAGCGGTTCCCGGCTCTTGCTTTTCGATAATTCCGCTGGCCCGCGCCTTGAGCTCGTGTGAGCCCTGCCGCACTGTAACGAACTTCTCTGACCGGGGGTGGATAGAAGCCGCGTGGACCCTGAAGACAGGAACGGGATTGCCGACACCAAACGGTTCCATCGCCCTCAACTGCTCGCAGAAGGAAGGCGTTGCCGCGCATAGTTCCAGATCGACAGACGGCATAGGAGCAACTTCCAGTGGAGCGGGATGCTCCGCCACGTATTGTCGTAAGGCATTGCGGAAAGCAGGAACGGCCTCCACCGCTACCGTGACGCCAGCGGCTTGCCGGTGCCCCCCATAGCGATGCAGAACGCCCTTGCAGGAGCGCAGCGCATCGATGAGGCTGATACCCTCGACGCTTCGCCCCGATCCCACAGCCATCCCAGTCTTTGGATCGTGAACAAGGACGAAGGTTGGCACGCCGAACCGCTCTCGCGCGCGGCTGGCCAGGATGCCGGCTAACCCCTTCCGCCAGTGTGCCGCGTAGACGACCAGGACGGATTGTCCTTGGGTATCCACCATGCCGGTGAGTTCCTCAAGAGCCTCCTTCTCCAGTCGGCGCCGTAGGAGGTTCAGCCGGTCGAGTTCCAGCGCCAGCCTAGATTGCTCTTCCGGCGTACGGGCCTTGAGCATGCGCAGCACCTCAACCGGATGTCCGACTCGGCCGGCCGCATTCAGTCTGGGTCCGATCCTGAAGGCGACCTCCTCGGCCGACGGAACCCTGGCACGCATGATCCCGCCAAGGTCCATCAACTTTCGTAAGCCAGCGTGTGTGGTCCTGCTCAGCTCTGCCAGCCCTAAACGCGTCGGGGTCCGAGTCGCACCGGCAAGAGGTACGCAGTCGGCAATAGAGGCGATCGCAGCTAGTCGGCTGAGACTGGCGAGGAAGGCATCTCGAAGCTCCACAGCAAGGTTGGATTGTTGCAGGAGTGCTGAGCTGACCATGTATGCCAAGCCAGCTGAGCAGAACTCGTCAGACCACACAGCCTGCGTATGGGCCCTGGTCTCGACCTGATGGTGATCGATGATCACCACACTCATCCCGAGACGCTGGGCGAGGTGGACCGGACCCGCGGCGTTGATCCCGTTATCGATAGTGATGAGGACTTTTGTTCCGGAGCGAGAGAATCGGTGAACGGCGGACTCACTCAAGCCATAGCCTTCGTCCCTGTGCGGGAGGTAGACGTCGACCATTGCGCCCAGACGCAGGAGTGTGGCTTCTAGGATGGCGGAAGAAAGTGCTCCGTCACAGTCGTAGTCTCCGAAGATGGTGATTCTCAGACCGTCCTTTACGGCACGCAGCAGAAACGCGACGGCGTTTACCACGCCTTCAACGGAGGATGGATCGGGTAGATCGGCCCACTGTGAGGGGCGAAGGAAAGTGTAGGGGTCCTGGATTCCACGCTGCATGAGGACCTCGAGAACGGGGCGGGACACATGCATCATGGGGTAGATCTCCTCAGAAAAGCCTGATCTGTGTTGCCTGTGGTTGAGCCTGGCTTGGCGGCAGTGCTGGGATGGAATGAGGCTCTGCAGCGGGTGGGGAACTTCCTAGGGCGGCAGGAATCGGTCCGTACTTGGCTTGAAGCCATTCCAATTGAGCCAGCTCCCGGACACGGATTGCCGCAGCAACGCGAGCTTCATACTGTGCGACCAGAGGACGGCGGCGAAGCTCGGCTTTGATGGCACGCTCTACGTCTGAGAACGTGTAAGCGGGATCGCCGTAGCAGCTGAATCTTAAGGTGTGCTGGAGAAAGCTGAGGCGAAGCGCATCATGGGCGAACCATGTCTCATAGAAGCCGTGCAGGTCATAGTGCGCGATGTGCCCGAAGCAATTGGAGAGGCGGTTGTAGAAAGTCCTGGTGAAGATGGTCTGCTTCCAGTCGGATTCGATGAACCGCAAGAAGTGGTTTCCAATGGCCGCTTTGTCCTGCGCGGTGGAGAACTCTGTGGGCGTGAACTCTTCAGCGGAAAACAGAACTTTCGGCATGGTGGCTCCAAAACAAATGGCCAGCTATCGCTGGCCATGGAGGCTGCGGCTGGATGGGTATAGCGTCAGTCAGTGGAGAGGTTGCTGACCTTCTGCCTGATCTTCTGGAGGCACTGCATTGCGGAAGAGAGGCTCGAATGCTAGAGCAAGCTCTCTACAGCGAGGGTTCAATCGGGACGTGAACTCGACCGCTGCGGACAGAACGTGAAGCGCTTCAGCGTCAAGCTTCAATTCCACTGCGGATCCGGTCTTGCATAGCAGGGTCACCTTCATGTGGACTCGCGTGGTAGGGCTGATTTTCGGCGGCGGTACTCGCAAGAAACGAATACAAGCCGGTTTGTCGTGCGCGGATAGGAAGATCGTTGATGGCTAACGCACGGTCGCTGTAGCGCCCGAGCGATCCTGCGAGATCGACGAGATAGAGTCTCAACTCGTTCTCCGTCCTGATTCGTCCGAAGGCAATACATTGGCGCGTGCGATGGAGCAGCACTTCCACCGCTTCCGCGTAGCGCTGCCCCATGTAGCGGTAGAGACCGCGCCGGACCGCCTCTTCCTGAAGAGAGCTCATTAGCTCTTCTCCCCGGTGCTGGCAGAAGAAGGCCCGGAGGCCGCGGGTGCTCTCGATGGTGTGAGCCAGCACTTCCCGTTCTGCCGCGTCAATCATCTCGACAATCGGTTCCATACTGGTCTCCTTTCCATGGTTGCGAGCTAGACCACCCGAATGTGGAAGCCCCGTGTCACAGTGGCGCCGCCTACGTCCTCCTTCCGTGCGATCGCTTGCTTAATAGCGTCGTTTACCGGCGTGGTGTCCTGGATGCCGGCAAGCAGAAGGTCGCGTGTTTCGATCGGCACGGCTGCGATTATCTGCTCCCAGAGCGCTCCGTCAAATCGGGCTTCAACCCTCTGCAGGCGTAACGGAATCAGCGCCGGATCATTGATCCGGACGGAATCCTGCGAGTTCTTCTGACGACGGAGAGTGAACTGCTTGCCCTCCATCTTGGTGATCTCACGACTCTGGAGGAAATACATGACAAGGTTTTTGGTCTGTTCGACCTTGTTCTCGGCAACTCGGGCTCGCGTGGCAAGCCGGGAAGCTTCGCCCTTGCAGTACGCAGCACGGGCCTCCATGACGCGGATGAATCGGCCGATGCGGTCGACCTTGTCGCCAAACACATCGCAGATCTGCTGGAATCGATCCTTGCTCTCCTGGCTCGGCGCGCCGGCCTCCTCGAGTTCGTCCTGGATGCGATCGAAGAGGACGTCCATCTCACGGTCGATCTCGAGAAGCGAGTGCTCCGCAGTGACGACGGCAACGGGTTTTAGTTCTTCCTGCGGCGGCCCGAACGGGAGCACAGGGGCGGGTAGGGCAACAGCATTGGCCATAGAGCCTCCTTGAAAGCAGAAGACCCGGCACGAGGCCGGGTCCAGACACAAGAAAGCCCGTCCAGGTGGACGGGCTACGGGGTGAGAGAGGACGTTTAGGCTTGCTTGTCCTTGGAGCCAAAATAGAAACCAAGGGCCGAGCCGATCAAAGCAGTCAGCGCGGGAAGGAGCTTGTCCAGAATGTCCTTGGTCTTCTCGTAATCTCCGTGCGTGGAGTACAGGGCGAATCCGATCACCACTAGGAAAGCAATGACGAGTCCGAAGGTGATCCCTGCTCTGACCCAATCCCTCCGCGGCTCGGGATCGTACTTGAGCATGGCCTTTGGTTTCGTCTGGCGTGGCCTCGCCGGAAGAGTAGGTTGCGTTGACATGAGGGACCTTTTACATGAAAAAGGCTCCTGACGGGGAGCCTGGGTGTTGGCCGATATGGCCTTATCTACTTCGAGAGTTCGAGTGAGTAGCGCTTTCCGTCGCGGTACACGTAAACCTTGGAATTGGGATCTTCGTCCTTGGCGTCAAAAATGATCTCGGTGATGTCCAGGGCACGTTCCACCGCTTCGTCGAGGGACCAGCCGTGCTTTTGTGCAAATTCTTCAAAGCGGCCGATAACATCGGGGGAAACAGGCAGGACAGCTGATGTCGCGTTGATCTCTGGCAGCGTTGTGGCCATTCTGTCCTCCAATAAAGGCGTCTGAGCCATAGGATAGTCCTCCTCAGGACCGGGATGCACGCAAAAAGGGTTGGCTATCGCCGCCCCCTTTCGTCACTTTTGGGTCACGTACACAGCAATCAGCCAAACAGCCTCATTTGCTCACCGTGGGTGTGACCGGTTGGCCAGAGCGGGGCAGGTTTTCGCTTCGGACGTGGGTTGGTAGGAAAGACCAGCTGAAGACCAGCAGGCGCCGGAAGTACGACCGGCTCTGGGAGGATCTCCACGCTCTCCTGTTCTACGGGGGTAAGCGGCAGAGTGATGACCTCGGCCATTAGCTTGGGTGCCGGAGCATGCTTGGCGCGTTCGCGCTCCAGGTCTTTCCAGACAGCATCGGCGGTTTCACCAACCCCGCCCTTTTCGACCAGCTCACGTGCCATGGCGGATAGCAGATCCTCGTTGGCGTCGAGCGACTGAAGCCCTTCGCCGGAGAACTTGCCCTCCATCATGAGCGCGACCAGCATCTTCTTGCCCATGTGCCGGATGCAGGTCTCCTGCATGGTCCCGCTGTAGGCCAGGAACTTCACCCGGACCGGCAGATGCTGCCCGATCCGCCACGAACGCCGGCTCGCCTGACGAAGCGTGTGGAGCGAATATCCGGTCTCGTAGAAGTAGAGCGTCGGGAAAGCCAGCAGATCGAGGCCGGTCTCGACCAGCTTGGGATGGCAGATGACGACCTCTACCCCTTCCTTCAGCTGCTTCTCGTACCAGGCTTCGCGCTTGTCCGTGGGTATCGTGGAGCGGAGAACCGCCACTCGAAAGCCCACGCTGCCGAGCACATGGGCCAGCCGCCCCGTCACATCGTGCTTGCCTGTAAACGTGGCGTAGACCTGGCACCGCCTGCCCTGCTTCAGCTCCTCCCGGATGTCCTCGATCAGACGCTCCTCCTTGGCGTAGACCTCGGTTTCCGGCAGGCTGGACGGCTTAGTCACGAAGAAGGGCACCATGCCGCCTTCCTTCGGGTCGTACTGCTTGCCCCAGATCTCCTCGATGCCGAAGGGATGATCGGGATAGAGCAACAGCGTGTTGAGCATGACGCTCATCAGGCTCTTGTTGCCCCTGTGTTCCTTCATGGCGGAGGTGATGTCCTTCTCGATCTCCGCGTAGGCTTTCGCGAGGTCGGGATCCATGCCCACCGTGAGCACGGATTCTTCATAGGAAGGCAGCTGATCGGAGATGTCCTCGAGCGTGATGAAGGCTGTTGACTCCATCAGGTACTTGCCGAAGAGCAGAGGTGACGCCCCAGGCTTGCGCAAGACCTGCACCGTGCGCTTCTGGGCCTTGGAGCAGGCATTGTCGGTCTCTTTGACCTTTTCTACTGTCTCGAGAACGCCATACTGCTCCTGAAAGTCGCGCCGGCCCTGGCTACCTGCTTCGTATCCGGCCGTCACCATCCGCCGCGGTTCCATGCGGTAGAAGATGTTGAACAGATCGTCGGCATAGCCGCCCATCAGCGTCCCGGTGAGGGCGATGAGTTTCTCGGCACAGCGGGCGAGAACCCCGAGACCGTTGCCCTGCGCCGTGTCGCCGGCAAGCTGGTGCAGCTCGTCGGCAATCGAGTAATCCCACCAGACCTTCATGTAACGGCCGATGAAGTCCAGCGGCGCCATACGCTGGATCTTGCTTCCATCGGCCTGCCACAGAGGAGAGAACCGGGTGGTGCCCGTCTTCCCTGCCGTGTAGGTCTCATGGAATTTGGCCTCCCGGAGATCCAGCGGAGTGAGGAAACCACCCTCCTGCGACGGGATCGCATGGCCTGTGTCAGGGTTGATCAGACCTCCGAGATCGCGGCCGCTCTTGGCCACATTGAAAGCATGCTTCCAGAAGTAGCCGAGCTTGCCCTTCTCCTTGCCCATGATGAAGAAAGCCGGACCAGGGCAAAGAGCGCGCCAGCCAGCACGTCCCATGCTGCGCAACTTCGGGAGAGTTGTGGTCAGGCCACGGACGATGGTCTTCCCTTTCTCGAGTTTGACCTCCACGATGCCATGCGTGTTCTTCGGGTCGCCGCCGTTGCGCAGGTCCTCGATGATGAACGCTCTGGCTCCGGGGACCGTGAGAAGCGCCTCACGCGCCCACTTGTGGACGATGTGTGGTGGGCACATGACGAGCGACGTGTACGGTTTGTCGCCGGCGTGTACGTGGATCGTGCCCAGCGACATGAAGGTCTTCCCTGCCCCGCACTCGGCCACAATACGGGCAGCTCGTGCGGTCTTCAGGTACTTGGCGAGTCCAGTGATCGCGAGAGCCTGAGCAGGCAGCGGGGAACGGAGAAGCGAGCTTAGACGGGGAGCGACGTCGTCCTTGGGTGACTGAAGCGCGGGGTAAGTCTCCACGATGCGCGAGCCCAGTTCAGGAGCCATCGCGCGCAGGTAGTCGAAGTAGGTTTCCATGATGGATCTCCTGAAATGAGCGAAGAAGCAAAGGAAAAGGCCAGCTCGCGCTGGCCTTGTTTGGGAGGGGTTGTGACT
>CAZZXL010000135.1:0-8700 GCA_964658035.1 uncultured Acetobacteraceae bacterium
CGCATTCTGTACAGTCGTAACCTGGCCGGCATCCGGCACGCGCACCAGTACGTCGAGCCAGTGCTCGGAGGGGTACTTGAGCATTGGACGATCCGGATCGAACGCCGGTTCCTGTGCCAGCGGCATCCACATGCCGGCAGGGTTTGACGTATTCCTTTCGCCGAAGAAGGTCGGTGCCGTAATGCCGACGATGGTAACGGGATGACCGCTGAGGATGAGGCTGCTCCCTACCATGCCGGGATCTGCTGCAAACTTGGTCTTCCACAGTGCGTAGCTGATGACTGCCGTCGCTGGCGCGCCTTCCCGATCATCGTCCGGTGTAAGCAGGCGTCCGGCATACGGCTTCACTCCAAGGAGTGAGAAGTAGTTGCCGGAGACGAACTTTGACTCTAAGGATTGAGTCAGACCATTGTCGCCTGGTCGACGGGCGCTCAATGTGTCGGCATTGGACTGCACGGCTGCCATTCCGGCTATGTTCGGCGTCTGGTCGCGCAGGTACTTGTAAAGATCGTCGGAGAAAATCCACCAGTCGTCTTGGAGACCGCCGTTGACGCCTTGTTCAATTTTTGCCCCAACTTTATAAAGCTGTTCGGGATGCTCGACTGGAATCGATCGCAGGATGACTTGATAGACCAGCGTAAAGATAGCGGTGGTCGCACCAATGCCAAGCGCCAGCGTGAGGATGGCAGTGGCGACGAAGCCCGGTGCACGCCGCAGCTGCCGTAGTGCGTATTGAACATCCTGCCAGATCGTCTGCATGTTGTTCGTCCTGCTCTGCGGTTTCATTTGGTTGAGGGATGGCCGGCCGGGCGATAGAGGCGCGTTCTAACGCCGCCTACACGCTGACCTCGGCGAGTTTTCGCTTGAGCTCATCTTCGCTGACGACCTTGCCGTCGAAGAGATTGACCTGCCGCTCGGCATGCGCGGCAAAGCGGGGATCATGCGTCACCATGCAGATGGTCGAACCTTCGTCATGCAGCTGCTTGAGCAGGTCCATCACGGCTTCGCCATTTTTCGAATCGAGGTTGCCCGTGGGTTCATCCGCCAGCAGGATCGAAGGTGAACCCGCCAACGCACGCGCGACAGCAACACGCTGTTGCTGACCGCCGGAGAGCTGCGAAGGATAGTGCTTCATGCGGTGCGCCATTCCCACCCGCTCGAGCGATTGCTGGACACGCGCCTTGCGTTCTGCCGCAGGCATGCCGGAGCGATAGGTTAGGGGCAGTTCGACGTTCTCGTAGACAGTCAGGTCGCCAATCAGGTTGAAGCTCTGAAAAATGAAACCAATTTCCTGGTTACGAATACGCGAACGTTCCGCAAAGCTGAGGTTTTCAACCGGCTTGCCATTCAGTTGATAGGTCCCGCCGGTCGGCGTATCGAGCAGGCCGATGATCGAGAGCAGAGTGGACTTGCCACAGCCGGATGGGCCGGACATGGCAATGTAATCGCCTCGATGAATCGACAGGTGAACGCCGGAGAGTGCGTGGGTTTCAATCTCGTCCGTATAGAAAACCTTGGTCATGGCTTCAATCTGAATAAGACTGTCGTGGCCGGTTCCGTTCTTCATCTCTTTATGCCTTTCTTAATTGAGTCGGATTCGATCGACGCTGTCCCACCGTGACATGTCTGAAAGGATGACTGTGTCGCCTTCGTTCAGTCCGCCCAGGACCTGGATCGCATTCACGGAGGCGCGTCCGACTTTGACCTGCACCCGCTCCGCTCCGTTGCCATCCGGTGTGAGTTTGAACAGGCTGATGGTACTGTTCTCGTTGCCAAAGGCTGGCCGGCTGACGTACAGCACATTTTCCAGATGATCGAGGTCAATCGTTCCATCCACGCTCAGGTCGGGGCGCGCTCCCAGGGGAAGTGGCCCCGTGAGATCTACGTCAACCGTGACCGTTCCGTTCAAGACAGCAGGATCGATTCTGGTGACCTTGCCCGGGATGATGCCGTTATGCGTGTCGATACTGGCGGCCTGGCCAATCAGGATGTCGCGGGCCTGCGTCTCGGCAATCTTCAGCGCGGCCTTCAGGCGATCAGGCTGGACGACCTTGGCCAGCGTGGCGCCGGGCAGTACGTGTTCACCCACCTGGTGCGGCACTTCGCTCAGTACGCCGGTAATGCCGGCGCGGACGAGTAATGCCTCCTGTTCCCGCTGCTTGAGTGCAAGCACCGCATGATCTTTTTCGACCAGCGTCTGCTGCACCTCAAGCTGGGTCGCGATAGCTTTCTGATTGACCGTCAGCCGCTCGGCTTCGATGCCGGAGCGCGTCTTTAATTCATCCGCTCTGCCCTGCGAGGCGCTGTATGTAAGCCCGCTGATGACGCCCAGATTGTAGAGGGCTTTGTCCGTCTGGGCCTGCTTCTGTGCCTGGTCGTCATCCGCGGTTACCGTGGCGGCGCCGGCGCGCTGGGTCATCAGGTCGCTCTGTAACTTTGCCTGGATGTTGTGGTATTCCACTTCCGCGCCTTTCAGATCAAGCTGGGCTGAGAGTAGTTCCTGCGCCAGTTGCGGATCGGTCAGGTCCATGATGATGGTGTCAGGCTGCACCTTGGCGCCGGGCAGAACACGGATGCGGACGACGGTCGCCTCGGTCTGCGCGGGGATCAGCTGGATGCCGTCTTCGCGCGGCGTCAGTGTGCCGATACCGCGTACGTTGCGGGTAAACGACCCGCGCTTTACCGTGTCGGTCCAGATAGTGCTGCGTTCAACCGAAGGCGCGGCCGGCTTCAGACGCGACACTGCATAAGCGGCCGCAGTAACGACAATGATGGCGACAACGGCAAGCACCCAGCGTTGGCGGTTCTTCTTACGTTTAAGGTCCGGACGAGCAATATCCATACGCCCAGGGTACGTGCAGATACGTCGCCATCTTTCTAACCTCCCGGCTGCTCATTCTAAGCAACTTAGCAGCTGGCTCCGGAGATCACGCCGTCCGCCGGCGAAATAACTGTTCGAAAGCGGACGGTCGTCTGCACGGACAAGTTGGTAGACGGGCGGAAAGCGGACGTAATCCCTGGACAGCTAGGCCGCGTCCATTGGAGCAGCAAGGGAAGGAAGTACAGCTAGCAAGACATTTTTTCCCGGCGGCCGAACGCATTTTTTAGGAGGTAGTATGAAGTTTCCAGCAGGCCTGATCGCAGGCCTAGCGCTTTTCCCCCTGCTCCAGCTGCAGGCACAGCGCACGCCGCCCAACCCGGAACAGATGGCGCAGCGTGAAGTAACGCGGTACACCACTCTGCTTTCGCTGACGGCAGAACAGGCGTCGACAGCGAAGACTGTTTTTACCACTGCCGCGCAGTCGGAAGGCACTTTGCGCACCACGGAGCGCACTACCCGTCAGACCCTCGAAGCAGCAGTCAAGACAGGTGACACGGCGGCCATTCAGCAGGCCGCAACCAGCCTGGGACAGATCAGCGGCGAAATGATCGCCACCCGGGCGATCGCAGAAGCCAGGTTCTACGCGACCCTGACCGCTGACCAGAAAGCCAAGTTCGCTGAGCTGGACCATGGCTTCCGCGGGGAGCATGGCGGTCCCAGCGGCCCACCCCCGCCACCGGCCGACTAGTCGATGAATGCCAACGGACGATGCGGCGGCAGCCTGGATAGCGTGGACGTAGACTGGGAGAGTCTCGGCTGATCTCGATAAGCAGGATGAAATACCAGGAGTTGGTAGGCGATTCGCTGTCAAAGCGGGTGGCCCAGCCTGCCGCAGAACAGACTAGGCATAGATGAGACCGGTTCTTGTAACCCGCAGCGGGGCATTGTCCGTCTATGGGAGCGGAATGGAGAGCTCTATTTACGCCGGCCCGCTTTTTTCCGTACAAGACCGAGCAGTTGCAGAACTCGGCGATATGGACGTGCTGTTTGCTACCTATCGCGCCCGTATTTATCGGTATGCTTTGCTGTCCTTGCGTGATCCGGAACAGGCTGAGAGCCTGACGCATGACTGTCTGCTGCGCGCCTACAACGCGCGCAGCCAGTTCCGCGGGGATTGCAGTGTAGCGACGTGGCTTACCCGGATTGCTACTAATTTGATCCGCGACCACGTGCGGTCAAAGAAGATGCAATTCTGGAAGGCAGCGGCGCGGTCATCGGTAGACGCCGGCGAGATAGCGGACCGTCTGCGCTCTCCCGGCCTGACGCCGGAAGCTGACCTGCTGATGAAGGAGCAGGTAAAAGGGCTCTGGATTACAGTGGAAAAGCTTTCCGCCAAACAGCGCAGCGTCTTCCTGCTGCGCTTTGTAGAAGAGTTGGATCTGGCAGATATCGCGGTAGCGATGGACATGAATGTGGGGACCGTCAAGAGTCATTTACACCGGGCGCTGACAGCAGTACGCGGCGCGATGGAGAAAACAAGATGAAAAAGACTCACTTATCAGCATGGGACCAGGAGGAATACGTTTTAGGCCAGCGTACTCCGGAGATGGTTCGTCACCTTACGCAATGTACAGCATGTTTCAGGGAAGTGGAGAAAATGGAGCGGGGCCTCGCGATTTTTCGCGAATCCGCTACTACATGGAGCGCGGAGCAACTTGAAGCACATCCGCCCGCGCGCCGGATCCATGCAGGGACGCCGGTGGCTCATCGTTCCATGATGCCGGTATGGGGCTGGGCACTGGCGGCGCTGGTGTTGATGGCGATTGTGCTCCAGTTCGGCTACCGTCAGTCACACCACGCGGACCGGCAGTCTGCCCATGTCGGCACGCCAATCAAGGCGATCAGCGACGACGCCCTGCTGCAGCAGGTGGATGAAGAAGTGTCTATCGATGTGCCGTCTTCCATGGAGCCATTGACACACCTGGTGACGACCAGCGGCGCTGTTGCGAATGACCCGGCGAGGAGAGGAGGCAAGCGCCGTGTGGAAAGAGACTAGCTTCGCCCATAAGCGCTTGCTGCTCCTCCCCATGCTCCTCCTCTGCAGCTGCTGCCTGGCGAGTGTCGCTGCGGCGCAGGATGGTCCGCCACCGGATGGCATGGGCGATAGGATGGGGCCGCCCCCGATGGAGGGGCGCAGACCGCCGATGGAGCGGGCCTTCCACCTGGGCCCTCCGGGAAGATGGTGGAACAATTCATCGTTCGCGAAAGACCTCCGCCTGACGGACGATCAGCAAAAAAAGATGGAAGGCGTCTTTGAGGACAACCGTCCTCGTCTCACCGATATATTTGGTGCCCTTCGTAAAGAGGAGTCGCACATGGAGCCGTTGCTTTCTGCGGACCAACCGGACGAGGCGAAGATTCTCGCGCAGATTGATCGTGTGGCGCAGGCGCGGGCTGAGCTCGAAAAAGCGAATGCACGCATGCTCCTGGGTATGCGGCGCATCCTGACGCAGGACCAGTGGAAGAAGCTGAAGGCTGAGGATCCCGGACGACACTCAAGTTTTGGGCCCCCGCCCCTGCAGTGATGGTGGACCGGGCCAGATCAAGCATGCCGCATGCCTATCAAACGAACGGGCCATTGCGGCTGCAAACTTAAAGGTTGTAGTAGAGGAACGTATGCTTTCCATCGCCCGTAGTCTTTCCCAAAGGTTTATTGCTCCTGTATTTGTGGTTTTCTGCTGTCTGCCGATCTTCGCGCAGCAAACGGCTAACCGGGTCAACTCCACTGCGGGGAACCAGACGGCGACGGTCAAGGGCACCCTGCATCCGCTGGTGCAGGCCGGCAATCTTGTTGGCCATGCCGATCCGGCGACGCAGATTAAGGGCGTAACCCTCTACTTCAAGCCGACGCAGGCGCAGCAGTCCGCGCTTACGGCGCTGCTCGCTGCCCAGGCCAATCCTGCTTCGCCCAGTTATCACAAATGGCTGAGACCGGCCGAGTTCAACGCTCGCTTTGGTCTCAGCAGCGCTGATATGAACAGTGTGAGCCAGTGGTTGAGCGCGCAGGGGCTTACCGTCACCAGTGTTTCCCCGACGCACATCTCGTTCTCGGGAGATGTGACACACCTTGAGTCAGCCCTGCACACGACAATCAATCGCTACCGGGTCGGAGGTACGGAGCACCTGGCCAATGCGAGCGAGATCTCTCTGCCATCCTCCATCTCCAATGTGACACTTGGCGTGCGCAACCTCGCAGCATTCAGACCTCGTCCGAGGGTGCGGGTGCGTCCGCGGTACAACTACGGATCGAGCGGTGAGCACTTTCTCTCGCCAGACGATTTCACTACCATTTATGACGTGAAGGCCCTCTACAATGCGGGGTATACAGGGTCGGGACAAACCATAGCTATCGTCGGCCAGAGTGAAATTCTCGCCTCCGACATTGATGCCTTTCGCAGCGCAGCTGGTCTACCGGCAAAGGATCCTACGCTTACGCTGGTTCCTGACACCGGCACGGCTGCACAGAGCTCGAATGACGAAGAAGAATCCGACCTCGACGTGGAGTGGTCCGGCGCCGTCGCCAAGGCCGCTACCATCAACTTTGTCTACGTCGGGAATAATCAGAACTACAGTGTCTTCGATGCTTTGACGTATGCCATCACCAACGATGTTGCGCCCGTCATCAGCATCAGCTATGGCGCCTGCGAAGCCGAATGGAGCACTTCCGATGTGTCGACGCTGAGCGCGGCGTTGCAGCAGGCGAATGCACAAGGCCAGACCGTCTTTGCAGCTTCCGGTGATAGCGGTGCCGCCGACTGCGATGTAGCCGCGAGCGCCAATGCTGTCGTTACCTCAGCGCAGGATGGTCTTGCGGTTGATCTGCCCGCTGCTTCACCGTACGTGACTGGCGTAGGCGGCACCGAGTTTCTGGGCGACGTGGCCTCGCCAAGTACGTACTGGGGATCAAGCAACAACAGCAGCAATGGCTCCGCTATCTCCTACATTCCTGAAGAAGCATGGAACGATACGGATACTACCACCCCGTCAAACGGCCTATCAGCCAGCGGCGGCGGCAAGAGCACGCTGTTCTCGAAACCCTCATGGCAGACCGGCACCGGCGTTCCGGCAGACGGCGCGCGCGATGTACCCGATGTCGCCCTAAATGCCTCGCCCGATCACGATGGCTACTTGTATTGTTCGCAGGGAAGCTGCACCAATGGTTTTCTGAACAGTAGCAGCGAGCCAGCCGTCGCCGGCGGTACGTCTTTCGCCGCGCCAGCTTTCGCCGGGATTCTGACCCTGATCAATCAGAAGCTTGGTTCGTCTGGCCAGGGCAACGTCAATCAGTCGCTCTATGCCTTGGCGGCGTCCACCCCGTCGGCCTTCCATGACATTACCGTTGGCAACAATCAAGTGCCGTGCACCTCGGGATCGACCGATTGCGGCACGAGCGGGAAGATCGGCTACGTTACCGGGACGGGCTACGACCAGGTGACCGGCCTCGGCACCGTCGACGCGAACGAACTCGCGACAGCCTTCTCGGCAGCGGTAACTTCGACGCTCATCAGCACCACGACCAACCTGACCGCATCGACCACTTCACCAACTGTCGGCACTGCTGTTACCTTTACCGCGACCGTCTCGCCTGATACGGGCAGTACCGCTCCCACCGGCACGGTGCAGTTTGCAGTGGACGGGACCAACTCGGGCAGCGCTGTGACTCTGGGAAGTGACACAAGTTCGGCCTCGAGCTCGCTGGCGACCTTCTCGACCACCTTTACCACCTCTGGTTCGCACACCATCACCGCGACTTACTCCGGCGATAGCACCAATGCTGCTTCTACCGGTACGCTGACAGTTACCGTGGCCACAAAGACCGGGGCCTTCACGCTAAGCGGAACGAATCCTACCATCGCCCAGGGGAGCAGTGGCACCTCGACCATTACTGTAACGCCAACTGGCGGTTATACGGGTACCGTTGCCTTCACGGTCACCGGCCCATCAACCTTGAGCAATACCTGCTTCAGTGTGAGCAGTGCCAGCGTAACGGGTACGGTTGCCGTCACATCCACCATCACGATCAACACAACAGAAACAGCCTGCGCGGTAGCGGGCCGTCGGCCCATCGTTGTTGCTAGGCAGGACAGGTTCGAGGGCAGTGGCTATGGCTTCCACCCGGAAGCAGCACTGGGGATACTACTGCTTCCATTCGCCACTCTTCGCCGGTTCAGAAAAAGCCGCTTGCAGGGCAATCTGCTTGTCCTGTTGGTGCTGGCGACGGGCACGCTGGTCCTTAATGGCTGTGGCGGCGGCAAGAGTACCACTACCATTGCTGAGGCGGCGAAGGGCACTTATACCCTGACGATCACTGGCACCGACAGTACCGCCAACCTGACCAACACGACGACGGTGACGTTGACCATCGATTAGAAAGATCGTGGCGCCGCCAGGTAACTCTATCGCGCGGCGCCGGCATCTTGTCTGACTTACTCTGGCCGATTCAACCTGGCCATTGCGGTGGCTGATCGGCCAACCGCAGGCCCAATCGTTCCGGCTAACCCTAAGCCAAAGGGTGGCATATTCGCATAGACGGTCTCATATTCGCCGGCTTTGACGAGATACGTTTCATGAAAGATGCCAACCGCGCCGTTGCCACCAACGCTGCGGTTAAACGCCGCCCATGCCGGCAGGTGTTCCTTGTCTTTCATGTGCGCATAGGCATGAAGCTGCTCAAAGGACCGCCAGTACTGGATCGTCATCAGCGTGCGGCCGGAAAGTGCCAGGTCCGCATGGAGCAAGCCGAGTTCCGGATGCTGCGCAAGCTCTTTGAGCATCCGCGGCATCGCCCGCGTGATGGGAAACCACTTGTGCAGCAGGAA
>CAZZXL010000135.1:8710-14574 GCA_964658035.1 uncultured Acetobacteraceae bacterium
TGCCCTTGGTCTCGGGGGCGAAGGGCAAGGCCAGCATGCCAATCAGGAAGACGACAAAGTCACCTTCAATCTCCGCAGTAAAACGGCCGTCGGGCATGGTTGAGTCTCCTGACCCATGATGAAACATCCCAAGACGGAACCTTTTGACCAGTCAATAAGCCGGGTGCCCCATGTCTCGTGTTGAGACATGGGTTCAGACCCTACGATGAACCATGACGAAACGTTTGGTCCGCCATCCCGTGTCGTTTCAAAATGGGACGTCGTGAAAAGCCCTCGCTTGCGCGAGGGCTTTGTTGTAATACCACTGCAATCGGACCAATCACTTGCCGCAGGCGTCTGCCTGGATGGCAAATCCTAGTACATGCCTTCCATGCCGCCGCCGTGGCCGCCGCCTGCGGGGGCAGACTGCTTGGGCTCGGGAATTTCCGAGACCATGGCTTCGGTCGTCAGCATGAGGCCGGCGATCGAGGCGGCGTTCTGCAGCGCAGTGCGGGTGACCTTGGTCGGATCGATCACACCGGCTGCTACGAGGTCTTCGAACTTGTCCGTTCCGGCGTTGTAGCCGTAGTGGTCGTCCTTGCTCTCGTGGATCTTGCCCACAATCACCGCACCCTCAACACCGGCATTGCCAACGATCTGGCGAAGCGGCTCTTCAATGGCGCGACGAACGATCTGGGCGCCGATCTTCTCATCACCGTGCAGCGTAGCGATGAGTTCTTCGACATCCTTGGTGCAGCGCAGCAGGGCGACGCCGCCGCCCGGGACGATGCCTTCTTCTACGGCAGCGCGGGTGGCGTGCATTGCATCTTCGACGCGGGCCTTCTTTTCCTTCATCTCGGTTTCGGTGGCAGCACCGACCTTGATGACGGCAACGCCGCCAACCAGCTTCGCAAGACGCTCCTGGAGCTTCTCACGATCGTAGTCAGAGGTCGTCTTTTCGATCTGGTTGCGGATTTCCTTCACACGGCCTTCAATGACATGACCTTCGCCACGACCTTCAACGATGGTGGTGTTGTCCTTGTCAATGGTGACGCGCTTGGCACGGCCGAGGTCTTCAAGCTTCACGTTCTCGAGCTTGATGCCGAGGTCTTCCGTAATGGCCTTGCCACCGGTCAGCTTGGCAATGTCTTCGAGCATCGCCTTGCGACGATCGCCGAAGCCGGGGGCCTTGACTGCCGCGACATTCAACGTGCCGCGCAGCTTGTTCACGACCAGGGTCGCAAGTGCTTCGCCGTCCACATCCTCAGCAATGATGACGAGGGGCTTGGCGTTGCGGGCAACCTGCTCGAGCAGCGGCAGCAGGTCCTTCATGGTCGAGATCTTCTTCTCGTGGATCAGGATGTATGGCTCTTCGAGCGAAGATTCCATCCGGTCCGGATCGGTAACGAAGTAGGGCGAGAGGTAGCCGCGATCGAACTGCATGCCTTCGACCACTTCGAGCTGGGTTTCCAGGGTCTTCGACTCTTCGACGGTGATGACGCCGTCCTTGCCAACCTTTTTCATCGCCTCGGCAATAATGGTGCCGATGGTGTGATCAGAGTTCGCAGAAATGGTGCCGACCTGGGCGATCATGTCGCCGGTAACAGGCTTCGAGAAGCGGCTGAGTGCTCCGCCGGTAACGACGCCATTCTCATCACGCTTGCCGACAATGGCTTCTACAGCCTTGTCAATGCCGCGCTTGAGGGCCATCGGGTTGGCGCCGGCAGCAACAGTCTTGACGCCTTCGCGATAGATGGCCTGGGCCAGAACGGTCGCGGTCGTGGTGCCGTCGCCGGCTACGTCCGAGGTCTTCGAAGCGACTTCGCGGACCATCTGTGCGCCCATGTTCTCGAGCGGGTTGGCCAGTTCGATTTCCTTGGCGACCGTTACGCCGTCCTTGGTGATGGTCGGCGAACCGAACTTCTTTTCAATAACCACGTTACGGCCCTTGGGGCCAAGTGTCACCTTGACGGCATCGGCGAGCGTATTAACGCCGCGCAGAATGGCCTGGCGGGAATCTTCACCGTGCAGAATTTGCTTTGCCATGATTGTGTATCTCCTAACAAGCCGGAGCGATCCGGGTTAATTTCTTAATTACTAAAGCTTTGGAGCTTTGGTCCGTAACCCAGGTCTCAATGCGAGACCTGGGGCACCGCAGCGGCTACTTCTTGTGAAGGATGCCGAGGACTTCGTCTTCCTTCATCATCAGGAACTCTTCGCCGTCAATCTTGATCTCGGTGCCGCCCCACTTTCCGAACAGGATGCGGTCGCCGGCCTTGACATCCAGGGGGAAGGTCTTGCCTTCATCGTTGGACTTGCCTTTGCCGACGGAGATGACTTCGCCCTCCTGGGGCTTCTCTTTTGCGGAGTCGGGGATGATAATGCCGCCACGAACAGTCTCGCCTTCTTCGATACGGCGGACCAGGATGCGGTCATGGAGGGGTGTGAACGTGGTCGCTGCGGATGCGGTTGCAGTTGCCATTGTTTGCTTCTCCTTACAGGCGAGGGTGCTCCTCGCGGGTGTTATTGGAACGTCAAAACTTGCTGAGGTATTGAGGGCTCGACCAGCAGGAGGTCTGTTAGCAGAGTAGCCTCTCAACTGCTAACCATAGAGAGAGTAGCGGTAAATTGTCAAGAGCAATCCACTAAAATGTGAGTCAGTTTCACTCACGATTCATAATGGGAATGACAGCAATGGCGGGTACTGTGTACCTCTCCAACTCTTTTGCCAATGAAGAAGCCTGGGATAAGCCGCGGAACGTAGAATAGTGAAATCGGGAGCGTCTTGATGGTTATGTTTGCAATAAAGCGATTGCTGGTCGGAACGGCAGCGGGAGCATTCTTTGTCGGGGCTTTTGTGGGGTATGCAGGAGCGCAGGATACGCGCGGACGAAAATATACGCCTCCCCCGGAGACCAGCGAAATCCATGTGACCGTTGTCCGGGATTCGAATGGCAAGCCCGTCCGCAATGCGGCTGTCGTCATGCATCCATTAAAAGGCACCAAGGACGAGGGGGCCATGGAAGTGAAGACGGACGAGGATGGAAAGGTCGCGATCGACATAGTGCCGATCGGGGACGTTTTGCGTTTGCAGATCATCGCCCCTGGCTTTCAGACCTTCGGAAACGACTACCCCGTCGATGCGCCGGCAAAGGAAATTACGGTGCGATTGAAGAGGCCGGGACAGCAGTATTCCATTTACAAGTCGAATGGGATAGGTGGAGATCAGAGCAGCCAGGCAACGGCGGAGAACAAATCGGCCAAGAGCGGTAACGCGCAACCACCGGCGCAAGGCGGAGACTCGGAGCAGACAGCGGCGCCCCCGCAGTGACCTTCCTCTAGTAGTTTCACAAACAGTATTGTCATCGGACAGCGCACGGGCAGGGGCAGGATGCTGCCGAGTTGCCCGGCGCGCTTCTAGCTCCTAGCTTCTATCAGCCGGTTGCATCTAACTCGAGGAGACGTGCGGCTGAAGCTGCAGGCAAGAGGGAATGGAAAGTTTGAAAGGTAAGACGGCGCTGGTGACCGGCGCAGCCAAGAGAATCGGACGGCAGCTGGCGATCAGCCTGGCGCAGGCCGGCATGAATGTAGCGATCACCTACCGCGGTTCTGAAAGTGAAGCGCACAGGACTGCAACGGAATTGGCGGATTTTGGAGTCCGCGCGTTAGCGGTAGAGTGCGATGTCCGTTTGCCCGGTTCAGTCAGTAACGCGGTAACCAGGGTCGTGCACGAGTTTGATCGGCTCGACCTGCTGGTCAATAACGCCGGCATTTTTGAGACGGCCGCGCTCGAAAGCATCTCACCCGACGCATGGAACGCCATGTTCGAGACCAACACGCGGGGTCCTTTCCTGGTTGCGCAGGCGGCGTATGAAGCTTTGAAAGCCGTCGACGGTCGCATCGTGAACATCGGTTCGCTGGGTGGCGTGCATCCATGGGCGACGCATGGCCACTACTGCACGTCCAAAGCTGCGCTGCATATGCTTACGCAGACCATGGCGAAAGCATGGGCGCCGCATATCAGCGTGAACTGTATCGCACCCGGCATGATTGTGAATGGCGAAGTGGGCGCGGACTACGAACACTTTGCTGCGAAGACACCGATGAAGCGCAACGGCACAGCACAGGATGTAGCGGCGGCACTGATGTTTTTCGCCACTGCGCCGCGCTTCATTACCGGGCAGATCCTGGCGGTCGATGGCGGCCTGGGACTTTGAATCTTTCTCAAGAAAAGCCTGCCGACGTGGACGCGGCACTTTCGCCTGTTGCTTTCCATAGTGCAGAATGATCTCCGTGTGCGGCTGTCCGTGTTTAGAGCTTAGGAATCAGATCGCAACCAGGGACGGCGGGGGATGATGATGCATTTAGGTATAGCTTTAGTCTTGACAGCTTTGACGCTGCCGGTTTCCTTCGCACAGAAGGCCGGTGACAAGGGCACGCTGCTGGTCATTCAAAAGGGGCCGAAAAGCCTCGGGCTTATCCATCCGTCTACTGCAAGCGTGGTCGGCTCGATCCCTGAGAACGCGCCGGATAAAGATACCGGCCACGAAGTGACGGCGTCGCCTGATGGCAAGTATGCCTACGTGCCGATATACGGCAATTCTGGAGTAGGCAAGCCGGGAACGGACGGCCGGAACATGGTCGTGATGGACCTTGCTACTCGCAAGATCGTCGGCAACCTGGACTTCGGTCACGTGGTGCGGCCACATCTTCCTGTCTTCGGCAAGGACGGCCTGCTCTACGTCAGCACCGAGCTTGACCATGCCATCACTGTTGTCGATCCCAATCCAACCGCACCGAAGATTCTCGGCACCATCCCGACCGGCGAACCAGAGTCGCACATGTTCGCCATCTCCCACGACGGCAGACTGGGATACACCACCAATGTCGGTTCTGGAACAGTGTCGGTACTCGACATCAAAGCACGCAAGCTGCTGACTATCATCCCGGTAGGCACAGAGATACAGCGGATCACGGTTTCAATGGATGACGCGATGGTATTCACGTCAGACCAGAAGAAGCCGGAGCTGGTGGTGATTGATACCGCCACCCGTAAACCCCGGGAGCGCGTTCCACTTCCCGGGTTTGGCTACGGCAGCGCAGCAACACACGATGGCCACTGGCTGCTGGTGGCTCTGCCCAGCGACAATAAGGTCGCGGTCGTGGACTTGAAGCAGATGAAAGTTGTCAGGACGATAGACGTAGCAGCGGCTCCGCAAGTCGTGCTGCTGCAGCCGGATGGCAGCAGGGCCTTTGTTTCGTGCATGAGTGCGGCTGAAGTTGATGAAGTCGATCTGGCCAACTGGAGCGTGGTACGGAAAATTACTACCGCACAAGGACCCGACGGTATGGCATGGGCAGCCGGTCAATAGGCGCTTGGCCGAAAAGCAATACGGCGCGGATGAAATGCGCGGCATCTATTGCGAAGAGGGAATTGGCTGATGGCGGCAACCTGTTCGCATCTCGATACGATTGAAGACGTTCAACCACATACAAAGGGCTGCGAAGAATGTCAGCAGATAGGCCAGAAGTGGGTCCATCTGCGCCTTTGCACGCACTGCGGACATGTTGGCTGCTGCGATTCTTCTATCGGCAAACATGCAACCAAGCACTTCCATGCGAAGAAGCATCCGATCATGCGCTCACTCGAGCCGGGCGAAGACTGGTACTGGTGCTTTGTCGATGAGCTCACGTTTGAGCTGGATTAGGTATGTGGCTAACGGTGCCGGCAGGCACCGGGGTATGGCTTTGCATCAGACGGAAAGCGGAGTGAAGCAAGCAAGCTTAGAGCAAATTACCTGATGCCATGGTGTTTCTGGCTGGATACAGCTGGGCCTTTTTCTTTCCGAAAAGGCCCGTGTTCATCGTATCTTCGCTCGACACCT
>CAZZXL010000136.1:0-14557 GCA_964658035.1 uncultured Acetobacteraceae bacterium
GAACCTGATGCTGAAGCAGCGGCGAACCTGATGCTGAAGCAGCATGGAGTCAAGCGCATGTGCTCTTGCCGTGATCTTCCCCGGTTGAGTGGACAAAACTGCCAGGCTGAACGAGCTTAGCGAGCATTGGTCCAACCGTTAAGCGATCTCGCTGCTCTTGTTGGTAAGCCGACCAATGCGCCTGGTCCTCCACGGGCTGGCTTGATCCTCAATCACATCCGAGTTGCCCTGCGCTATTGGGTGCTCCCCTGGCGTTTCTTCTCAACCCATTGCAGGGCCTCTACTGTTTGCCGATCGTCTGGCTTCATTGCCAGCGCCATACGCAGCTCCCGCTCTCCATTGTCAAGATCTCCGCTATGACACTGTGCCAGTCCAAGCCTTTGGTGCAGGTCCGCCAGTAAAGCACACTGCTTACAGATTTCGATTGCCTGCTGCAACGTGGCGATAGCAGTGGTCCACGCCTGCTGCTGCATGGCCGCGTATGCCGCATTGCCCAATTCCCGCGCGCGGTCCGTCTGCTGTTTCTGTTCATGGAGCTGGTTGAATTTGTCCAGCGTACGAGCGGCAGCGGCGGGATCTGTGTTCCGCTGTGCCTGGGCCAGCGCATACAGTTCCTCTTTTGAATTGGGGTCCAGCGCAACTGCATGTTGCCACGCGTCGATCGCCTCGGTCTCATGGTGTTCCGTTTCCAGGCACTGACCGAGCAAGAAGTAGGCGCGGCCATTCTCTGGTTGGCTTGCGACTACTTTTGAAAAGAGGGACGCAGCAGCTTCTGGTCGATGATCGTTCTTCTCAAGCAGTCCCCAGAACAGTTCGATCTCGGGGTCATTGGGTTTCAACTGCGCGGCGCGCCGGAACTCGGTCCGTGCCTTGAGAGTTTGCCCCGTATCAGCGAGCAGCCGCGCTCGGTTCAAGTGGGCTCTCGAACTTTTTGGATCGAGTTGCAGGGCCTTCTCAACCTCGATGAGTGCGCCTTTCGCATCCGGCCTGTCAGCGAGCGCGATTGCCAGATTCAAATGAGCTTCAGCAGATTGCGGCGCAATAACGGTGACTCTACGCAAGAGCTGCACCGCGTCGTCCCGCTCGCCGAGTCGACTCTTCACCTGGGCCAGCAGCGTGAGTATCTGTGCATCCCGCGGAGCGAGTGAAGCGGCTTTCACCAGGGGCACTTCCGCCTCCGCCAGTCTTCCAGATGAGGCCAGCACCCGACCTTGCTGCAGCAGCGTTGCCGCGTCCTGCTGAGGCGTTACCGCATTGACTTGTTGGGCGGAAGGAGCTGCCCACGCGAAACAGGCAACGATCGGCAGAAGCAGTCTGAACTGGGCCGTGTGCCTCATCTTCCTGTAGCATTCTAGTTGAGACGGCCTGGCGTCCTGCAGTGTGTCTTTCCCCCACCGTGGCTTCATCATAAGTTGAGTATCGTGGTGACAATGCTACGCTTGCAAATTGTTCAAAGGGTCGACCTCATCCTGACGCTTGTCCTTGCAGCGGCGGCACCGGTCCACGTCTTGCCGGCACAGTCACACCCCGTAGCCAGCGCAACAGAGTCAAGCGGCGCTCAGACAGGTGGCATTGGGGCTGCCGTTTACGACGCGCATGGGCGTCCCCTCACTGCGGGTGGATTCGTTGCCCATGGTCCGCCGGAATTCCAGGATGTTGCAAAGCAGGCTGGCCTCGCCTCGTGGCAACACAGGCTGGGCGCGGCGTCCAAGCAATACATCGTCGAGACAGATGGATCGGGAGTCGCGCTGCTGGACTATGACAACGATGGCTGGCTCGATATTTACCTGGTTAACGGATCGACCGCCGAGGCCGAAGCTGGTCGCGAGCCCTCACCGAAAGCCGCGCTGTTTCACAATAATCACGATGGCACGTTCACCAATGTTGCCGCCGCAGCCGGTGTCACCAACGAGCGCTGGGGATTTGGCGCAGCCGTCGGTGACTACGACAACGACGGCTGGCCGGACATCTATGTAACCAACTTCGGCAAGAACCGCCTCTACCGCAATAATCACGATGGCACGTTCACTGACATGGCGGCGCAGGCCGGCGTTGAGGTTGGAGGCTGGTCGACGGGCGCGACTTTCGGCGATTACGATGGCGACGGACAGCTCGATCTTTTCGTGCCGGGGTATGTTCAGTTTGACCCAATGCATCCACCGGTAGCCGGTACGGCGACGGCGTCTTTTCATCCCTGCCAGTTTCGCGGTGTCGACGTCTCCTGTGGTCCGCGCGGGCTGCCGGGTGCGCGCGATTATCTCTTCCACAATAATGGCAACGGCACGTTTACGGAGGTCAGCCACCACGCAGGGGTCGATGATCCGCAACACTTCTACGGCTTCACCGGGCTCTTCGTGGATGTGACTGGTGATGGCAAGCCCGACCTGTTGGTCGCGAACGATTCGACGCCCAACTACCTCTACGAGAATCAGGGCAATGGCACCTTCATCGAACGGGGCGTGGCTTCGGGCTTCGCCTACAACAAGGAGGGAAGGGAAGTGGCTGGCATGGGGCTGGCCGTGGCGGACTATCTGAACAATGGCCGCCTGGATCTGGCCCTCACCAACTTTTCCGACGACTACAAACTGGTCTTCCGGAACGACGGCAACGGCAACTTCACCGACGTGAGCGATGAAGCCGGAGTGGCCGCCAGCACGACCGAGTTCCTGGGCTGGGGCGTTGGCTTCCTTGATTACGACAACGATGGCTGGAAGGACCTGATGATGTTGAACGGCCACATTTATCCCGCGGTCGACAGAATGCGATGGGGCACCAGCTACAGGCAGCGCCCCTTGCTTTTTCATAACCGGCACGGCTTGGGCTTCACTCCGGTTCCGGCAGTGGAGGGATCGGGACTGGCCCGCGTTACCTCCGCACGAGGCGCGGCCTTCGGCGATCTGTTCAACGATGGCAGGCTCGACGTTGTGGTGAACAATCTCGACGAGGCGCCACTGCTGTTGCGCAACGTGAGTACAAACCGTAGTAACTGGGTCGAGATCAAGCTCATAGGTGGTCCAAAAAGTCCTCGGGATGCCGTCGGCGCCAGCCTGTTTCTGCAAGCGAATGGTATGACGCAACGTGAAGACATTCTCAGCGGTGGCAGCTTCCTATCGTCGAACGATCAACGCGCGCATTTCGGCCTGGGCGCGGCACAGAAGACGGAGCGACTCACCATCCATTGGCCAAGCGGCAGCGTGGAACACATCTCGCTGCCCGGGGTGAATACGATTTACACCATCGTCGAGGGGAACGGGATCGTGGCCAGCATGGCCGGCCAAACAACGCATACCGAAGATCATTCAAAGCCGGCAAATCATTCAAAGCCGAAGCCGCGCAAGTAACACTGCGCGCCTTATGTCTCCAGAATTGCTTTCTCTTGGGCATACACGATGAGAAGGTCTTGAAGCCATCCCGGCTGCACTTACATTCGATTTGATCTGCGTAGAGCAAATTACCTGATGCTATGGTGTTTCTGGCTGGATCCAGGTTGGCCTACTCTTGGCGAAAAGCTCCCTGTTCATCGTATCTTCTCTCTGCTCTACCCCCTTCAGGTAATTTGCTTTAACCACCCAGATAACCACCCAGGACCGTAATGCAGAAAGGGGCGAGAGTTTTGCTCTCACCCCTTCTGCTGGTTAGTTTGTTACGCCGCTGAAATTCTGCTGACCAACTTCTAAAAGTTAGAACTTGATCTTGAGCGCAAATTGTAACTGCCTGGGATTGCCGGAGGTCCCGGTAATCCTGCCCACTCCATTGGTGTCCTCAAGGTTGCTATCGGGCACCCCCAGATTTTGCAGGTTGAAGACGTTGAAAGCTTCGGCTCTGAATTCGGCGGTGAGCTGCTCCCTGATCGGAAAATGCCTGAAGACGGAGAAGTCATCGTTGTAAGTGCTGGCCGAACGCAGGGAGTTACGTCCTACGTTCCCATAGGAATATACCGGGAAGGCATACGCTGCGGGATTGAACCATTCCTGTGCAGTCTGCCGTGTCGGTATAGGGTCACCCACCAGGTTGGGTCGTCCGTAGCCGGTAGCTCCAATGTTTGCGATGTCATGAGGGACCTGCAAGGTGAAGACCTGCCCGCTGCCAAGCTGCGCCACCGTATTCAGCTGCCAGTTCCCCAGTACGTACGAAGCGACGCCGTGGTTGAGGTACTGCTTGTTTTTGCCGATGGGAAGTTCATAGAGGACCGACATGGATGCGAAGTGAGGAACGTCGTAAGCAGAAACGCTGCGGTTGGACTGTGGATCGTAGTAGTCCTGCACGGCAGAGCCGCCGCCGGGGCCGTTCTCGCCGCCAAACCGTCCGCTTGTACCCGTATCAGTAGACTTCGACCAGGTATAAGCGCCCAGGAACTGGAGTCCATTCTGAAAGCGCCGTTCAAGTTTCACCTGGAGGGCGTTGTAGTTGCCGGCCCCGGTCGTCTTATCAAACACGAACGTGTTCATGTACGGGTAAGGCTTTCGCGCGTTCACCTGGGCCAGCGTCCCGGGACCGGGAGTCGTCGAGGTGTTTGCCGTGCCGCCGTAATCAAGACGCTTGGATACGGAACCTACGTACGACAGCTGCAGAAGTACATTCCCGCGAATGGTCTGCTGTAATTGGAGGTTGTATTGCTCGGAATAGAGTGGCTTGTTTGTCGGGCTGTAGTAAAAGTCGAAGTCCTGAAAAGGCCCTCCGGTGGTGAGCGGGCTGCCTATGTCTGTTAAAGCAGTCTGCTCGGTAGTAGTGGCAGCGCCAAGTTGGTTATAGGTGTGGGTAAGCGAACCTCTCTCGGGCCACTCACCGATGGAGTTTGAGAAGGTCTGACTAATGCCGTTCAGGATGTCGTAGGTCATACCGAAGCCACCTGCCAGCACCGTGTCCTGGTGCAACCGGTAGGCGAAGCCCAGGCGAGGGCCATAATCCCAATTTACCGAGGCCGGCGCGCGCGTGGCACTCTTCGAAACAATGATATGGCTGCCGGCCACCGAGCCGTCGTAGCCAAGCGTTTGGGCGAGATCGACCGACGCATTCACGCTGGGACCGGGGATGCATGGTGCCACACCAGTGGAGGCGCATGCTGCAGGCAGCTTGCCACCCCCCAGCTCCCAGTTGCCAGTGTCAAAGTTGAACCCGTTGTTGACACCCTGGGTCAGGTTCGGCTGATTCAGGTGGTCAAACCGCAGGCCGATGTTGACTGTCAGTTTCGGGGTGACCTTCCAGGAATCCCCGGCGAAAACACCATAAGAGGGGAAGCTGTACTTGATGTAGTTGTTTGCCTGGAAACCGCCTGTATTCGGCAAGCCGAGAAGTGCGGACGCAACCGAGTTACCGGTAGCGTTCGTATCCGTGGGATCAGGATCCGAGGTCTGCTGGTTGTCAAAATTGAGGCTTTGCCCGCTGCCCTTCTGCGACCGGTACTGATCGATGAACAGCTCTCCAAAAGTGAAGGAGTGACGGCCCACCTGCCAGATCAACTGGCTGCCCACCGACCAGGACGAGTTGCGCTGAAAAACACTGCTGCCCACACCCGCACCACCGTAAGGGCTGGCCAGGTTCATTCCCAGCGGACCGTACGTGCTCAGGCCCCCGAAAACCAATGCATCAGTAAGGCCAGGTGCGGTGGAACTCTTGCCGGTAAAGGCACGACTCGCTCTTCCTCCATCAACATTCAAGATAAGCTTTGGACTAAAAATGTGGGTAATGCCGCCGCCGATGTTCAAGCCATTGAAATCGTTCAGGCTGGTGGCCTTATTAGATGAATGGTTGTTATCGAGTACGAACATGTTGGACCAGCGAAAAAACAGACTGTCCTGGCTGGTGACCTTCTGGTCAAGACGACCCTGATAGTTATTCTCGTTATTGGAATAAGGCGCACGGAGGATCTCGTTCTGGTCGCCGCCATTGATGAGAGCGAGGTTCGGTGAGTCAAAGTAAGTCTGGATGTATTTCTGTATGCGGGTGTCGATGCGGTTAGCCGGGATCACACTATTTTTAAAGGGCTGGCGCGTGTACCCGTCCCCGGTCGCGTTTACCTGTGTAGTGGCCGGGTCGTAGATCAAACTGTTGCCGACGGATTGAGAAAAGTCTCCCGAGATTTCGGCCGCAGTCGGAACGGTGTAGGTGTTGCTGGATGGCTCGTTATACCGCCACCCTTCGTAAGCGAAGAAGAAAAACGTCTTGTCCTGCCCGTTGTACAGCTTGGGGAGCCGGACGGGGCCGCCGATTGCGCCGCCGAACTCATTCTGGTGGAAAGGCTGCAGCTTTCTCGGGCTGCCGTCGTTATTGACGTCGTTGAATGGATTTCTCGCGTTGAATGCGTTGTTGCGGATGAACTCCCAGACAGAGCCATGGAAGCTGTTCGTCCCTGAAGTGGTGATGACATTGACGACGCCGCCCAGGACTGAACCAAAGGAAGGATCGTCCGCATGGGTCAGGACTTTGAATTCTGTGATCCCATCAATGATCGGCAGCACCGTATACGTAGTCGTGCGGAAGTCGGTGTTTACCACCCCGTCCAGCAGGTAGAGCGTTTCACGATTCTGTTGCCCGTTCAGCGACGGGTTTGCGAACGAACTGCCGGGGATGGCCACGGTCGAACCATCCGAAGTGCCCTGGTTGTTGCCCTGACTTGTGCTCACAGGCGTGGCCCCTGGCACCAGCGTGAGCAGCTGTGTGAAGTTGCGGCCATTCAGCGGCAGATCGTGAACGGCTTCCTCGCCAATCACCGTTCCGATAGACGAATTGGTGGCATCCAGGAGTTCGGCACTGCCCTGCACCTTTACCGTCTCGGTCGATCCGCCCAGGCCAAGTTTCGGATTAATGGTGATGGCCTGATCTACTTCCAGCGTGATGGCATTCTCGGTAAGTGTCTTGAACCCCGGGGAGGTAAAGGTGATCTGGTAATTTCCAGGCGGCAGGAGGGTAACTACATATTGGCCCGATTGACCAGTCGCTACTTTGCGTGAAAAGTGCGTGTCGGTGTTAATAGCTTCAACGGCTACGCCTTGTAGAACGGCCCCGCTCCCATCTTCCACCGTGCCTGAGATTTGTCCTGCTGTCTGCGCCAGCGCCTGATAGCTGAACGCCATCACCAGCCCTGCAAACGTCGAGATAAGCCTTTTCATCCGCGTCATCCAAATACCTCCCAAAAACTGGTTCCTGATTAAATCGTTGGCCATTTTTTCATCACCTGATCAGGCGCGAATAACGGCTCGGGGTAAAGCTATACGGTAGCTGGTCCATGAAAGTCAACACATATTTAGCGCTAACTGTAGCGTGTAGGATTCAAGCAGTCGCGGCAAGTGTCTTCTAATGAATAGCCTGCGAGTACATTCGACCGCGCATTTATGTTCGGCGCCGATGGAAAGCGTGAAAACCGGCGCGACTCCCGTGTCCACACTTCACCGCGTCAGACCGCGGCGGGATGCAATGGGGATCGAGGAGTGAAGGCCGCAGCGGATACCGGCCAGCTCTTGCGCGCACTTGCTCTTACTGTAAAGTGTTCTCGTCTGCCAGTTGAAAAGTGATCGGGCACAGTGCTCACATTGCGTTCCGCCCTGCCCGGCGCGGGTTGCGGTCATGAGGAAATGACAAGGAAAAGCTGTGCCTTGTTCCTTCCCATTGTGTTTTCCATTACTGCAACGGCTCGATTTGTCCCAGCCTGAATCGAAATCACGAACTTTGGATGTCGTGGCGGAATGATCACGCCTGACCTTTTAGCGAACCCCATCCCGCTGGTGAAAGGCCGGGCTCTGGAAGGCATCGATCCCCTGTCGATTTCTTTAGCTGGCATCACTATTGTAACTAAAATTGATGCGATCAACGTTTGCTGCCGATAGTACCATTATGGAGAGGGGCAACTACACCTTTTCTAGACGGGCGACCGTCGGAAAGGTACTCCATCAAACACTCAAAGCTTCTCTACACCGTAGCTCTGGTGCTTGCGCCCCAATTCTGCTTGGCGCAACAGTTGGCTCTGAATTCTCCGGTGGACACGGTCGACAACGTCGCGGCCGCCTCGTCGAGCTCAGTGAGCATCCCGGCACCTGGGAAAGCAGTCAAGCCGGCAACTGACAAGCCGCTCCTTGGACGTTGGCTCGATCTTGAGACATTGTCGAACTCGGAGCGCTATCGCAACGCATTTGCGGTGGGCGGCGAACATATCTTTGAGAATGCTCAGCAGCGTTCTCTCATCATCGGTCAGATCAAGCTGGATGCTGAAGGACGCTACGATATCGGCTTCCGCGCCTCGTCGGGCCGCTACTTCAATTGGGCATTCGGTGGCTACACGGGCGAAAACTTTGCAGATCGCGTTGGCAGCCCGGCATTTCTCCCCAGTTTTTTTTCGCCCGTTGAAAGCTTCGCAGCTGTTCAGGCAATCTTCGCCGATCCCGCCGGGTTAGCGGTCATCGAGCAACTGAAGTCGAACGGTTGGCAGTTTTATCTGCGCGAGTTGTACTTCCGCGCAACGCCGGCGAAGCCGGTAACGGTCGAGTTCGGCTCGTTCGGCATCGAGCGTGGCCTTTCGACCGAAATTACCACCTTCGATGAGGACGGCTATCTCTCCGGTGAGCGGATCCGCCTGCATGACCCCAAGCACCTCTTCTTCGATGAGGTGGGGTTTACGAATGCCTTTTTCGGAGATATCGCAACCCCCAACCTGTTCGATCGCGGTTCGAGTCTTAAAGAGACCAACTACCGGCAGATCTTCGCGAAGAAGCAACTGAACCAGCGCGTTGGCTTTTCGGGGGGAATACACCTGGCAGACAGGCATCGACACGCTGCGCGAAGCAATCGTGGTTGGAACGAAGGAGTCGAAGGTAGTCGATAGTCTCAGATTTGAGGCGTACGAGCGGCTCAACACGAAGACCATTGCCGGGATCGCCCAGTCGCCGGTCGGTCCCGTCGGTTCGCTTTCCATCCCGGGCGCTTCGGGCTTTGCGGTCGTTGCCCAGAAGAAGCTTGGCCAGCTGAGTGGCGATATCGGCTATGCGTCGGTCGACAAAGACTACTCGGTTTATGCGAATTATCGGGTCTTTGAAGTCTTCGGTTTCCCTCTGAATGGCGATGCGTATGGCCTGGGCAACCGCATCTTCGCCCATGCCTCCTGCGCCATCGCTCCGGGTGTCACTGCCTTCGGCTTCTATACCCATGAGGTTGGCAGCGAACGCATACTTACCTTGAATCAGCAGGGGTTGAATGCTGGTATGACCTTCGATCTGAAGGCAATGATCAACAAAGAGAAGCGTGTGTTCTAAGCTCCGAACGAGCCTCTTCAAGACCGATGAAGCCCATTTCTCGCTCCGGGAGGTGGGCTTCACTGCCCATGAGGAGTCCCGCCATCAAGGTACCAGGGGCACTCCCCTCCTGCGGGTTGTCTGAAAATGGCAGAACATGATCTTTCGGCAATTGCACCGTCCCCATGCCCGCCGTACACCTCTTTCCAGCGTTGCAGTCGTCCAATATTTGTAACTTTAAGTGATCTTATTGACGTTTGCTGCCGATAGTAACCGTAGAAGAGGGCGGCTACACCTTTTCTAGACGGCGACCGTCGGAAAGGTGCTCCATCAAACACTCAAAGCTTTTCTACACCGTAGCTCTGGCGCTTGCGCCCCGATTCTGTCTTGCGCAACAGCTGGCTTTTAGCTCTCCTGTAGACGCAACGGACAGCGCCACAACAATTGCAATCTCCGAGAGCGTCGTTGCGCCGGTGCCCGCAATCAAGCCGGCCGAGGCAAAGCCGCTGACCGCCCGTTGGCTTGACCTGCAGGCGCTCTCCCATAGCGAGCGCTACCGCAATGCCTTTGCAGATGGCGGGTATCACGACTTCGACAATGCGCAGCAGCGTTCCTTGGTCGCGGGAAGGATCAAGCTCGACGCCGGGGGGCGCTATGACATCGGATTTCGGGCCTCCTCCGGCGGATACTTCAACTGGGCTTACGGCGGCTACACCGGCGCTACCTTTTTCTCCCGGGTTGGAGCTCCAGCCTTTGATACCACTGCGTACACGCCGGCAGAACAATACGCGGTCGGGCAGGCTGTCTTCGCCGATCCAGCCGATGTCCCCACCGGCGCTTCGGCGCTCAGATCGAACGGCTGGCAGTTCTATCTGCGCGAGTTATATTTCAGCGCGACTCCCGTAAAGCCGGTGACGGTCGAGTTCGGCTCGTTCGGTATCGAGCGCGGGCTTTCAAGCGAGATCACAACCTTCGACGAGGACGGCTATCTCTCCGGGGAGCGGATACGCTTCCATGACGTCAAGCACCTGTTCTTCGATGAGGTCGGATTCACCAATGCTTACTTTGGCAATATCGAGAAACCCAACCTGTTCGATCGGGGATCGAGCCTGAAGAAGTTCAACTACCGGCAGGCATTTGCGAAGAAGCAGTTCAATAAACGGGTGGGTTTCTCAGGGGAATACACCTGGCAGACCTCCATCGACACCCTGCGCGAGGCGGTTGTGGTCGGGACCAGGGAATCCAAGGTTGTAGACAGCTTCAGGTTCGAAGCGTATGAGCGTCTGAACGCGGTGAACTACGCCGGGGTTGCGCAGTCGCCTATTGGTCCAATTGCTGCGCTGTCGGTCCCAGGGGCTTCCGGGGTTGCGGTCGTTGCCGAGAAGAAGCTTGGCCAGCTGAGTGGCGATATTGGCTATGCGTCCATCGATAAACACTACTCCGTATACTCGGGCGGTCGCTTTCTTGACGCTGCTCGCTTCCCACTGAATGGGGACGCGTATGGCCTGGGCAACCGGATCTTCGCCCATGCCTCGTATGCCATCGCTCCGGGTGTCACTGCCTTCGGCTTCTATACCCATGAGGTTGGCAGCGAACACGTGGTTACCCTGAACCAGCAGGGGTGGAATGCTGGTACGACCTTCGATCTGAAGGCAATGATCAACAAAGAGAAGCGTGTGTTCTAAGCCCCGAACGAGCCTCTTCAAGACCGATGAAGCCCATTTTCCCGCTCCGGGAGATGGGCTTCACTGCTCATGAGGAGTCCCGCCATCAAGGTACCAGGGCCCTCCCCCCTGCGGGTTGTCTGAGAATGGCAGAACATTCGGCAATTGCACACGTCCCCATGCCCGCCGTACACCTCTTTCCAGCGTTGCTGTCGGCCACTATTTGTAACTTAAAGTGATCGGATTGGCGTTTGCTGCCGATAGTACCGTTATGAAGAGGGCGACTACACCTTTTCTAGACGGCAACCGTCGGAAAGGTACTCCATCAAACACGCAAAGCTTCTCTACACCGTAGCTCTGGCGCTGGCGCCGCAATTCTGTCTGGCGCAACAGCTGGCATTCAACACGCCCTCAGACGAATCCGCGCCGGCTGCCGCATCTTCAGTCGTCCAGCCGTCCGCTCCGGCCTCCGTCACAACTGCCGCATGGGAGCCGAAGATCGATCGATGGCTCGAACTAAATACCTTAACGTACTCTGCGCGGTACCGCAGCACCTTCGACAATCTGGGTTCACGCAGCTTTGAGCAAGGTCAACAGCGGATCATCGCGAACGGGAAGCTCAAGTTTGACGAGCAAGGCCGCTATGGAGTGGGCTTTCACCTGTCAAGCGGCCGCTATTTCAATTGGGCATTTGCGGACTTTATCGGTGGTGGACAACATACCTTTATCACGAGAATTGAAGAGAAGATGTCTCCCGGGCAAGTAGCATTTCTTAGCCGGGCCCCTTATCCGGATGGCTTCTTCAACTCCGGCGGTGGACAGGTCTATCTTCGCCAGCTTTTCCTGACGGCCGAGCCGGTCAAGGGAATCGAGGCTCAGTTTGGCGGTATCGCAATCAACCACGGCGTCAATACTGAAGCGACCAGCTACGATGACGACGGTTACATGGTGGGAGAGCGGATCACGGTCAAACGCCCGAAGCAGCTCTGGCTGAGCGAGGTCTCCTATACGCGCGGCTACGTGGGCGATCTGTACACACCCAACTTTTTCGCCCGCGGACAGCACCTGGCAGTGAGCAACTACTCTCAATATCTGTTTCGCAAAGACTTCGGTAAAAGGATCTCCATTTCTACCGACTATACGATCTCGGCACCGGAAGGGCTGACCAAGATCAAGACGACACGGGAGGCAATCTTTGCGAATGTGCACGAGAGCAAAGTGCTCGGCGCCGTACGATTCGAAGCTTATCAGCGTATTAGTCTTGCCTATGTTGCCGGCACAACCGCTTACCCGCTCAGCGATGGCAAGGGGTATGCGCTTACATTGACGCGAAGGCTAGGCACGCGGGGTTCTTTGGACGCCGGCCTTGCTGATATCGATGGGTGGTCGCTCGTCTATCTTGGAGCCAACCCGCAGGCCGCCATCCTTGGACTTGGATTGAACGGAGATCAATACGGTCTGGGCAATCGATTCTTCATCCGTCCCACCATTGAGCTGACCAGATCCGTCAGCCTGGTTGGCTTCTTTACTCACACCTACAACTACACGCCGACCGAGGCTACGGTCGATATCTGGAACAAGCAAGCACTGAATGTCGGGTTTGTCGTGGATGCCAAGAAGCTATTGTTCCCGCACAAGATCGGCTAAATTTAACAATGGCGGAGGCCCGACTCTTGGTTAAGAGTCGGGCCTCCGGCCCTCAAGGTACAGAGAGTTTGTTTCTCCTGCCTCATCCTTATCGCCAAGCGATCTGGTCAGCAATCGTTGCCTGGCAGGCTACCCAAGGCACTGCATAAGCGTGGTTGCTCGACGCTGAAATGATGAGTTAAGGATTTCGTCTTACGAGTTTATGGTGCGTAAGCTCTCATAAAGACCTTGATAGCTGCATTGATCCTGCGCTCGACTTCCTTGGTTGACGGAGATGAAGACAATCCCAAAAGAACACGACGGAAGGCTTCACCCAGGGCCATGTGAATAAGGTGATCGGCGGCAGTCAGAGAGTCAACTTTAAGCAGGAGGCCTTTTAGCATTTGATCTTTTAAATAGCCCGCGAGTAAAGCGTGTGCCCGCTGAGGTCCTGTTCGATCAAAAATTTCAGCCAGTTCCGGAAATCGAGCAGTTTCCGCATGAAGCACACGAACCAGCTTGACGCTTTGATCGGCATAGAGCATCTCCGAGAGCTGCTTCAGAAACCGGTACAAAGCCTGGTTCAACCGGATATCAGTCTTAAGTGCATCCGCGAATCCTTGAAACATCGTTGAATTCAGACGCATTACGATGGCTTCAAAGAGCTTTTCCTTGTTCCCGAAATGATTGTAAAAGGTCAGTTTTGAGGCCTTTGCGCGTGATGCAATCTCGTCGACGCTGGTAGCGGCAAAACCCTTTTCCAGGAAGACCTCGGTGGCGGCATTCAGAAGGCGTTCGTTAAGAGGGTCTTCTCCGAACGCGGCAGATTTAAGGAGTGGCTTTCGCAAAATGACTCTCTCTTCAGCATGGCGTAATTTTTTTTCAAGCATGGCACATCTTTTTGCAACTTGTCCTGCGTTGTGTCCATCTATACGATACGTTACAGTATCGATTCAAGGAAGAGAAGGTGCCTCTTGAGTGAACGACCCTGGGTTCCCAAGCACAACCCGTGGCTGATAGCCGTTACCGTGAGCATGGCTACGTTCATGGAGGTGCTTGACTCCTCGGTCGCCAATGTCTCCCTGCCGCACATTGCGGGGTCGTTTGGCGCGAGCCAGGACGAATCGACCTGGGTCCTGACGTGTTATCTGATCTCGAACGCGGTCGTCCTGCCGATTGCTGCTTACATGTCCACCCTGCTGGGGCGCAAACGCTTTTACATGACTTGCGTCCTGCTCTTCGGGATTAGCTCTTTTCTTTGCGGGATCGCTCCGACACTTCCACTATTACTCTTCTTCCGCGTGCTTCAGGGTGCAGGGGGCGGCGGTCTCGGGCCCTCGGAGCAGGCTATCCTTGCCGATACTTTTCCGCCGGAGAAACGCGGGCAAGCCTTCGCTCTTTACGGTTTGGCGGTTGTTTTGGCGCCGACCCTGGGGCCAACAATTGGCGGTTGGATTACTGACAACTTCGACTGGCGCTGGATCTTCTTCATCAACCTGCCCATCGTGGCGTTGTCACTTTTCCTTACCTATCGCTTAGTCGAGGACCCACCTGCCATTCAGAAGGAGGTGAAGCAGGCCCGCAGTGGAAACTTTCGCGTGGATTACTTCGGCTTCAGCCTTCTCGCTCTGGCTTTTGGAAGTCTTGAAGTGGTGTTGGATAAAGGTCAGCAGGACGACTGGTTCGGATCGAGTTTCATCGTCACCTTCATGGTTCTCTTTGCGGTCTGCTTTATTGCGGTGATCTTCTGGGAGCTTCATCTTTTGAAGACCAAGGAACGTCCGATTCTGGACTTGTCTCTCTTCAAGAATCGGACGTTCTGCGTCTCCATGGTGCTGATGTTTGTCCTGGGATCGGCGCTCTACGGGATCAACACGCTGCTTCCGCAGCTTCTACAAAACCTCATGGGGTACTCGGCGGAACAAGCTGGATTGACGCTCTCGACAGGCGGTTTGGCCACTTTACTCGCAATGCCGCTCGTTGGCATCCTTGTGGGCAAGATGGACCCTCGCAAACTGATTGCGCTTGGCTTCATCGCGACAGCCG
>CAZZXL010000137.1:0-14550 GCA_964658035.1 uncultured Acetobacteraceae bacterium
AAAAGACCGAGGCGCCGGCCTTCGAATCCTGGGGCCGCTACCCCAAGCTCGCGGCCGACGTCTCACCCATCTACTGGACTACCGACTTCCCCCTGGCCAAACCGCCCCTCACCAAGATGCTGCCCGTCGGGATGGGCCGCAGCTACGGTGACTCCTGCCTGCTCGAAGATGGCACACTGGTCGCCGCCCGCGGCCTCGACCGTCTGCTCAGCTTCAATGCGGAAACCGGTCTCCTGCGCTGCGAAGCCGGCGCCACCCTGGCTGAAATTCTCGACTTTGCTGTGCCCCGCGGCTGGTTTCTGCCCGTCACCCCCGGCACCAAGTACGTCACTCTCGGCGGCGCCATCGCTAATGACATTCATGGCAAAAACCACCATGTCGCCGGCACCATCGGCCGCCATGTCCCGCGCTTCGAACTGGTTCGCTCGACCGGCGAGCGTTTCGAGTGCAGTCCCCGCGACAATCCCCTCTGGTACAAAGCCACCATCGGTGGTCTGGGCCTTACCGGCCTCATCACCTGGGCCGAGTTGCAGCTCCGCCCCATCGTTTCCCGCAAGATCAATTACGAAGGCATCAAGTTCGTCGGCATTGATGAATTCGTAGCCTTGTCCCAGGCCGGGCAGCATCGCGAATATACCGTGGCCTGGATCGATTGCGTCTCCACCGGCAAGAACTTCTGCCGCGGCATCTTCATGCAGGGCGACCACTCCGAAGTTCCTGACGAACTCAAGCCCACCCCTGAACCAAGACTCGCCCTGCCCATTGATCTGCCGGCATTCATGCTCAACCACTTCACCGTCGGCGCCTTCAATACCGCGTATTACAACAAGCAGCTTTCCAAGCAGAAAGTTGCCCTGGTCGACTACGAGCCCTTCTTCTATCCGCTCGATAAAGTCCTCCACTGGAACCGCGGCTACGGCAAGGAAGGTCTGCTGCAGTTTCAATGCGTTCTACCGTGGGAGCCGGCCCATCAGCACGGCATCATCGAGATCATGAAGGCCATCACCCAGTCCGGCCTGGCTTCGTTTCTCGCTGTCATCAAGGTCTTCGGCGATGTGGATTCACCCGGTCTCATGAGCTTCCCCGCCCCCGGCATTACCCTCGCCCTCGATTTCCCCATCCGCGAAGAAGTCAGCTTCGATCTATGCGAACGCCTGGCCATCATTACCGCCGAACATGGCGGCCGCATGTATCCCGCGAAAGATGCCCGCATGTCCGCCGCGCACTTCCAGCAGTTCTATCCCCAGTGGCAGGATTTCGCCCGCTACATCGATCCCAATTTCGCTTCCTCCTTCTGGAACCGCGTCACCCCGGGACACTCCGTCGATCTCCGCACGGCTCGCAGTCAACAGGGTCGCCAGCTCGATCAAGGCCCGGTACATGGCTAGACGTGTAGAGAATCCCCCACGCAAGGTCCTCATCCTCGGAGCAACCTCAAGCATTGCCATCGCGGTCATGCGTGAACTCGCCCTGCCTTCCTCGCACCTGTTTCTCGTCGGCCGCAACAAGACCAAGCTTGTCGCCACCGCTCAGGACCTCGCGACCCGTGGCGCAGGCCAGGTGGACATCTGCGTCCTCGATCTCGATGACACCAAGGCCCACGAGCAGATGCTCGCGTCTGCAGCCGAACGGCTTGGCTCGATCGACATGGCGCTCCTTGCCCACGGCGTGCTCGGCGACCAGGAACAGGCGCAGGCCTACTACTCCAATGCCGAACGGGTGATGCAGACCAACCTGCTTTCCCCCATCTCGCTCATCACCTGGCTGGCCAATTATTTTGAAGCCAAGGGCAACGGCGTGCTTGCCGTCATCTCATCGGTCGCCGGCGATCGGGGCCGCAAGAGCAACTACGTTTACGGTTCATCAAAAGCCGGACTCAACGTCTTCTTAGACGGCGTCCGCAACCGCGTCGATCGTCACGGCGTGCACGTCCTCACCATCAAGCCGGGCTTCGTCGCGACACCGATGACCGCCCACATCCCCAAGAACAAACTCTTCGCCACCCCGCCACAAGTAGCCCGGGGCATCCTGAAAGCAGTCGAACACCGCAAGGATGTCGCCTACGTCCCGTTCTTCTGGTGGCCTATCATGACCATCATCAAACTGGTACCCGAACGCATCTTCAAAGGCCTGGACCTGTAAGGACCATTAACCCGAAAACCATTGCAGACGCAGTTGAGAACGGGTGCCCCACATCTCGCTCCTGAGATGTGGGCCGCCATCCATCCCCTGTCATCCTGCCTAAACCTTCCGCAGCCGGATCGGCCCTTTCGCTTTTGACCCATCCACCACCACTCCACGCTGCGTGATCAATATCTTCCCGGCGGACACCAGCCGACGTGCCGCTGCACGAGTGGATTCCATCAGCGCCTCCCAACCATCAGGCGAAACAGCACGCGCCGCCTCGGAAGGACAGATCGTCTTACCCGCCCCGCGCGCCTCCAGCAACTTGAGAATCACCGCTTCCAGCTGCCTATCCACCTCACCCTGCTTATGACCGCGACAAGCATCGCTGCAGTACTTAACGGATTCCCAGTCGCGCTCCCACTTCTTCCGCCACGTGATCGAACGGCCACACGTAACGCAGCTTTTCGGCGCATGCTCCTGACTTGCAGCCGCACGTGGACGAACCTTACGATCAGGACTCATCAAGCCTCGCCACTACAAAGCATCAAGCCTCGCTTCTATAAAGCATTCACCAGCCCCGCCAGCGCGTCGCAAAAGTGGTCGATCTCGTCTTCGGTGTTGTAGTAATGCACGCTCGCGCGCACCAGCTCGTCCAGCGCACTCAGCTTCTCATCCAGCCGCGTCCCGAAACGCGGGCTCACCCGCGCAACAATATTGTGTCCCGCCAACTGGTTCACCAGCCGCGCCGCCGGCACCATGTCATACAGAAAAAGCACGAGGCCCGACCGCACCGAACCTGTATCTGTCACAGTCACACCTTCAATTTCTGCAAGCTTGTCCCGCAGCCGGGCTGCCAGCATGTGTACCCGCGCCGCAATCCGGTCCAAGCCGATGTCCATGGCATAGTTCACGGCAACACCCAGCCCCAGCACTAACGCTTCAGAACTTTCCCAGCTCTCGAAACGCTTCGCATCCGGCCGCATCGTGTACTCGTCTGTCGCCGTCCAGTCCGCAGCCCGCATATCCAGAAACGGCGGCTCCAAAGTTTCGAGCAGGCTCTTCCGGACATACAAAAATCCCGTGCCCCGCGGAGCACGCAGAAACTTACGCCCCGTCGCCGACAGCATGTCGCAGCCAAGTTCATCGACATGCAGCGCCAGCTGCCCCACACTCTGGCACGCATCGAGAAGGAACGGCACACCATACCGTCGCGTCAACCTGCCGACCTCCGCCGCCGGCTGCACCATCCCGTTGTTCGTGGCGATATGGGTGATGGCTACCAGCTTGACGCCGCCCGCTTTGAGCGTCTCTTCAAGCGCATGCAGGTCAAGCTCGCCCGACGCGGTTGCAGGAATAACCGTAATCGCCGCACCCGTCCGCCGCGCCATCTGGAGAAACGCAATGTAGTTGCTCGAGTATTCATTCTGCGCCGTCACTATGCGGTCGCCGGCCTTGAAGCCGATGGAGTAGAAGGCCATATCCCAGGCCCGTGTGGCGCTCTCGGTGAGGGCAATTTCCTCCGCACGCGCACCGAGCATCCGCGCAATGGAGGCGTAGACACCCTCGCGTTCAACAGTCGTCTGATCCGCGGCTTCATACGCGCCGATCTGTTCTTCGAGACGCAAATGTTCGATCACGCGTGCGACCACCGGACGCGCCGGCAGACTTGCCCCGGCATTGTTGAAAAAGATGCGGCCAGGCGTTTCGCAGCCTGCGGTATCGGCACGAAGCCGGGCAATTTCAGCGGCAGAAAAAGGGTTAGGCATCTCCCTCTTTATACTGCTAAGTGAGACCTATGCCGAATATGACTGAGACCGCTTCCCGTTTTGCGACCGTAGACGAACAAATGGACCTGCTCGAAAAAGGCGCAGCCGAGATCATCCGCGTCTCCGATCTGCGCGAGCGTCTGGAGAAGTCGCGCGCCTCGGGCATTCCGCTGCGCGTCAAAGCCGGCTTCGACCCCACTGCGCCCGATCTGCACCTCGGCCACACCGTGCTCATGCGCAAGCTCAAGCACTTCCAGGACCTCGGCCACCAGGTCATCTTCCTCATCGGCGATTTCACCTCGCTCATCGGCGACCCCACCGGCCGCTCGGCCACCCGCAAGCCGCTCACCTCGCAACAGATTGCCGAGAATGCGAAGACCTATACCGAGCAGGTCTTCCGCATCCTTGATCGCGACAAGACGGAAGTCCGCTTCAACTCGGAATGGCTCAGCACCCTGGGCTTTGAAGGCATCATTCGTCTGGCCGCGCACTTCACCGTTTCGCAGATGCTTGAACGCGCTGAGTTCCATAAACGCTTCCAGGAAGAACAACCGATCTCCCTCCATGAAATGCTCTACCCGCTCTCCCAGGGCTACGATTCTGTGGCGCTGCATGCCGACGTCGAACTCGGCGGGACGGACCAGAAGTTCAACCTGCTCATCGGTCGCGAACTGCAGCGCCACTACGATCAGCCCTCGCAAATCGTACTGATGACACCGATCATCGAAGGCCTCGACGGCGTCCAGAAAATGTCGAAGTCCCTCGGCAATGCCATCGGCATCCACGAACCGGCAGGCGAAATGTACGGCAAGCTCATGTCCATTTCCGACACACTCATGTGGACCTACTGGACGTACCTGACCGATCTCCGCGTCAGCGAAATCGACACCCTCAAAGCCGAAGTCGCTGCCGGCACGACCCATCCCATGGCGCTGAAAAAACGTCTCGCCCGCACCATCGTCGCCGGCTTTCACAGCGAAGAAGCAGCGCAGAAGGCCGATGAAAACTGGGGGCTCATGTTCCAGAAAAAGACGGCAGCTGAAGATCTCGAAGAAGTCAGCATCTCTGCCATTGACGCGGGCTGGGACGACGAAGCCAAATCCCTCCGGCTGGACAGGTTGCTTGTCTCCGCGGGACTGGCAGCCTCAGGCAGCGAAGCCACTCGCAAGTTGAAAGAGAATGCTGTGCATGTGAACGACGCAGCGCACACAACACCGAGAATAAGCGTCGACTCTTTGCCCGCACGCCTCACGCTCCGCGTCGGCAAACGCGCCAAAATCGCCATCATTCGTTAATCATCGTGCCCATCGCCAGCATGATCATCGACCTGCGGATTCCGCACGCACAGTCACTCAAGGACCGCCGCCAGGTGGTCCGCAGCCTGAAAGAAAAACTTGCCCACGGCTTCAACATCTCTATCGCCGAGATGGACGAAGCCGTTACCTGGCAGAGCGCGACTATCGGCATCGTCGCCATTTCACCCTCGCGCGACTACCTGGCCGGCCAGATGCGGCAGGTTGAAAATGCCGTCACGCGCATATGTAACGATCTGGGTGCCGAGATCAGCGATGCCTGGTGGGAGTTAATCGAAGCTTAGAGCAAAGTACCTGAAGGTGTAGAGCGAAGAACGATGATCGCTCGCCTTTTCGCAAGAAAAGGCCAACTTGAGCCAGCAACACCATAACATCAAGTAATTTTCTCTAAGGCGCAACAAAACGCATCGACGAAGAATACGCCGTCGCAAGGTGCCCCGTTCGGGGCTGCCTTAATCCAGCTTGCCTGTTTTCACCCATTCGATAATCGCATCGGTCGGCGCTTTGGCAACCTGCGCTGGCTTCATCAGTTCCATCCCGTTCCCTGTGCTCACCTGGTATTCATGGTTCAAGCCTGGAAACTCGCGGCCCGCGCTACCCGGCGCTGTCGCTGCTTTGCGAAGGGCGAGGAAGTCCCCGTGAGTTACATTGTTGTCGTTCTCTCCGCGCATCACCAGGGCAGGAAGATGCAGCGTGGCCATCGTTGCAAGCGGATCACGGCGCAGCCAGTCGCGCCAGTAGCCGGCGGGTATCTTGTTGCCGACACCCAGCGGCTCTGTATCGAGCGTCTGCGGATCTTTCGCCGCAGTGAAGACAGCATGCCACGCGGCGAGAATAGAGTCGATCAACTCCGGCGTACCACCCTGCGCCTTGCCCAGGGCCTGGATCTGTTCCAGCATCACCACGTCAATCGGCCGCGCAAAGCCCGACATCAGGATCATGCCCTTCACCGAGTTCGGCCGCTGGCTCAAACGCAGCCGCACGATATCCGGCGCCAGCTCCGCACCTAGCGAATGACCCAGCAGGTAAATCTCCCGCGGATCAACCTCCGGCACATTCTCACAGAAGGCCAGCGCCGACGCCGCATCAATCACCACTTCGTGATCCAGGTCAGCATGCGCAAGAAAACTGTTGATGGCAAACTTGGGCCGCCGGTCATAGCGCAGCGTCGCAATGCCTTGTTCGGCCAGCGCAATCGCCATCTGCTGAAAGATCTTGTTCGGTCCAATGGTTGCGTCCCGGTCCTGCACACCCGAACCCTGCACCATTACGATGACGGGCACACGCCGCGTCGCATGCAGCGGCAGCGCCAGCGTGCCCGGAGCCATCAAGCCATCTGTCGGAAACTCAATTTCCCGTTCGATGATGGTGCTTGCAAATCTGCCGGCATCAATGGCCGGCATGGTCAGGCTCTGCGCGCCTGCTCCGGCTACTGCCAGACACCACAGCATGCCGGCGTAGACGCAGATCGGCGAAGCTGCCTTTCGGGTCATCCATCGGGCAGGCCTTTCAGCAGATCGGCTGGTCATCCATCGAGCCATTCGCCCTGGCAATGTCACCTCAATAAACTATTACGTCGAAGTCCGCTCAATGAACGGCGCACGTCCCCGGCTTAAACCGTGCCTCGCCAACGAACAATAGCCTGCTAAACGACGTTCTGCAGGTACCGCGACTTGGCACCCACCAGTTGTTGCAGTTGTTCTTTGGTCAGCGTGCTCGGTGAGCCGAGTTGATGCGCGACCAGCCGGATATTGGCGACATGCTCCACCGTTTCCATCTTCAGGAAAGCATCGAGCAGGGTATCGCCGTAGCTGACGGCGCCATGGTTGGCCATCAGGATCGCGTTATGTTCACGGATCAGCGGCACGATGCTGGCCGCCACTTCTTCCGTGCCGGTGGTGGCATAGCGGGCCAGCGGCACCGGGCCCAGGGTCATGGCCGCTTCCTGGCACAATACTTCATCGAGCGACCAGCCCGAGCAGGCAAACGCGGTAGCGATCGGCGGATGCGCGTGGATCACCGCCTGCACATCCTCCCGCATGTGGTACACGGCCAGGTGCATGCCAAGCTCGCTGGTGGCTTTGCGCGTACCGGCTAGCAGGCGACCCTCAAGATCGGTAATCACCATGTCAGCCGGGCGCAGAAGACATTTGCTTGCGCCCGTCGGCGTCACCAGTAATCGATCTTTGTCCAGACGCACCGAAAGATTTCCAGAGGTCCCCGGGGCAAAGCCAAGCCGATAAATCCACTTGCCAAAGCGCGCAAGCTCTCGCCGCAGGCCGCTTTCGATCTCCTGGTTACGGTCGTCCATACTTACGCTTCCCGGTTCCATTGACGGCCTACTTTCACAATGCCCACACGCAAGCTCTCGCTTCACAGTATCTTGAATGGCACGTCCTGTACCGGACTTTTGTGCACAGGAACGGACATTTTCTTTAATTTTTTTCCGACCCAGTCAGAAGCCAGAAACAGGTTTCCGGCCGTCAGAGAGCCAACCACCTTGTGGTGTCCGACCGCGGCCAATCCCATCGAAGCAATACAGCCGCACTGCTCGCAATCAGGATCGCCGCCGAACTGGCAGGGCGTTATCCTTGTTTTCAGGTCAGCTGAAACCGTTTCCGTAGTCCGCGCGAAGATACACTCAGCTGGACTTCTTGGAGGTGTGGCAATCTCCCTGATCACCGCCTCCGGCATATCCAGGATCGGATAAACCTCCCGCAACCGCTGCAGGTCAGCCATGACCGCCTGTCTTTGCGACCGTGAAAGGATCTCGGGGTCAGTTGCCCCGCGCTGTGGCGTAAACAGGCTAAACCATACTTTGGAGATTTGTGGCTGGCCGCTCCAGAAGGCAAGAAATGCATCCAGGTACCCCGGCCTATCGGCAATTTGCGACGTGATGGTGCAATGAATGGTCACACGTGCGTCCCTGATGTTCTTCAGAATGCGCTCGTAAGTGGCAGGTTTGCGACGCTCGTCGTGCTCAGGCTGCAGTCCGTCGATCGACACCACTACGTTCAACTTTTGATTCTGCTTCCAGTGCTCCGGGATCACACGAAACGCACTCGTAACCACCTGCGTATGCACACCCCGCTTTGCGAGTTCCGGCAGGATCTCTTCCAGTTCGCGGTAACGCACCAAAGGATCGCCTCCAACCAGCGACACATGGAGAGGCTTGTACTCATCCACCAGTGCCAGCACACGGGTCACCAGTTCGTTGCCTTTAAAGTCCGAGAGCTGCCGTAACTGCACCCCGCTTCCTAAATGGGCCTCGTCAAAGGCATAGCAGCCAGGGCACCGCAGCGGGCATTCTTTCGTAATTTCAATCGATAAGGAGGGCGCCCGGCCGGTCAAAATGGAAGACCACGCCTTGAGAACTTCCGACTTCTTCATTTCTTCTCCAAACAGGCCGTAGAGACGACCAGTGGCAATAGAGCAATGCGCAGGCAGCAACCGGCACGTTCAATGCAGGCGGCTGCCGCCATTGCGAACATGCAGGCGCCGGATCGTTAGCTGCAGCTGGTCTTTTTCCGGGAGAGGACGTTCCAGGAGAGACCGTTCCAGGAAGAGCAGCTGAACAGGTTAAAGGGCGTCGGCAGTTCGCAGGGATGGTCGGAAGCTTTGGATCAGATACGCAAGGGCGCAGGACAAAAGCCGACGGTGCAGTTCACCAGACAGCAGTCGTCATCAGCGCCGGGCGCAATGATTAAAGTGCACGTGGGGCTGCTGCAGCGGCTCGCCAGCTTCAGCCCCTGGCCGGCAATGGCAAGCAGGCTGTAAACCGCCAGCCGGCGATGCAGCGCCTGTTGCGAACGCTGTGCCAGCAGGATGATCAGGCACAAAAAGGCAACCAGGGCCACAATGCCCAACTCGAGGTCCTGGCCACCCTGCAGGAATTTATCCCAGGTCAGGAAGCGCTCTGTCCACATCATCGCCGGCATAAAAACGGCGAGCAGGCCAAGCAGCAGGCGGCCAAGCGCTTTCGAGGCATGCGCTACATCCGCGAACCTCTGCAGCTGCAGCCAGATTTTGAGGTGAAGACTACGCAACGATCGCCCTCTAGCTGGAATTCTAGCGCACCCGATCCAACCCCGGACAGAGCATACTCTCACTTCGAGAGCGAAGTGCGTCATCATGCAGAAATCCTTTGCTATTCTGCTATCCTTAGCGGTTTAGTCGAAGGAAGTTGCCATGCCGATACAACGAGCACGTAAGTATCACCAGGACCGCCTCGCCGAGACCTTGCGCGACGAGATCAGCACGATGATCGAGGGCGAGCTCTCTGATCCCCGTATCAGCTTCGCTTACGTCAGCGAAGTCGTACTGGCGCCAGGTTCAAAATCCGCCCGCATCTACGTTACCGTCGACGGCAATGAGGAAGAGGTCAAGGAGACACTTGAAGCACTGGTCGCCGCCCGCGGTTACGTTCGCCACACCCTCAAGGAGAGGCTGGGCATCCGTTATGTGCCCGAACTCAGCTTCCATCTCGATAAGTCGGAAAACCTGAAGATGCGCATCGATGAATTGCTGGGTCGAATGAAGAAGCGGGCGGGGAAAGTGTCCGAAACCCCTCCCCTCGCAGCCGAGCAGAACCCTGCAGAAGAGACCAAATCCTAGCGCCTCCAGCCATGTCTGAATTTTCTGCCAAAAATCGCGACATGCACGTCGATCCTCCGGTGCACATGGTGCCGCTTGCGCCGGCCGCCGTGGCAACCTCCAGCAATGGCGTCGTGCCTACCATTCTCGACGCCATCCACTCCGCGCGCAGCATCCTCGTTTCCTCGCATGCGCGGCCGGACGGCGACGCCGTCGGCAGCATGCTGGCCTGCGGCTTAATGCTCGAGCAAATGGGTAAGCCGGCCAGGCTGATACTGAGCGACGGCGTACCCCTCCTCTATCGCTGGCTGCCCTGCGCCGAGCACATCGAACATACCGATACGGTCACTGGCCACTTTGACCTGACGATCCTGCTCGAGTGCGACGGACTGGAACGATCGCGTCTCAAGGGGCTTGAAAGCCACCGGGTTATCAATATCGACCATCACGCCAGCGGCCGCCCCTTCGCCGCTATCAACTGGATTGATCCGCAGGCCAGCGCCGTCGCCGAACTGGTTTTTGACCTGGCCGTTGCCGCGGGCGTCAAGGTATCGCCCCACATGGCCACCTGCCTCTACACGGCGCTGCTCACCGACACTGGCTCTTTCCGTTACGAAGGTACTGACGCGCATACCCTCAAGCTCGCGACCGAACTGGTCAATCTGGGGGCGAAGCCGGCGCAGATTGCCAGGGAAGTGTACTTCACCAACCCTCTTTCAAAGATGGTTTTGCTGGGCGCCGCGCTTTCGACGTTGCGTCGCGATGGCCGCATCGCCTGGCTCTGGGTGACGCACGACGACATGCTGCGCAGCCAGGCAGCCGAAGAAGACTGCGAAGGCATCGTGAACTACGCGATTGCCATCGCGGGCGTCGAAGTAGCCGTACTGCTGCGAGAACTGCCTGATCACCGTGTCCGTTTGAGCCTGCGCAGCAAGGGTAAAGTGAACGTCGCCCAGGTAGCAGAAGCCTTTGGGGGTGGCGGCCATGCCAACGCCGGCGGCTGTACCCTGCCCGGTCCCCTGCCTGCGGCTACGCACAGCATCGTCGAAACCTTGCGCACCCTGCGCTGAGGGCCGCACTTTCAATCACCTGGCCATCCACACAGCAGGATAGCCGTTTCTGTTAGCCTTACAAGCAAGCCGTCCTGGCGATTACCTGTTTACAGGCAACGCCTAAGCACCAGGCCACACCCAATTCAGCCTTGAACCCATCACGCAAGATCGAAGCTCGCGAACCACAGATCGAGCTGATCCCAAGACCATCCCCGTTTCCTTTTATTCCGCCGACGGTCGAAGTCCTCGTCCTTCTGCTGGTAACGGTCTTTTTCCTCTTTTACGGCCTCATTCCCGCCTTCGGTGGCGACGGCCTGGGACTGGTCGGCGCGGACGAACCCCGCTACGCCCAGGTTGCCCGGGAAATGCTCATCCGCCACGACTACATCACGCCCATCCTTTATGGGAAACCCTGGCTTGAAAAACCGGCGCTCTTCTACTGGCGCGCCATGTTCTCCTTCCGCGAGTTTGGCGTGCATGACTGGGCGGCGCGTTTTCCGTCAGCCAGTTTCGCGCTGGCCCTGGTCGTGCTCATCTATCTGCACATCCGGCGCTTTCGCCGTGGCGGACAGCTCGATTCCGCCCTCATCACCGCAACCTGCATCGGCATCTTCGCCTTCGCCCGCGGCGCTTCAACCGACATGCAACTGGCCGCTCCCTTCTGCATCGGCATGCTCGGCTGGTATGCCTGGTATGAGACCGACAAGAAGTTCTGGCTCTTCGATCTGTACTTCTTTAACGCCGCCGCCACCCTCGCTAAGGGCCCCGTAGCGCCATTCCTGGCACTATGCATCATCGTCGCGTTTGCCGCCCTGCGCAGAGAGTGGTCGCTGCTGCGGCGGACCATCTGGTGGCCGGGCATCGCTCTTTACCTGGCCATCGTTCTACCCTGGTATATTGCCGTCACCCGGCGTAATCCAAGCTTCCTGCGCGAGTTCTTCTGGCAGCACAACCTTGAACGTTTCGCGACCAATCGCTATGAGCATGAGCAGCCTGTCTGGTACTACCTCGCCGTCGCCCTGGTCGCCCTCATGCCGTGGACAGTCATCGCTCTGCGGGCCCTCACCGACGCCGTTCGCCTGGCCATCAACGAGTGGAAGGCGCGACGCGCCAAGTATCACTACGTGGGCCACGAACGTTTCGGCGACGCCTTCCCGGAATTCCTGGTCCTCTGGGCGCTCTTCCCCATCATCTTTTTCTCCTTCTCCCGGTCCAAGCTGCCGGGTTACATCCTGCCGTCTATCCCGCCCATCACCATCCTTACCGGCGACTATCTGAACCGGATCCGCTACAAGGGTTTGCGACCGTGGTTGCTGGCTACGCACGCCCTGCTCACAGGGCTGACCGTCGCCTTGGTCCTGGTGATCCCCTGGCATGTTGTGCATCCTGATGACATTCCGCCCGCACGTATCATCTTCGGCGCCTGCGCCAGCGGACTTGCGGCCATGGCGCTCATCATCGTCGCCGTAACCAGGTTTGGCGTCGTGCGCCTGCGCATGGCCACCATCCTGCCCATGATCGCGCTCATCTTTTTCATCTTCGGCATTGGACCAATTCTCCGCATTAAGGCCCTGACCCGGTCAAAAGCAAATATTCAGCTGATTGACTACGCGTTCTCCGCCCGTCCTCTCGCTCGCATCATCGACCAGGTCTCACAGCCGGGCGAACCGGTAGCCGTCTATCGCGTTCGCCGCGATGTTGAATATGGCCTTTCCTTTTACCGGAATCACCGTGTGCTCGATTATGAAATCAATGGCGTACCGGCCTATGCCCACATCCTTGTCGTCCGCGACTCCGTCCGCGATGCCGCGAACAGCGACCTGGCTCTGCGCCTCGCCGGCAGAAGCTACAGACCGCTCTTTTCCTACCCCGCACAACGGCTCTCGGTCTACGAAGTATCTGCCCAGGCTCTACCCGGCGCAGTACCTTTGCCCAAGTAGAGCCGCCTCGCTTACACTCGAAACTTAACCGAAGCTGAAAAGCATCCTTGCGCTCTGTGAACGCCCCATGGCTACTGCCGCACAGCCGGAGATTCTCGATCTCCGACATTTCTCCGCCGCAACATTAAGGCCCCTCCTGGCCGAGGAGAGCCGCGTCTGGAGCGAACGCCTGCGCTGGGATTATCGCTCTTCGGCTAACCTTCTTCTCGACTACCTCGATTCGCATGTACTACCCGGCTATGTGGCCGTTGAGCGGGATAAGCTCTGCGGCTACATCTTCTGCGTCTATGAAGGCATCAAGGCGGTGATCGGCGATGTGTATTGCGCCCCCAGCCTTTGTGAAGACACGCAACTGGTCGAAGGCCGCCTGATAGAACATGTACTCGAGTTGCTGCAGTTCTCGCCCGGCATCGATCGCATCGAAACACAATTACTGCTGCACTCGCACGGTGCCCATGCCCAGGCTTTTGCCAACGCCGGCTTCGATGTCTATCCAAGACTGTTCATGGAACTCGACTTTCACCCGGGTGACGCAGGTGCAATGAAGGAACTGGCAACGTCCATCCCGCCGGAACTGGTACTCCGTTCCTGGAAGGAAAGCGACTTCGCAGCAGCCGGGCGCCTCATCACCGCTGCCTATCAAGGGCACCTGGACGCCTACATCAATGACCAGTATCAGTCGGTCTCGGGCTCTCTCCGTTTTCTGCACAACATCGTCCGCTTTCCCGGTTGCGGCGTCTTCAACGCCGAAGGCTCGCCCGTACTGGCCTACCGCGACAGGGATGACCTCGCCGGCATCCTGCTCTGCTCACGCGTAGGCGAAGGCACAGGCCATGTCACGCAGATCTGCCTCGCGCCCGCCTACCGCCGTCTAGGCCTGGCCTCTATTCTGCTCGACTCCTGTATCCGCACCATCAGCCGCCTGGGATGGAACGCGCTCACGCTGACCGTCACCGAGAAAAACGATCCTGCCATTGAGCTATACCGCGGTTTCGGCTTCCACACGCGCCACACCTTTGATGCCATGGTATGGAGACGGCCTCCGCGCGTACGTTGAGTTGGCTGCAGCGGAGGGGCCTGCAGCCCAACCTGCGTTTCCAACTCCGTCCAGCGACGGCAAAGCTATCAGCGTTTGATGAAGTACATGATCCAGCTGCCGGCAATGACCGAGCCCACAAACACCACCCAGCAATACGCGCCATAGCGGACCATGGCACGGGGTACCGAGCGCTGCGTAATGCCGGAAACGATCGAGGCAAACGTGGCGAACAGCAGCACGGCCGTGAAATGCGAAGGGGCAAACATTAAAGCTTTCTCCCGATCCGGAGATTATGCGCATCGATCGCAGAGATGTAATTCAGCAACCCTGCCACAACAATAAACTTCGTGCCATAATCTGCGGTTGCCACCTGCACCGCGCCGTGACCCAGGTCTGCCACACGGCCAATCAGGAAGAGCAGGCCGGAGCCGAGGTCACCCACAAAACCCAGCATCTCGAGCAGGTCACCCGGATCAGCGTTGTAGAGCTTACCCTGCATGAGCAGGCCCAGCGTGAACATCAAGGTAATCGTGACAAAAAGAATGGCGCCGCGGATCGGGCGCTTGGCAAGCACATGCCCCAATCCAGGCACCAGCCAGCCCGCCACAAGAGCAACGGAAAAGAGTGCGGGTTTCGCTGTAGCAGTGCTGACGGAAGTATCTACGCGGGTAGCCATTGTTCCTTTTCGACTATACAGCAGTGCGGACTAATCAATCAGTG
>CAZZXL010000138.1:0-14169 GCA_964658035.1 uncultured Acetobacteraceae bacterium
GTGTTCATCGTACCTTCGCTCTACACCTTCAGGTATTTGCTCCAGCTTAGAGCCACGGCAATAAGGGAGACGCGAATCCGTGTTGTGGAAGCCGCGCCGTGTAAATGTCACCGGAATTGCAACTCAGCAGTAGCCGTATTGGCAACTCTGTTCGCCAGAGATGCGTCTTCGTTAGCAGCCGAAAAACTGCATACGGAGTGCTTATGGAAGTTCAATTCAGCAAGTTGATCAACCACAAAGTGATTGTGATTGGTCCGGAATTTTTCGACAAGGAGCGGTTGGAAAATGTCCGTCTGTTGGGCGTCGAGGATGCCGGGATCTGGATTGAAAGCGAAGAGGTACTGAACCGCATCGTCGAAAAGTACCGGGTAAAGCCGGCGGCTCCCGGCCTCGCATTTTTCATTCCTTTTGCCCATATCACGACGATCCTGGCCAGTTTTGAACCAAAGCCCGCGGTTTGATGTCATGCGAGCATCCACACGTAAATGAGATTGCAAATGCGCGCAAGTAACACATGGATGACCGTGCTGGCTGCGGGATTGACCCTGGGCCTGGCGGGAACGTCCGCAACCGGGTGTCAGAGTTCGTCTTCTAACGGCAGTACCAGCCAGGGCAGTAGTGGCGACAATAAAACGAACGGCGGTAACGGTCAGACGAGCGGCAATAATGCGAAGGGTTCGGGCAATGGGGCCACGAAGAACGCGCAGACCCAGGGCGGCAATCCGGCGGGCGAGTTGACGGAGCCGACAACTTCAACGAACGGATCAGCGAATGGTCCGGAAGCAGCGGCGTCGGATAGCGGAGCGCCGGCGGCCACTGCGCACCAGTCCGTAGCCATGCCGGGAGCGCCGGAGCCTACGGTGAAGGATAAACAGCATTCGCCGTCGAAGTCGCCGCACGCGCAGCCGAGCGGACAGGGAAACACGCAGGAGCCTCCACAATAGGAAGCTGAGTTAACGAACCGAACTGGCTGGCCCTTTCCGCAGACGCCTCTGTCTGACCACTAGAAGCGAGTCCTTCCGCAAAGTGCGCGCATGAGATTGTTGTCACGGCTACAATAGGGTGTGCGCCCTGGTTGGACTCGCGTCCAGCAGAGGAACGGGCAGACGAATTGAGGGTTTGCATTTGCAGTCAGGATTTTTAAGGGTTCGTTTTCACCGCACTGCCGGACGGATAGTTTCACCTGTACTCAGCATCTTCAGGCTGCTATCGCTGACCGGCATTGCCCTCGGTACCGTTGGAAGTGGTCATCTGCAGGCGCAATCGTCGCCGGTCGCGACAGAAACCACGTTGACCTCCAGCGTGGCGCATACCGTCACGGGAACCCGCGCGGCATTCGTGGTGCATGTATCGCCTGATGGCGGAGATGCGAATGCCAGCGGTGTCGTGACGCTGATGGATGGAACGCGGGACATAGGATCGGCAGTATTGAATGCGGATGGCGAGGCGACGCTGACGGTCAGCGGCCTGCTACCGGGCGACCACGCCGTGCACGCCGTTTATCCGGGAACAGACGCGATTGCCGGTTCAGTTTCAGCCGAGACACAAGTTGTCGCCGAGGCTACGTCTACCGTGCCGACGTTCACAGCCACAGCGAGCCCTACGGCGCTCAAAGTGCCGCAGGGAACCACCGGAACGACGACCATTACCCTTACGCCGGTGAACGGTTTCAGCAATTACGTGAGCTTGTCCTGCTCCGGCCTGCCCGCGGATACAGCGTGTACCTTTCTGCCGGTAAATGTGTCGGTCAGCGGTACCAAGGCGACGACCAGCGTGCTCAGCATTGAGACCTATGGTCCGACCAGCAGCAACGGCATGGTTCGGCAGCGTTCGACTATGGTCTATGCGTTGGCATTCCCGGGAATCCTGGCCATTTTTGGCCTCGGGATGCGGCGCGGAAGTGCCGCCTGGAAGAATGCCGGGCTGATGCTGCTGGCTTTTGCCGGTTGTTCACTTTCCATCGGCCTGATGAGCGGCTGTTCGCAGCGCTACCACTACCTCAACAAGTCTCCTGTACCCTCCCCGGGCACGGCCTACGGGCCGTTCTCTTTTACCATTGAGGCGCAGGCCACTTCCGGTGTGGTCATAACGACGCAGCTGATCCAGAATGTCGTGGTGACGGTAACGGCCCCGACGTCTTAAGTCTTCCCTGGAGTCTTACCTGGTTGGAGGGCTGCTTCGACCAGGCTCCGGGCGTCTGCAGCGATAGCGGGCGAGGCACCAAAACCGCGCAGCCAGTGCACTTCCGGTTCGCGCCGGAACCAGGTGAGTTGGCGTTTGGCAAAGTTGCGATGGCCCTGCTGCGCCAGTTTGATGGCCTCATCCCGCTGGTAGTCCCCGCGTAAGTAAGCCTTTGCCTGGCGGTAGCCCAGGGCGTCGAACAGCTTCAACCCTGGTCCGTATTTCTCCAGTAGCCCCTCAGTTTCTTCAATCAATCCTGCGGTGAACATGGCCGCAGCCCGTGTGTTGATGCGGTCGTACAACTGCTTCCTGTCCGGCTCCAGGCCAAGCTGCAGGACACGGTAGCCGGTAAGGGCTGCCCGGCCCTCAGCCCACGCTTCGGTCATGGGGCGTCCTCCGGCAAAGGACACTTCAAGGGCACGGATCAGCTTGGGAAGATCATGCGCATGGATCGCGCCGGCGGCTGCCGGGTCTCGCCGGAAGAGCAGCCGATGCAGGTAGCCTGTGCCGTGCCGCGTGTGGGCCTGGCGCAGCCGCTCACGTAACTCCTCAACCCGCGGCGGCCCGTCGAAAAGACCCTGGAGCAGTGCGCGCAGATACAGTCCCGTCCCCCCGGTCACGATGGGGAGACGGGCATGGGCCGTGATGGTGCGGATGGCGGTGCGGGCGTCTCGGCTGTAGTCACCTGCGGAATAAGGCTCCGTCGGAGAAGTTATATCGATCAGGTGATGTTGGATCTGCCGACGCTCGGCGACAGTGGGCTTTGCTGTGCCGATCTCGAAGTCGCGGTAGACAGCGACCGAATCGCAGCTGACAATTTCGCCATCAAATTGCTCAGCAAGCCGGAGGGAAAGGGCTGTCTTGCCGCTGGCCGTAGGTCCAAGTAAGACGACCAGCAGCGGCAGCGTCTCTGCTACCAAACGTTCCACCAGCCAGTAGGGAAGACTTCATGCCAGTTGGCGCGGAGGAGGCCCCACGAAACAAGTAGCCCGGCGACGATCAGCAGGCCGGCGACCTGTCGGCCACGATAGATGGCGTCCCGGTAAGCTTTAGCAGAGGCCTTCGCCATCACTTTTCATCCGTCGGGACGTTGTAATAAAAGCCGAACGCGAGGGTGAGACTCTTGCCCTTGAACTCCGCAGGCAGCGGTGGATAGGTAGCGCCGGTGATGCCGGCCCAAGCAGCGCGATCCAGAGGGGTTTTACCGGAGGGGCTCATGAGAGACATGGAATGTGGCCGGATACTGCCATCGGGAAATACATCGAACTTGATCGTGACTTTGCCTTGATCGTTGAGCGGCGGCCTGGCGGACATAGGAATAATGGGCAGCCAGGAGCGGTAGGTAGCGGCGATCACGCGTTCCAGCCAGGGCTGAAAATTAACGCCCATGGTATCGCTGAGGATCTGGGCGCCAGCTCCCATCCCGCCTGAGCCCGCAGGGACATTGGCGCCTGCACCGCCGGAGCCTGACGCTGCGCCTTTGGCAGCCTGGCGGATCATGTCCCCGGCGGAATCGTCAGTCTTGAACGGATTGCTTTGCTGCTGCGTTGCCTGCTGAGCGGTCTGGGTCTCTTGTTTAGGGGCAGGCTGCGGTTGAGGCGCTGGCGTTTGCGCCGGCACTGGTTGTTGCTGGGCCTGTTGAACGGGTGGCTGCGTCGTCTGCTGGGGTGGAGGGGGCTGCTGTTCTCGCGGGGGCGCAGCCTTGCGCATCGACTGGAAGTGTTCCAGGGTCTTCTGATCCACATGCGGATGTACCGGCTGGGCGCTGGACGGCCTCTTCGCTTGCGAGGAAGCTTTCGGCGGATGCAGGGCACTCGGCGGCATATTCAGGTAGGTCAGCTGTTTGTGGTCCTTGAGCGCCGGGTTCACGACCACTGGCTCATGCAGGATGTAGCGCGGCCCATAAATCCACAACAGTACGGCGACAGCGTGCAGGAGCAGCGCAATCCATATGCCCTCGCGGATACGCGCAGCGCGACGCTCGTCCTCCAGTTCATTAATCCGCTGGACAAGTTCGTCAGTTCCGAGGTCCCCATAATCGGAATTGTTGCGCGGGGCATCCAGCTCGTAATCGGGCTTGGCGTCCTTGACCGGCGGCGGACTGTTGGGCACTTCTGTAATCGGCATGCGAGGGTCAGGATTCCCCGGTTCCGCCAGCATCACAGCGCTGCCGACGGGTACCTCAGGGTATTCCTGCTATTTTCTCATCCTTTCGCGGATTCTCAGGCAAGAAGCCGTTCTGCCTACCACCAACGGCATTCTCTGCTGTTCCCATGACGTGTGTCTCGCCAGATGACTCTTAGACGGATCAAGTGCGTGACCAGTCCCAAAGGTAAGAAAACAAACTATGCCAGATAGTTTCTTCAAGCGACACAGAAGACCTGAGCGTGCGGTCAGGCTTTTAGTGTCGTGGAATGTTCGCTGATCAACAATTTGCGGGATCCTGCCAGCCTCCCGGCCGCCTGCCTGGAACATTGGCGATATGCTGTGAAGGCACCGAGGCCAGACGGCAAGAGCCACCAGGACAGCAACCCGGTAGAGGCTGCAACTGGTGTGAAGCGCAACTCTTGTTGAGGTGAATGGTCCTGCTACGTTCCTGGTGTCTTCTCCCCCTGTCCTTTCTGGCATCACTCTCCATCATTGGATCGGTTTCACATGCGGCAACAACCACCGCCGTGAACGCAGTCAACAGGGACCTGGATGCCGGCGAGCCCGCTGCCGGCCCCGCATCGTTGAGCGGGATCGTGACTGACCCCAGCGGCGCTCTCATTCCAGGAGCGACAGTGCATGCCACTGCTGAAGCCGGCGGCGCCGCGTTTACGGCAGCGGCTGATGAGCAGGGTAGATACACCTTCCCGGCACTTGCGGCGGGCGTGTACTCCGTTTCCGCGGAAGCAACAGGCTTCGCCGCAAGTGAAGTGCAAAAGGTGGTAGTGGCCGCGAGGCAGCGGGCGTTGGTTGACCTGAAGCTGCCGCTCGAAACGCAGAACCAGGAAGTCCACGTGACCGCCCAAGAAGCGGATGCGGAGCAAGCGCGCAAAGGCGGCGCGACGGTGCTAAGTGGGTCTGACCTGGCGATTCTTTCAAGTGACAGCAACCAGCTGCAACTGCAACTGCAAGGCATGGCTGGTGGCGACGGCGAGGCCGGCCCTGCGATGTACGTGGATGGATTCTCCGGCGGGAAGCTGCCGCCGAAGTCTTCCATCCGTGAGATTCGCATCAACAACAATCCCTACTCCGCGCAGTATGAGGATTATGGCTTCGGACGGATAGAGATTTTTACCAAGCCGGGTACCGACAAGATCCATGGAGAAATCTATGGCAACGGCAGTGATGCGGTGCTGGATTCGCGCAATCTCTACTCTCCGCTACGGCAGCCGTTCTATTCGTCGAATTTTCAGGGCGACCTGAGCGGGCCGATCAGTAAGAAGATGTCGTACCTGTTTTCCGGCTACAACAGCAACAATCAGAACAGTGCGATTGTGAATGCCGAGACACTGAATGCGAACAATCAACAGATCGCGTTTACTGATTCTGTAGCGAATCCAAGTACGATTCTGTCGCTGGGTCCCAAGCTTGATGCGCAAATTTCCACAAACAATACGCTCAGCGCGCGCTACCAGTTTGATCGAAACTCCCAAAGCAACGCAGGAGTCGGACAACTGCAGCTGGCCTCGCAGGGGTACAGCAGCGTAACTGAAGCAGGCACTCTGCAGTTGAGCGATACACAGATTATCGGGACAAAGTTCGTCAATGAAACGCGCTTCCAGTACATCCGGACCCGCACGGCACAGACACCGTTGAGTGCCTCGCCAACGATCATTGTGCAGGGCGCCTTTACCGGCGGCGGCAACAACCTGGGACGGTTTACCGACAACCAGGACCAGTACGAGTTCCAGAACTACAGCTCACTTGATGATGGAAACCACTTCCTGCGCTTCGGCGTAAGGGAACGACTGAACCGCGATGCGAATACATCGATCGCCAACTTCAACGGGGAGTACATCTTCTCCACGTTGACGGCTTATCAACTTACCTTGAAGGGGCTCGACGCCGGCCTTACGCCTGCGCAGATCCGCGCTTCGGGTGGTGGAGCGAGCCAGTTCAATATCGCTACAGGTCAGCCTGCCATCAAGGTTCTGATCTCGGACACAAGTGCTTACGCCGAAGACAGCTGGAAGGCGACGAAGAACCTGACCATTGGCTACGGCCTCCGCTTCGAAACCCAGAACTACATTGCCGACCGCGCGGATGTTGCGCCCCGCGCAAACTTCTCCTACGCGGTGCGCGGCACCGACAAAAAGCCTGCGGCCATAACGGTAAGTGGAGGGGCGGGCATCTTTTACGACCGCTTTCCAGCAGCGGACATTCTGCAGGCCCGGCGGCAGAACGGCATCCTGCAGCAGCAATATGTATTGAACTCGCCTGATACCTATCCAAACATCCCGACGCCTGGCGCACTGCTCGCAGCATCTGCCGGCAATGGTGCGACGGCGACGACTTTCCGTCTTGGCCCGCGATACAGTTCGCCGTACGCTCTGCGGGCGCACGTCAGCGTCTCACGCGAACTGGGAAAGAACGGCAGTCTTACCGCGTCCTACATAACAACGCGCGCGGTGCATCAACTATTGACGCGCAATATCAACGCGCCGCTGCCAGGCACGTACAACATCGATGAGCCGACAAGCGGCGTTCGCCCTTTCGGGGGCACGCAGAATATCTATGAATATGACACGGATGGCTTAGGCCGTCGCAATCGCTTTGTCCTGCGAGGCTATGTGCACCATGGCGACAAGATCCAGGTATTCGGAAACTACGCAATCGGTGTGAGCCACGCGGACACCAGCGGGGGATTCCCTTCCAACCAGTACGACCTTGCGGCGGACTACGGCAGGGCCGCGAACGATATAAGGCACCGGCTTTTCCTGGGCGCGTATTTCGATTACTTCCATATCAACGGCGGTCCCTTCCTGATGGCCCAGACGGGAGGGCCATTCAATATTGTGGTGGGACAGGACCTGAATGGTGATGGGCAATTCAATGATCGGCCGGCCTTTGCTACGGACCTTTCGCGGCCAAGCGTGATCATGACGAAGTTCGGCAACTTCGATACCCTGCCCGTGGCGGGGCAGAAAATTATTCCGAATAACCACGGCGACGCGCCGGGATCCGTCGTCCTCAATGCGGAGCTGAATCGCTCCTTCCACTTTGGTCCCGAGGAGAAGCGGGACGCAGATGCGCCGAAGCCGAAGCCGGGAGAAAAGGTGCCTCCCCCGGAGCGGCGCTACAGCATCAATGCCGGGGTCGAAGTAGACAATGTGCTGAATCACGTGAATCCTGCGCAGCCTGTAGGGACGCTGGGTTCGCCACTTTTTGGTTTGTCCAATGCGCTGTCACAAGCTGCAACTGATGGTTCGGCGAACAGAACGATCAACTTCCAGACCATGTTCCGCTTTTGACATTTGCAGGACCTCGCGGACGACACCATGAGCGTATGCACAGGTGGCCTTTTAAGGCTTGGAGAGCCTCCACCGATAGTTGCGGCAGAGATTGCACTTAGAGAAAGAGTGCAGGGTGAGCTGCAAGATCGGTCTCTGCTCTTGCAACGGATTCCGGCTTGCCAAGATCACGCCAGTACGCATTGTCATCGCGATGGCCGAGAATCATTTCTCCATCAGCGGCTAGGCGAAGGTAGGTGTCGATGATGGAAAATGCTTCTGCTTCGTCCATCATCCCGAATAGCTTCGGTGAAAGGATGTGAATGCCTGCGAATGCCAGGGCCTGCAGGTCCTGGCATTCTTGTCCTCCGCTGACACGGCGACCTCGGAGTTGCAGCGTCTGATCGAAGAGAAGAAGGCGGGAACTCTGTCGCTGCTGCACGGCGAGTGTTGCCAGCGCTCCGCTCTGCTGATGGGCGGCCAGCATGGCAGCTAGCTCCCAGTTACTGACGATGTCGACGTTATGCAGCAGGAACGGCTCTTGCGCGGATGCGGAGTCCCGCCAAAAAAAAGGCGCAGCTTTCCTCAACCCTCCACCCGTGTCCAGCAGCGTGTCCTCGCGCGAGATTTCTACATGCATACCAAAATTTTGGTTGGCCTTTAGATAATCGACGATCATGTCGGCATAGTGATGCACGTTGACGATGACGTCCTGAATGCCAAATGCGCGCAGGCGGCCGAGTGTGATCGCAAGCATGGTGCGGCCGGCTACTTCGACCAATGCTTTGGGCCGGTCATTCGTCAGCGGACGCAACCGTGTGCCGAGGCCGGCAGCCAGTACCATCGCTTTCATTTAGGCCACCGTGCCTGTTCCCTATGCTCCAGAACTACTTCGACTCCCGCGCGGTTGCCTAGATATTTCGCCAGTTGTTCAGCCATGTAGACCGAACGGTGTTGGCCGCCGGTGCAGCCGAAGGACACCATCAGGTGTTGAAACCCGCGCTTTAGATAATTGCTGATGCTCAGGTCAACCAGTGACCGGACGCTGGCCAGGAACTGGTGCACGCTTTCCTGCTGCTGCAGGTACGCAATCACTGGTGCGTCTTTGCCGGTAAGTGGCTTGAACTGCTCTTCGCGGCCCGGGTTAGGAATGCTGCGTGCGTCAAAAATGAAGCCTCCACCATTGCCCGATGCATCTACCGGCAAGCCGCGATGGAAGGAAAAACTCTGGACCTGAACGGTAAGAGTCTTTGCCGGAGCCGCAAGGCTCTGCAGCTTTTCAGAAGCGAGCATGCCGCGCACTGCCTCCATGAGTGTCGGCAACTGGATAGGCAGTTCTACATGATGCTGCAGCCAGCGAAGATTCTTGAGCGCATACGGGACGCTTTGCAGGAAGTGGGTCTTGCGCTCGTAAAATCCGCGGAAGCCATAGGCGCCAAGGGCCTGCAGTATGCGGATGTAGACATACGCGTAATAGTGATGCAGAAATACTTTGCGATCGAGCGCCATGTGCTTGGCAAGCACGTCAAGATACTCGTCGAGCAACTGCTGCCGGAGTGCGGGCGGAAGGTCGGCCTTGGCGTCGTAGAGCAGGGAAGCAATGTCATACTGCAAGGCGCCGCGACGGCCGCCCTGGTAGTCGACAAAGCGCGGTTCGCCATGCAGCAGCATGATGTTGCGTGACTGAAAATCGCGATAGAGAAAGAAGTCGCGCTCGGCGCTCAGCAGGAACTTCGTCAGGCGGGCGAAATCATCTTCCAGCCCCTGCTCATTAAAGGAAATTCCCGCGAGGCGAAGGAAATAATATTTGAAGTAGTTCAGGTCCCAGTTAATTGACTGCCGGTCAAAGCTCGCTCGCGGATAGCAGACCTTGTAATTCAGATGCCGGCCCCCATCTATTTGAAAACGGGGTAGAACAGCGACCACTTTCCGATACGCCTCAACAGCCGGCGGTGCGATCTCTTCACCGGCGCGATGCTTCGCCAGAAATTCGTAGAGGGTCACATCGCCCAGGTCTTCTTCGAGGTACGCGCCCTGGTCGAGGGCCTGGCCGTAAATGGCGGGCACCGGCAATCCCTGCGCATGAAAATGCCTGGAAAATTCTAGAAAGGCGAGGTTCTCTTCGCGCACGTCGTACAGGATGCCGATCGCTGTTCCCGGCTGACCGGAAAGACGGATGATGCGGCGGCCTGAGCCTCCCAGCTCTCCTTGCAGCGGCTGTACGTGGATGACCGGCGAACCAAAATGTGTTTCGTAAAGCTGCTTCAATACTTCCATCAAAACGCGACGTCCTGGTTCTTCGGGCAAATTTGGAGTGCACTCTCGTTTCTACGATAGAGCAGATTTTCTGTTACTGTCCCTTTTGCGTACGCTGCCGCACGATTCTGTCTGGATTGGCGCTCACCTGGCGTATGGTGTCTGAGTCGGGAGCAGGCGCTTTTCGCAGCTCCGACAGAGACGCTTTTATCCATGGGCGAAATGATGATTGGGGAGAAATGATGATTGGATTCGTTTTATTGATTATTCTGGCTGTGTTTTTACTGATTGTCCTGGCAAGTTCGTCGTTTACGGTGCAGTCAGGCAATGCCGCGGTGGTGGAGCGTTTTGGCAAATTTAACCGCATCGGCCATGCCGGATTGAACCTGAAACTGCCTTTCGCCGAAAGCCGCTTCGAGATTTCCTTGAAGGTGCAGCAGGTTGACCTCAAGATGGAAACGAAAACGAAGGACAACGTATTCGTCGCAGTTCCTGTGTCGGTACAGTATTCCATCACGCCGACCAAGATCTTTGAAGCCGTCTACACCATGTCGAATGCTAAGGGACAGATGGAGTCGATCGTCAACAATATCCTGCTTGGCCATATTCCAAGCATGGAGTTTGATGAAGTTTACAGCAGTCAGCCGCAGATCGCCTTGTGGGTAAAGGCAGAACTCGACAAGGAGATGGCGCCTGTTGGCTACACCATCAACCGCGTGCTGGTAACGGACATTGTGCCCAGCGCGGCAGTGCGCGATGCGATGGACAACATCAACATCGCGAATCGCAACCAGGTATCAGCCAAGGCCCAGGGAGAGGCGGACCGGATCAAGGTCGTTGCTGCAGCCAACGCGCAGGCCGAGGCAAAACAGCTGCAGGGGCAAGGCATTGCGAACGAGCGCATTGCGATTGCCAAGGGATTTAAAGAAGCCATCGACATGATCAAGGAATCGGCCAATATGCCGGGCGAAGATGCGTACGCCATGCTGCTCTTCACCAACTGGACAGACATGCTGTCCGCTGTCGGAACCTCGCAGAATAGTACGGTCGTGTTTGTGCCATCAGGACCGAATGGACTGATGGATTTTCAGCAGCAGATGATGAATGTCGCGGCGTTCAGTAAAACAGTGGCAGATAAGCACAGGTAAACTGTGGTGCCGCATGTCCAGAGTCGGAGACATGCGGCCAGCTCTCAACCGCGAAATGCAGCTGTTACCAGGGGATGACACCCTCATCGTTGAAATAGCCGCCCGTCGGGCCGTCAGCCCCCAGCGTCGCCATCTTTACTGCAATTTTTGCGCCCTGTTCGGTCGTTCGCGAACCGGAGTGATGGTTGAGATCAGTTGCCACGTACCCCGGGCATACCGCATTCACCTTGATGGAAGTCTCCTTCAATTCATTCGCGAACTGCACCGTCGCTGCGTTCAGCGCGGTCTTTGACGAATTGTAGGACAGCAGCAGGTAATCTTTGAATCCGCTCTCCGGATCACTATGCTTGGTGAGTGAGCCGAGCGTGCTTGACAGATTCACGATGCGTCCTGCGTCTGACTTGCGCAGCAATGGCACAAAGGCCTGCATCATCGCGATGACTCCAAAGAAGTTGGTGTCGAAGACCAGCCGCGTATCAGCCAAGGGCGTCTCGCTCGGTTTGACACTCCAGTCACTATTGCCCGCTATCCCTGCGTTATTCACTAACACGTCGAGTTTGCCCTGCTCCTGTTCCAGCAGAGAAGCCGCAGCGGCAATGGATGCAGCGTCGGTCACTTCCAGCACCAGGGGCTTTACCTTGAGCCCTTCGCCGATCAAAATGGCCGCAGCTTTTTCACCACGTTCTTGGTCGCGGGCACCTAGATAAACAAACATTCCGGCTCGTCCCAATTGGCGCGCTATATCGAAACCGATGCCCTTGTTCGCCCCGGTTACTAATGCAATCTTCATGTCAGCACTTGCCATGTCCAAATCCTCTGCCGTTTAGATGTGCCGGGCAGGTGTTACGACGCAATTGCCTGGGCCAGCTTGCCTACAGCGGCTATCACAGCGAGCATGTCTTCCGACAGGTGATGCCGTTGGCCCAGGTAGCCTGCCGTGTTATAGCTGATAACAACCTTTCCCTGCTTGTCTTCCGCTACCAGAAACTTCAAAGGCAGATCGATCGCAGCACTGGGCGAAGCCAGCATGAGCGGTGTTCCTGCCTTGGGATTGCCGAAGATCAGTAGGCGCGTCGGCGGCATCTGCAGCCCTGCTGCTTTCGCTTCGCCGCTGTGATCGATCACGGCGAAGAGCTTGATGTTCTTCTCCCGCAGCAGGCTTACGATCGCAATGACGGTTTCGTCGACCGAGTGGTTGCTGCTGATACTGATCAGGCCGTCGACTTGTTCCGGCATTGTTGCCTCCGTGACTAGGTGAGAATTTGACTCACGAACTACGCTGCGTTCAGGATGAAAGCGCGAAGAGCTATTTCTTCAGCAGCTTTTCATACAACTCGATGGTCTGGTCCGCAATTGCAGTCCACGAGAAAACATCTTCCACGCGTTTGCGTCCTGCCTCGCCGAAGCTCTTGCACTTCGCCGGATCTGCCAGCAGGTCTGCCAGCCTGGCTGCGAGGTCGCGTGCAAACCTGTCCGCATGGGCGGGGAAGCTGGTAACCGGATCCTGCTCAAATGGCACCAGGTAGCCGGTCGTCCCGTCCTGCACCACCTCTAGAATGCCGCCGGTAGCGCTGGCGACCACGGGCGCGCGGCAGGCCATCGCTTCGAGGTTGATGATGCCGAAGGGCTCATACACCGACGGGCAGCAAAAGACGGCGCAATTGCTATACAGTTGGATGGTTTCCGCCTTGGTCACCATCTTTTCAATCCACACGATGTGCGGATTGTGTGCCCGGGCTTCTTCAACCTTCGCACGCATTTCGGCGGCTATTTCAGGTGTATCCGGAGCGCCCGCGCACAGCACTATCTGCGTATCCTTCGGCAAATAGCGGACCGCTTCGACCAGGTGCGTTACGCCTTTCTGGCGCGTGATGCGGCCGACGAACAGGATGTAGGGCATGGCCGGGTCGACACCGTACGCCTGTAGCGCGGCAGTGTCATCGGTCTTTTGGTATTCCGCTAGATCGATCCCGTTGTAGATGACATGGATTTTCGCCGGATCAATCTCCGGATACGCCTTAAGGATGTCGGTGCGCGTGCCCTGCGAGACCGCGATAACCGCATCCGCATCGAGGATTGCGGTCCGCTCCATCCAACTGCTCATGGCAAATCCTGTGCCTAACTGCTCGGCCTTCCATGCACGCAGCGGCTCAAGACTATGCGTGGTCAGCAGGAATGGAATGTTGAACAGCTTCTTTGCCCAGAACCCGGCCATGGCGGCATACCAGGTATGGGTATGCACCAGGTCGACCAGGCCCAGGGATTCCAGTTCTAGCAGGTTCAGGCTCAATGCTTCGAGTGAGCTCTTGAACTTCTGTTGCCCCGCTGTCAGGGCTTCCCAAGGCTTGGCGCCGCGTATATGCAGGTTGCCGTCGTTGCTGTGTTGGTCGCCCCAGCAATGCACGTCGACCTGGATCTTCCGAGCCAGTTCACGGCTCAGGTATTCAACGTGTACACCTGCTCCGCCATACACATAGGGCGGATATTCGCGGGTTATGATGCCTGCTCGCACTGCACTCCTCCACATGGCCCGGGACGCGGGTCGAAGCTCCTGTCTTGACCCTGAGATGCAGGACACGGGGCTGGCCGGATAAGAGTATCAAAGGGGAACGGGCAGTGTGCAGCGCCGGCCTAGTCGGCCCCGGCGAGGTCCAGTTCAGTGGCCTGGCCGGTTCATAAGAGCAGAACGCCGGGCAGCGGTCCACCTGCATTGCCTGGAGAGGATGGCGACGGTGCCTGATGCGAAGCCATCCAGATGTTGCGGCGCGCCTGGATTCTTGTCTGCATGGACGCACGGTCTTCGCCGGCTGAAGTGTCATACACGGAGTTGAGGACAGGATTGCGGTGGTGGGTCGAATGGCTGGGGAGTGAAGGTTCGATCCGGGTCAAGTCTTTCTCCTTATGTCCCGAATCATCACAAAAGCCACGCCATTCGCCCATTCCGGGACTGGGGCAGCTTGCGTACCACCTTCGATACTTTGTCAGTAACGGTCCGCAGGGTACTCTCGAAACACTCCGGTTATGACTTCCCGCACCTTTTACCCGATGCCTCGTTTTGTATCCGCGCTCAGCTTCCTTGCCGTGTGGGGAGCTTGTCTCTGTACGACGGCTCATGCCGCCGGTCGCTATAACCATGGCGCTGCATT
>CAZZXL010000139.1:0-14118 GCA_964658035.1 uncultured Acetobacteraceae bacterium
ATCGTCGAGGATGGGCCGCATCAGGTATGCTGTGGGTCGATGAACTTCTTTGGCCGACGATCCGTCACGAGTACACTCTCAGCCGTAATCGCGGGCTGCGGCATGCTGCTGTTTCATGCATCCCTCCAGGCGCAGGCTGCCAAGGACCCGCTGACTGACAACCAGGTGGAAGAGGTTCGCGATACCGGTGATCAGCCGGCGCAGCGGATCAAGCTTTACATGAAGTTTATCGAAGAACGCACCCTGGATATTCACAAGATCGCGTCTAATGCGCACCCGCCCATTTCTAGCAATGCCCGGCTTCACAACCTGATGGAAGAGTTCACCCGGCTCTCCGATGAACTGCAGGACAACCTGGAAACGTATTCCGAAGAGCATGCCGATATGCGTAAAACGCTTAAGGAACTGGTCGACCATACGGCCAGGTGGAAAGTTGTGCTGCAGGAGCCAAAGACGTCGCCGGATTACGACTTCTCCCGTAAAACGGCGCTGGATACTGCGGCAAGTACGACGGAGCTGGCACAGAAGGTATTGACAGCGCAGGAGACCTATTTTGCGACGCACAAGGCACCTAAAGCCGGCGCTCCATCTGAACGATAGGCGGCGTTGGCTCTATGGAAGAGCTACTGCGCATCATGATGGACCTGGTAGCGTTTGGACGGACTACCGTCTCGTTCCTGGCCGCAGTGGCGGTTGCTCTCGGCAACGTTGCGGCATTCGGTGATCGGCGGCCCGCCTTGTCTTCACTCCAGTGCTTGCAATCGTAGGGATCTGGCTGCTGTTTGATGGCATCGGGCACATGGTTTCGGGGTAAGGCAACACCATCGATTGTCGCCAGTTCTGCTACGCTGGGCCGAGTGGTTTCCCTACTGCGCACTATCTTTGAAGAAGAATATCGAGAGCTGCGGCCGCGCGCGCCGATGCCTCCATTTCACATTCGCTTCCGTCGTTTTACCAGCCTGAACACGACTATCCGCCTGCGTGAAGGAGAGATCCACGTAAGTCTCTCCGACCTGCTTGAAGGCGCACCAGAAAACATTCTTCGCGCGATTGCGCACATCCTGCTGGCCAAGCTGTACAAGAAGCCTCTCAATCCTACGCAGACCTCGCGCTACCGGCGGTTTACTTCAAGTGAAAGCGTGGTGCGCCAGACAGAGTTGGTGCGGCAGACGCGCGGGCGTAAGAAGATGCTGGGGCCGCAAGGCGAGCACTACAACCTGGATGAGGTATTCGACAGCCTGAACCAGCGCTTCTTTTTTGGGTTACTGGGACGTCCGGAGATGACCTGGAGCGGGACCCTGGCCAAGCGCAGCCTCGGGCATTATGACCCCGCTCACAACACCATCGTGGTAAGCCGTGTCTTCGATCGCAAGAATACGCCGCGGTATGCGGTGGAGTACCTGGTTTATCACGAGATGCTTCACCTGAAGCATCCGGTTAAGGTCAAGGGTGGACGCCGCTGTGTGCACCCGCGCGCCTTTCAAGCGGAAGAGCAGTTGTTTCCGGAGATCGAGCAGGCGAAGGAATATCTGAAGCGGTTGTGAGCTCGGGAAGCGGATGCGGGCAGCTTAAAAGCGGATGGCGCAAAAATGCCTTGGCCTAAGGCGGCTAGCGACAGAGCGATAGCAACAGTGGCTGTATCTCCTGCTAGCCCTTGTCTCGCGCGGTTAGGGCTATCGGTTCTCCGCTTGCTCGCTCTCCGCACTTGCGCCATCCTCTCGTTCGCTACCCGCTGTTTAAGCTACCCGCTTTCCCTCAAGCCGCTGGCGCCTTCTGTGTCAGAATGCCGGTGAAGGCTTGACGGTAGCCCGCGAAGACGATGAACCAGAGGATCGTCCAGACGAAGGCTGCGGGCAGGCCTGCCGGGGCCATGGTGGCATGAAAAGTAAGTATGTTGACCAGGATCGGTCCGAGGATGGTGAGGCCAAGCGGCACGTAGAAGCCGCTGAGCAGCAGGATGCCGCCGATCATCTGGCAGGCGAACACTAGAACGTAGTAGTGGGAGACGAAAAGAGCGCCCATGAACTGGGCCGCAACACCGGCAGGCATGGGCATGTGCAGGAACTGCAGAAAGCCATTCAGGCCAAAGACGACGAAGCCCAGTCCTAACAAAATACGCGCGATCAGTACGGCAATTTTCATAAAAATCCCTCGGGCTCTACTCTATCGCGGTTCGGCTGACAACTCACTGCGCAATCATCAGGACGATGAGTCATGCTGAAGATGGGTCATGCTTCTGGCCGGCCGGATGCGTCAGACCAGCTGATGGGCAACGGAACAGAGCGAACGAAGCCGCCCTTGACCATGTCGGCTGGACTGCTGCTCTTTCTGCCAGCCCGGGTTGCGCTGCTTTTCTAGGAAGCGGAAGCTCTGAGTGCTGCGCCTTCACCCGGGAGCATGCTGACAGCGGCCTTGCTGCGTGCCCACGCATACAGCGCCACTCCAACAATCACAGTGCCGACACTGGCAACCTGAGCATTGGTGAGGCCGTGGTAGATGGGCGGGTTGATGCGGATGAACTCAACCAGGAACCGCGCCATGCCGGAGAGGGCCAGGTAGAGTCCTGTCACCTCCCCCACTCGCCGGCCACTGCGCTTGCCGGCAAACTTCCAGAGAATGGCGCCAATGACCATGGCAGCCAGAAATTCGTAGATCGGCGTTGGATGGACCCGCTCGAATGTCGGCACGAGGCCGTGAGGGAAGCTCATGCCCCAGGGGAGGCTCGTGGGCTTGCCGTAATCGCCATCGCCTGAGACCAGGCAGCCGATGCGGCCAACGCCGTAGCCGATCGCAGCCGATGGTGAAGCCAGATCGAGCATCCCGAGCGGGCCTGTTCCGGCAACTTTTCCCTGCCACAGCAAGACCAGGATGCCGGCAATCAGGCCACCGTACCAGGCAAAGCCGGCGCGGTCGAAGAGCATGGCGGCCGGTTCACTGAAGAGCAGGTGTGGTTCTTCGAACACGTGCCACAACTTGGCACCGATGACGCCAAAGACAGTAGCGACCGCGACAATTGAGACGGCATCGGCTTCTACACGGAAGCGACGAAAGTTCTGGTAGAGCACTGCTCCGGCGGCAACCGCTGCCAGCCAGAGCAGCAGCCCGAAGGTGCCGATCGTGAAGCGGCCGAAGTGTAGGTAAGGATGCATGGGCGTTAATCAGTTTTGAGTATATCGTCTTGAAAGGCGGCGGGAAGCCGACGGAGGCATTGGAGATTATAGATACCTCGATGATGAATGAAGCCTCGATGTACCCCCTGCTCCTGAGCCAGGAACAGATAGCGGCCAAGGTAGCCGCACTGGGCGCGGCCATTACGAAGGATTACGCAGGCCAGAAGGTGGTGCTGGTGGGCGTACTGAAGGGCGCGGCCATCTTCCTTGCCGACCTGGCCCGGCAAATTGATGTGACCTGCACCTTTGACTTCGTCGCCGTCTCCAGTTACCGGAGTTCCTCCAAGTCGAGCGGGGCGGTGCAGTTGATCAAGGACCTCGACCATTCGGTGGAAGACAGGAACATTATCCTGGTCGAAGATATTCTCGACAGCGGTCTGACGCTCAAGTTCCTTTACCGGCATTTTCAAGGGCACAAGCCGCGTTCGTTGAAGGTTGCCGCGCTACTCGACAAACCGTCGCGACGCACGGAGCGTGTGGAAGCGGATTACGTAGGCTTCCCGATCGACAACCATTTCGTCGTCGGCTACGGCATGGATTATGCCGAGCACTTTCGCAACCTGCCGGACATCCGGATTTTGCCGGAATCGGCAGTGGCAAGAATTGATGCTGAGAATCGGAATGAAAAAGCTCACGTCTAACCAAAGCAGGGAGTTTTTGAATGATGTCCACAATGACGACTGATCCTTCTATCGCTGTCACTGCCAAGCGGAACACCTTTGACAGCGCCTCGTTTGCTGCGCATGCGCTGAGCAGTGAGCAGCAACTGGCCGGCGTCATCGACCATACCCTGTTGAAGCCGGAGGCCACGGGCCAGGACGTCACCAGGCTTTGCGAAGAGGCCGGCACGCATCGCTTTGCCTGTGTCATGGTGAACCCCTGCTGGGTCCCCCTGGCGCATGCAGTACTTTCAGGAAGCGGAGTGCCGGTCGGCGTTGTTGTCGGCTTTCCCCTGGGCGCCACGACCACGGCCGGTAAACGGGCAGAAGCGCTGGAGATGGTCAAGCTGGGCGCCCATGAAATTGACATGGTCCTGAATGTGGGCATGTTGCGCTCCGGCAACTACGCACAGGTAGAGCAGGATATTCGCTCTGTGGCCGAAGTTGTGCATGGGGCGGGTGCGGTGTTGAAGGTCATTCTAGAAACATGCTTGTTGACGATGGAAGAGAAGCTGCGCGCCTCGCTCATGGCAACTTCCGCCGGCGCTGACTTTCTGAAAACGAGCACTGGCTTCTCCACCCATGGCGCGACGGCTGGAGACGTAGCCCTGCTGCGCGGCGTGGCCGGGGCCGGGATTGGAGTCAAAGCTTCCGGCGGCATCCGTACATTGGCTGATCTTCGCACCATGCTCGAAGCCGGGGCAAATCGCATTGGCGCCAGTGCCGGCGTCAAGATCCTCACGGAACTGCGGGAGAGCGGTCGCTGAGGGTTCGCAGGGCATCGACGTACCCCGGGGCCTGGTGACGTGCAAAGGTTTACGGTCGTTTTGTAGCAGCGGAAAAGCAACAGCAGCCGGTAAAGTAATCTATGATTGCGCGGGGATGACCCCTGCGCTGGCTGGACCGCTGCCATGAAAAAACCTGTCGAGGACGGCGAACCAATCATCGGCGTGAGCCGCGAGGTACTGTCTGTACCTGAACCCCTCGTGGCGGAGTCTGGTGGTGGATTTGAAGGCGATTATCGCCCCGCCTCTGCGTCTGCAACGGCACAGGTTCGCGTTTATTCCGATCCGATCCAGATCGAATTTCTGATGCGGCTGGCGAATGCGCTCAATAGCACGCTCGACCTGCAGGCGCTAATGCATCGCACCGCTGAACTGGTGCGAGTAGTGATCGACTACAAGATCTTCGGCATCCTGTTGCTGAACGAGCGGACCAACGACCTGCGCATGCGTTTCCAGATTGGCCACTCGGAAGAAGTGCAGCGCAAGCGAATCCGCCTGGGCCAGGGTATCGTCGGGCGGGCGGCGCAGTTGAAGCAATCGGTCCTGGTCAACGACGTGCGCAATGAGCCGAATTATATGCCGGCAAACCCGGATGTTCGATCAGAACTGGCCGTGCCGCTGGTGTTCAAGAGCAAGTTGATCGGCGTGATTGACATAGAAAGCGAACAGGTCGGCTACTTTCAGATTGAGCATCAACACCTGCTCGAACTTACAGCATCGCGGGTAGCCGTCGCCGTTGAGAATGCCCGCCTTTACACGCGTGTGTCGCGCCAGGCGCAAATGCTTGAAGTGCTGAACGAGATCAGCCGCGACCTCACATCGATTCTCGATCTTGACCTTTTGTTTGAACGCCTGAGCCAGCTGTTGCGGCGTTTGATCGACTACCAGATGTTTTCAATCCTGCTCGTTGATGATGTCGAGCAGATGCTGGATCTGCGCTTCTCCGTGCGCTTCGGCGAGAAGTTCGAATCGACTGTCCGCGTGCCGCTCTCCCAGGGACTGGTCGGGCGCGCAGTCAGGGAACGCATGCTCGTGAATGTGCCGGATGTGCGACGCGACGAGCGGTATCACATGGTCAACAATGAAACGCGCTCCGAGATGGTCGTGCCGCTGATCTACAAAAACCGCGTCGTCGGCGTGCTCGATCTCGAACACACCAAGCCCAATTTCTTCAATGAAGAACATGAGCGCGTGATGATGACTATGGCCGCAACGGTCGCTATCAGCATCGAGAATGCACGACTGTATCAGCGGCTGGCGCAGCAGGAGCAGCGGCTTGAGCATGACCTCGCCATGGCACGCGAAGTACAGCTCCGACTGCTTCCCCAGAAGAAGCCGCAACATCCCCACGCCGAATTTGCGACCCGCTTTTTGCCGGCCCGCACCATCGGCGGCGACATGTATGACTTTCTGAAGTATGATCGCGAGCGAACCGGGATCGCCCTGGGGGATGCAAGCGGTAAAGCAACGCCGGCGGCCCTCTATTCAGCACTGGTGAGCGGCATCATGCGCGCAGGAGCGCCGCAATGTCCGTCCCCGGCAGAGATGCTGACCATGCTCAACGATTCCCTGCAGGAGCGGCGCGTCGATGCACAATACGTGACCATGGTCTACGCCGTTTGGAATGATGAAAACCAGACGCTGCAGATTGCCAATGCGGGTGCGGTGCAGCCTCTTTTCTGCAGGGCCGGCGAGGTGGAAACGATCCAGGCAGAAGGCTTTCCGCTGGGCCTGTTTCCGAATGTGACGTATGAAGAATTCACCCTCTCGACGCGGCCCGGCGACGCGATCATTTTCTTCAGTGACGGCATCGTCGACGCGCAGAACGCTGCGGCTGAGATGTTCGGGACGCAGCGGCTTTGCGACCTGGTGACGGAGCATCTGCATCAATCTGCCGGCGAAATTGCGGATGCGATCCTGCACGAGATAGGGCAGTTCCAGGGCGGCATTGAACGATTCGATGATGAAACGGTAGTCGTGCTGAAGGTGCGGGCGGCCCAGTAGAGCAGCCATTTAAGATGGGAGTATCTTTTCTATCCGGAGCCGGCACTTGTCACACGTGGAAGACCCCGCACTGCAAACGATCCAGATCATTCGCCCGGCGCAAAGCCTGATGGGCAGCCTGCGCCTGCCCGGCGACAAAAGTATCTCGCACCGCTACGCCCTGCTCGCTGCCTTCGCGGAAGGCACGTCGCACTTCACGAACTTTTCCACCGGGGCGGACTGCGCCAGTAGTCTAGGGTGCGCAGAAGCACTGGGAGCGAAATTGGAGCGCGCTGAGAGCAGTGTGACCATCACTGGCTGCGGAGGGCACTTCAAGGCGGCGGAGCGACCGCTTGATTGCGGCAACTCGGGCTCGACTATGCGCATGCTCAGCGGTTTGCTGGCTGCCCAGCAGGAAAGCTACACGCTGATGGGCGACGCTTCCCTTTCACGCCGGCCCATGGAGCGCGTGCGCAAGCCGCTGGCCGAAATGGGCGCGACGATCGAGTTGACCGACGGCCATGCGCCGGTAGTCATTCGCGGTGGCAAGCTGCGCGGCATCGATTATGCGACGCCCATCCCCAGTGCGCAGGTAAAAACGGCAGTGCTGTTTGCCGGTCTGCAGGCACAGGGCGAGACAACGCTGCATGAGACCGTACGCACGCGTGATCATGGTGAATTGGCGCTGCAGGCTTTCGGGGCGCAACTGCATCGCGGTTCCGGCTTCGTTTCGATCGATGGCGGACAGAAACTTAAAGCCATCGATGCGGTCATTCCAGGCGATATTTCTTCCGCAGCGTTCTTCCTTTGCGCTTCTGCGCTTTTCCCGGATTCGAGCCTGGTTTTCGATGCTTTGGGGATGAACCCGACGCGCGCTTCCCTGCTCGATGTGCTGGGGTCACTCGGCGCCCGGACGAGTGTACTTGATCTTGAAGAACAGAATGGCGAATTGATCGGCACGGTACAGTTGCAGGCTCCCAAAGATGGGCTGGGATCGACCGTCATCAGCGGCGCACTTGCGGCGCAGTTGATCGATGAACTGCCGGTGCTGGCCGCGATCGCACCGTATACACGCGGCGGTATCCGCATTCGCGATGCGAAGGAACTGCGCGTCAAGGAGTCCGACCGGATTGCACTGGTGGTGCAGAACCTGCGAGCGATGGGCGCGCAGGTAGAAGAGTTTGAAGACGGCCTCGATGTACCGGGCGGCCAGCATCTGCATGGAGCCGTCATCGAAAGCGGCGGCGATCATCGGATTGCGATGGCGTTCTCGATCGCGGCGCTCAAGGCTGAAGGCGAGACGGAAATCCGCGGGGCTGAGGCCGCAGCAATTTCGTTCCCGGAGTTCTTCGAATTGCTGGAGCGCGTAGCGGTTCGTTAAAGAAAAAGTGCGTACATTTCGTCTAAGGAAAACTCTTATTGGCTAGCTTTACATCTCGTTATTGCAGGTCATTATTTCGGCCATAGTGGTTTTGACGGTCGTTGTGCTGAGTCATACCTTCACTCAATATCGCGAACTTGACGCCGAGCCAATCCTGGGCAAGATCGTGTGAGCCCGCCTTTTTCGTCGACAAAATCAAAAATGAATCAATAACGCGCCTGATCAAATAATCGCGAAGGAATGGCAGCGTTCCCCTAGACTTCCATTGCGGTTATTGCGGCCCCTGCTGCAACGGATTAGCCGGCACAGCAGGCGCTTCACGCGTCTTCTCCAGTTGCTGCTGCTGCGCCGGCACTCCCGCTTCCGGCGCTTTCGGCGCAGGTTCAAGTCCTGGGATGGTTGGCGCCGTGTTCATCTTGCCGCCGACTGCGTCTGCCGTATTGATCCCATACTTCTCCAGCGTATTGGCGAGGATCTGTTCCAGGCTGGCGCGGTCCGTGGCGTAGGTAGCGAGATCGGCAATGACCACTCCCTCAGCGGCAGCGAGACTTCTTTGCTGCGATAGGACGGCAGCACTGGTGGAAGCGCCCAGGTGGAACTTCTTCTCTTCAGCGGCAAGAGCCTGCTTGTTGTAATCGCGGGTCGCGATGGCGGCCTGCACGGCGGCACGGTCATTGGTCAGCGCATACTGCTTGTTGACGACCTGGATGCGGATCTCGACATACTGCTGCTCGAGCTTCATCTGGTCCTGGCGATACTCAATCAGCGATCGGGCCTGTACCGCCTGGGCCTCACGATTGCGCAGAGGAATGTTGAGGTTCATGCCTACGCCCTTGTCCGGCCCGGTGCTTTGAAAGAGGTTCTGGAAAACGGTGCCATAGCCAACAGCCGCGCCACTGCAGTTGACGAGGGCGCTGGGCTGGCAGAGTGGACTGATTGCACCACCGATGGCGTTACCGCTGTAAAACGCGTAGAGATCAGCCGTTGGCAGCAAGGCATTCTTGACGCCTTTGATGGTTAGCTGCGCGTTCTTCAAGTTAAGCAGTGACGTCTCAATCTCCGGACGGTTCGCGTACGCCTGCTGCACAAGTTGATCGACCGGCATCTGCTCTTCCGGCGTTTCGATCAGCGAGACGCGATCGGTCGGAATCACCGGCGCACTGGTCAGTGTCGGATCGTTCAGGTTGCGCGCAATTGCCTGCTTGATCAGCAGCTGCTGAAATTCCAGGTTGGTTTGCGAGCTGATCAGCGACTGCTTATCGGTCGCTACCGTGTTGTCCGCGTTCAATACGTCGAGCGGCGCCAGCGTGCCGATCTGCAGTTCCTTGCGGTCGTCAGACGCTACCTGCGTTGACTGGTCAACGGCGCGCTGCTTTGATTGGACATCTTCATACGCACTCACCAGCGACCAGTAGATGTTCTCAACCTGATTGATGGTGTAAAGGAGCTGCTGCCGGAAGGAGGCGTCCGTGATCCGCCGGTCATTTTTGGCACGGGCGATGAAGCGCCCATTGACGCCGGGACCAAAGCCCTGCAGCAGGTGCTGCGTGACCTGTGCGCGAAAGGATGATGTGATCGTCGGACTGTACGTGTTGTACAAACTGTTAGTGGTCTGGCGCTGGTTGTTAAAGGAAACATTGAGAAGACTGCCAGTCAGAAATCCCTGTTGATAGGTGAAGTCATAAAGGTCTGTGTTGGAGTTCTGAATTGACTGGCCGCCACCGAGAAGCGTAGAAGCTTCCGGGGAGTAGGTGCGCTCCAGTTGGACCTGGCCGGTGATGACCGGATCAAGCAGGTAGGGAGTAGCCCCCAGTCCCGCTGTAGAAAGGCCGGAAGTACCGCTGGCGGCGCCGCTCGCGCCCGCCGAGGTGCCACCCGGGCCACCACCGCCTGTGGCAAGCGTCGACGCAGAGCCGGTAGTGTTCTGTACCAGGCCGGAAGGAACGCCGAGGTTAAGAGCGGCACCCGATTTTGCCAGCAGGATATCCGTATCAGCAATATCCAGGTTGTAACGCTGGATGGCGATGTCGTAGTTGTTCTCAAGTGCGAGCAGGATGGCGTCGCTGAGTGACAGATAGATCTTACCGTCCTTGATCAGGTCGCCAAGTGTGGCCGAATTGGTGACGCGCGGCGGCGGCACGTTGATTGAGACGTAGGGATCCCAGATTTTCGGGAATGGCCGGTTCGGCTTGGAGTAATCCCTGTCCCCGGGTCGGGCGCGCCCGAGATTGGTAGGCACGGGTGAGGGCTCGGAGGGCAGTCCGGCCGTCGGATTGTCAAGCGTGGGCGTTCCTATCGAGAACGCCTGGGGCTGTTGCTGGGCTTCGGCAGACGGAGGGGCAAAAGAAAGCGCCTGGGACATCAACAGGCAGGCAATAGCGGCGGCAGACTGTAACTTCATGCTTGGTTTCTAGCCCCGTAGCAAAGATCCGCACGAGCGATCATGCGTGCAAAGCTTAAGTACGGAAGGAAGCCCGGCTTCGTTCCGTACTTAAGCAAATACAACTCCCTGCGGTTTCGAGCGAGTATACCGCAGGCACCTCTAGCCGCTTCACCATCTTGGAGTCGGGCTTACACTTTCCTAGTGAGAAGTCCTGCAACGGCTGTTCCAGATTCGGCCAAAGATGAGACCGCGCGACTGAACTGGAAACTGGTCCTCTCCTACGATGGGACTGACTTCCACGGCTGGCAGGTGCAGCCGCGTTCAACGACCATCCAGGGAGAGTTGGCACGAGCTATCCACAGGGTGACAGGCGAAACAGTGTTGCCGCAAGGCTCCGGCAGAACGGATGCCGGTGTCCATGCACTTGCCCAGGTAGCATCGTTTTCTTTAATGGCCCCCATCCCCTCCGGAAACCTGGTCCGTGCGCTGAACCGTACGCTGCCGGCTGCCATTCGCATACTGTCGGCCGAACCAGTGGATGCGACCTTCCACGCCCGTCACAGCGCCATCAGCAAGACCTATGAGTACCGCATCCTGGTCGCCGACCCTTTTGCCGGAGGCATCTGTTCGCCGTGGCAGGCGCGCTTTGTCTACGCGGTAGAACGTCCGCTGCAGCTGGAAGCGATGCAGCAGGCAGCGTCGGCGGTCATCGGCCAGCATGACTTTACTTCCTTTGCTGCTGTCGATCCTGGCCGGACACAGAGAATGGAGGCGACGGCCGGGGAGGCAGAGGCGGTCACGAATGTCCGGGTCGTCCATGCCTCCGGCTGGTCAGAAGCTGAAACGGGGCAGCTAACCTATCGCGTGATCGGCAGCGGCTTCCTGCATCACATGGTGCGCAACCTGGTCGGCACCTTTCTCGAGGTTGGACTGGGAGAACGCAATGCAGCCGATGTGGGAGCTATTCTCGCTGCACGGCAAAGAGCAGCAGCCGGCCGCACAGCTCCTGCGCGCGGTCTGTTTCTACGCGAAGTCCGCTACGGACCTTAAACTATGGAGGCTGTCTCAGCGAAGCAGTCACAGGAAAAGACAAGATGCGATAGGCTGATGCCACGACGATGTCGACGACAGTCCCGGAAACGCTCTACTCCCGCATCAATCGGCTGGCTGCCGACCGGCGCATCCATCAGGCCTTTCGCTGGTTCCATCTAAACGACGGCAAGTTGATGGACTGGCAGCGGGAGATGGTCGCGATTCCGTCGCCGCCTTTCGGCGAAGCTGAACGCGCCACGTGGGTCGCCGAACGCTTTGAAGAACTCGGTCTGCGGGATGTGCACATCGATGTCGAAGGCAATGCGATCGGGATCTTTCCTGCCACGCGCCGTGCGGCGGCACGCTCAAGCGAGCTTCCCACTTTTGCGACGGACGACGCGATTATGAATCATCTGCCGATACTGCTGGTTTCTGCTCATCTGGATACCGTCTTCCCTGCCGGCACACCAATTGCGCCGGTCGTTGAGCATCGTCGGTTAACTGCCCCCGGTTCCTGTGATAATGCCGCCGGCGTCACGGGATTGCTGGCACTGGCGGCAGCTCTTAAATCATCTGAAATGCATGTTGATTGTCCCATCATCTTTGCCGGCAACGTCGGTGAAGAGGGTGAAGGCGACCTGCGCGGCACACGCTACCTTTATGAACACTCTATGTGGAGTGGTCGCATCGCGGCCCATCTGGTGCTTGATGGCGCAGGGGATGAAGTTGCCGTCACCGAGGCACTTGGCAGTCGGCGGTTTCTGGTCACCATTGAAGGGCCGGGCGGCCATTCGTGGAGTGACGCCGATGCGCCTAACCCCATCTCCGTCTTAGCCGAAGCGATCGCCGCGCTGGGCCAGATACAACTCCCTACCCAACCCCGGACAACGCTCAACGTGGGCACCATCGAGGGCGGCAGCGCTGTAAATGCTGTGCCGGAATCCGCTGCGGCCCGTTTCGATCTGCGCAGCACGGACGGCGGCGAACTGACTCGCCTCGAGGCCGAGTTGCGTCAAACGGTAACAAGTGCTGTCGAACGCTCGAATAATCGACCTTTCACGGCGAAAGCCCGGGCCCAGCTGCGCCTGGCGGTGGAGCGCATCGGCAACCGCCCGGCGGGACGACTGCCGGCAGAGTCGCCACTGCTTGAAGCACTGCGCGCGGTCGATCGGCACCTCGGCTTGAAGACGCAGCTTCGCCTGGCATCGACAGACGCCAATATTCCGTTGTCCCTGGGAATTCCGGCGCTAAGCCTGGGCGCCGGCGGCGACGGCGGCGGCATCCATACGCGCGCCGAATGGTTCGACGCAACCAATCGCGAACTTGCCCTTAAACGGCTGCTGCTGTTGCTGCTGGCAACGGCACAGGATATTGCGATGGGTCCTTCGCTCGATTGAGCGCTGGGCAACGCTGATCTTTTCGGCCTGGGATTCGGGCGAACGCTGAAACCTCGGTGCTTCGACTGCACTACGCTTCGTCCAGGATGGCAAATCGAGGGTCAGGGAGTATTGCGCTCGCTCACAAATCAAAAGCAGGTACACGATCGAGAACTGAGTGCGATGAACGATTGCTCATGATGGGTGACTGAGTTGCAATAAACTCACTGCATGCATCGATTGTTCACCCTTCTTCTGCCGACGTTTATCGCGCCTCTGCTCTATGCTCAGCCGCCCGACGCACGGCCGCCCGACACAATCTACTATGACGGTTTCATTTTGACAGGGGAGGGTTTGACCGGCCCTGTCCCTCGGCACGTGACGGCGATTGCCCTGCGCGACGGTGTCATCGAAGCCATAGGAAGCGATGCCAGCATGCTAGCGTTCAAGGGACCGAAGACACAGCTGATCGATCTGCAGGACGCCTTTGTCCTGCCTGGCCTGAACGATGCCCACACGCATCTCGCGGGCGCAGGGCAGCAGAAGCTGGCGATCGACCTTGACGGAACGACCTCACTTGCTGACATGAAGACGCGCATCCAGGCGTTCGAGCAGCAATCGCAGGTCGTCCCCATGTCCCAGGTCTCCATGCCCCCGGTCCGCATGCCCCCGGGTACGCGTGCGAAGCCTGAAGATACGTGGCTGCTGGGCGGCGGATGGGATCACACTAAGTGGGCTGACAAGACGCTGCCGACCAGCCAAGACCTGGATGCCATTACAGGCGACCATCCTGCATTTTTAGAACGCACCGACGGCCACATCGCCGTTGCCAATTCCGCAGCACTGCGTCTCGCCGGCATCACTGCGGCCACGCCTGATCCGCAGGGCGGCAAGTTCGATCACGAGGGAGACAAACCGGGTGCGCCGCTGACCGGGATCGTCCGCGATACGGCCATGGCCCTGGTGCGCGCGCATATCCCGCCGCCTACGCCGAGCCTCCGTAGAGCAGCACTGGCGCTTGCTCTGGCCGACGCGGCGGCGCACGGACTCACCTCCTTGCAGGACAACTCCGGGTGGGACGACTTTCTTGCCTTCGAAGCGCTTGAGCGCGACGGCAAACTAACCGCCCGGGTAAGCGAATGGCTGGCGTTTAGTGATCCTGTCGACGTACTCAAGCAGCATCGCGCCGCTCATGCGGCAAGTGACCGCATGCTGCATACAGGCATGCTGAAAGGCTTCATGGACGGCTCGCTTGGTTCCCGGACCGCGGCCCTCAACGCTCCTTATACCGACGATCCCGGCAACTCCGGTTTGCCTCGCTATCAGCAGGAGAATCTGAACGCCATGAC
>CAZZXL010000140.1:0-13933 GCA_964658035.1 uncultured Acetobacteraceae bacterium
CCAGTCCCGTACCAAGATAAGGGTTAGTCACCAGGCCTTGAAGAACGCTTACCTGGGCCCACTCGTATGCGTGCTGCAAGTCAGCATCCGGCAGCTCAAGGCGCAAGTGGTCATCCAGGTATTTCTGATAATAGGCTGACGATTCGAGCAACAGCTGCTTATAATTCGCTGCCAGCTTCTTATACGTGGCATCGGCAGGGGGGAGACTATCAAACGACGCTGCCAGCACAATTTGCCTCGTCGACTTCCCCGCGGGAATTACTCCGAAGCTGATACTGTTTTCCTTGCCGGCGGTATAGTTCGTGACGTATTCCTGGTGAAATCCTGTGGCCGCAGGTGAGCCGATCAGCGCCGTAAACTTTTGCTGACTTTCGGTCATTACAAATGCACGAAGCGCAGCGTTCCACTCAATATCAGAACCGCCCATCGCTCCAGGCCACTCTAACTGAAAGTCACGCTCAAACGTGGCTTCCACCTCGACCGGCTGAGCCGCATCCACCTCAATCTCGATCACTGCACCCGGCTCATGTACCGGGACAAACAGGGTCTCGCGCACGCTGAACGTATCCCACGCATAAGTGATTGTCGTCGATTCAGGTCGAACACTCACCGAGCGCACTATTGCTCTTGCTGATACGGTCTGGTCCTCAATCTTGAAGTGCAACTGAAAATTTCTAAGTATCTTGAGCGGATAGACCCAAGCCTCGACGCTCCCGCTTTCATCACCCAGGAGTGCTCCGCGTGTGCCGAGAGCGGAGACAAACTCCCAGGGCCTCGCGGTACGCTCAAGCTCGAGTCCAGTACGTTTTTGCCCGTGCCCTGATGAAGACATCATCAGGAATAAGCTTACAAAGATAAAAGATGCGCAAACTTTGATTGTCTTTACCCCACGCCGCCTAAAGTACCGGTTCGGCTTCATCTGCCTTCCTGGTCGTGCCTGGCAGTCGATGCCAGGGCCTGCCCCGCATCGAGAGTGTACTCTCGCTTTTTAAAACGTTTCAATCAAAAAGAGTCAGCAGGCTCCATCTGCCAGCCAGACTGGTTTAGCTCGCTTTCAACTCATCGCCCCACCCCCAGGGATCCAAACCTTCCGGATGCGACGAAAGCAGATCCTCGTGGAAAAGTCCAAGTCAATAATCCTCGTGTTTGCAAGGACGTCCTATACTCTCTTTGCATGCCAACGATTGTCGAAGTCGCAAAACGCGCGAAGGTATCCACGGCTACTGTCTCGAACGTGATCCGCGGTACTCGAAAAGTTAGTGAAGATCGCGCAGCCCGCGTGCAGGCTGCCATTCGCGAGTTGAATTATTTTCCCAATGAGATTGCTCGCAGCCTTAAGGTCCGCCAGACCCGGATGCTAGCCATGGTTTTGCCGGACATTACCAATCCCTTCTTCCCTGAAATTATCAGAGGCGCCGAGGATGCTGCCTTCGCCCGCGGGTATTTTCTGCTCACCGCCAACACGGATGAGCAACCGGGCCGAGAGAGGCGTATCGTCGCCGCCCTCCGGTCCTACCGCGTCGACGGCATCCTCCTGGCCACGTCCCAAGGCTCACAGGACCATGACACTTCCCACATCGCGGCCATGGTGGATGCAGGTGTATCGGTTGTGTGCCTCGATCGCGCTGTGCCCAATGTCTCGACAGATGCTGTGCTACTGGATAATGTCGGCGGCGCCCGGGAATGTGTACGCCACCTGGCGAAACAGGGCCATCGCGAGATCGCTATCATCACCGGGGCCATGCACCTGCAGACCGGCTACGAGCGGCTGCAGGGGTACAAACTCGCTCTTGAAGATGCCGGCATTGCGTTCAATCAGCAGCTTGTCAAGGAAGGAGATTTTCGACTGGAATCGGGATTGCGCCTGGGGGAAGAACTCCTTCAAAGGCCGACCAGGCCCACAGCAATTTTCGTTTGCAACGGTGTCATGGCACTGGGCGTTCTCAATGCCTTTGAACAAGCGCATGTCCATTGTCCCCGGGATATAGCTCTTGCCACCTTCGACGACATATCCGTTGATCATGGCTTCCACTCTCACATAACAGCCGTTGTCCAGCCAAGCTACGAAATGGGTTCACGTGCAGCCACGATCTTGATGGATAGGGTAGAAGGCGTTCTCGCTGATGGCTGGACCGTGGTGCGGGTTACCCCCAGGCTGGTTCTCCGTGAATCAACTTCTATCCAGTTGCCTCCGCACGCTGGTCACGTGACCCGATTTCGCAAGACCAGGAAGAAAACCATTTGACAATCGCGGTGAAGCGATGTTCCCATTCGATTTCACAGCGTTTAAAGGTTTAACTTTCAACCCGGTCCACTCGTACTCGGAACATCCTGTCCTGCTTCGTACTATCTCGCTCCTCGGAAAGGAAAGCGCCTCCTCGCATCGCATGTCAGATCAAGATAGCTACCCTATGAAACACGCGGTCCTGATCACCAGTGGTGACCTCCGCGAATCCGCCAACAAAACCTGCTGGCCGGCCCAAAAGGAACTGGAAGAAAAATTGACGGCCTGCTTTGCTCACCAGGGTGTTACCCTCACGCGCGCCTTTCCGGTAGATGCTAAGACCGGGCACGGTTTCAACTCAAGCCAGCGCATGGGCATGGACATTTTCGAGCACATTGACCCCCAGGCCAATCTTGTATTCGCCACGGCCGCATGGCAATATACGCACCACGTGCTGCCTGGGATGCGCAGTCACAAGGGTCCCATCCTGACTGTCGCCAACTGGTCAGGCCAGTGGCCCGGCCTCGTGGGTCTGCTCAACTTGAATGGTTCACTCGTGAAGGCAGGCGTGCCGTTCAGCACCTTGTGGAGTGAGAACTTCGATGACACTTATTTTCTCAGTCGGCTCAAAGAATGGACTAGTTCCAAGGCTGTCACTCATGACCTTTCTCACGTCCGTCAGTTTTCACTTGGTTCGCTGGCCGACAGTGATCGAAACCTCGGCAGGAAACTTGCTGACAAGTTAAAAGCACGCAAAGTGATCCTCGGCGTCTTTGATGAGGGCTGTATGGGCATGTACAACGCCATCATCGATGATGAACTACTGAATCCCGCCGGCTTCTTCAAGGAACGCCTGAGCCAATCCGCACTGGTTGCACGCATGCACACCATTCCCGACCAGGAAGCGCTCGCTGTTCGAAGTTGGCTCAATGCAAAGGGCATGCAATTCAAGTTCGGCGAAAATCCGGCAGATCATCTCACCGAAGCACAGGTACTCGAGCAGTGCAAGATGTATATCGCTGCAGTGCGCATGGCGGATGCTTTCTCTTGCGACGCCATCGGGATTCAATACCAGCAGGGATTGAAAGACACAGTGCCCGCTTCTGACCTGGTAGAAGGCCTGTTGAATAACGCTGACCGGCCACCTGTGCTGCACGAAACGACGGGCAAAGAACTATACCCAGGCGGCCCTCTGCCACACTTCAACGAAGTGGATGAGGGTGCCGCGGTCGATGCCGTTGTGACCAATCATGTCTGGCGCGCACTCAGCCACGATCCTTCAACCACCCTGCACGACATCCGCTGGGGGCAGGAGTACGATGGACAATTTGTATGGGTCCTGCAGATTTCAGGAGCGGCCCCTGCAAATCATTTTGTTGGCGGTTATGCAGGTGCGAGCAGCGAACGACAGCCTCCCATGTATTTCCCTCTTGGCGGCGGTTCGCTGAAGGGCGTCGGCCGCGCAGGTTCCATCGTCTGGAGCCGCGTATTTATCGAACAATCGTCACTGCATGTCGACATAGGTCTGGGTACCGTCGTCGAGCTGCCACAGGATGAAGTTCAACGGCGCTGGCAGGAGACTACACCGCAGTGGCCGCTGGTAAATGCCATCTTTCATGGCATCACTCGTGACTCTTTCATGGCCCGTCACCGAGCAAATCACGTCAATATTGTGTATGCACCAACGCTCGAAACGGCGACGCAGGCGCTCTCTGTCAAAGCCGCCATGTTTGACGCTCTCGGCATAAAGGTTCATCTGTGCGGAGATGTAGGATTAGCGTGAACCTTATTGACAGACTCGACCCTTAGTAGGCCACTATGAAGCTATCGATCCACGTAATCAAGAGCACGATCGTTGGCGCTCTCGGCGGCCTTCTTTTCGGCTTCGACACGGCAGTGATCTCCGGTGCGACCGCGCAACTTACACAGCAGTTCCACCTGTCACAGGGTGCTCTCGGTTTTACCGTGGCCAGCGCCCTTTGGGGAACAGTGCTGGGCGCTCTGTTCGCCGGCATTCCCGGGCAGAAGTATGGCAGGCGTGACAGTCTTCGTGCGATGGCAGCTTTTTACATCATCTCTGCAGTTGGCTGCGCTTTTGCGTGGAGTCTGCCCTCCCTCATCCTCTTCCGCTTTATCGGCGGCGTCGGCATCGGTGGTTCGTCGGTACTTGGCCCCATGTACATTGCAGAGATCGCTCCTGCCAACTGGCGCGGGCGCCTCGTGGGCTTCTTCCAGGTCAACATCGTCGTCGGCATACTGCTCGCTTATACCTCGAACGCTTACCTGGCAACCTTGCATCTAGGAACGCAGGAATGGCGGTTTCAACTCGGCGTTTCCGGCATCCCGGCTGTACTGTTTCTCATTACGCTCTTCTTCATCCCGCGCAGCCCACGTTGGTTGCTGACGCAATCCAGAGATGCAGAAGCGCTCCGCATCCTGGCGCTCACCGGGGTTTCTGATGCCCAACAGGAGCGGGATGCAATTGTCCGCTCACTGCAGGAAGAAGGTACGGGTAGTAGTGACTCCCTGCTTGCCAAAAAATATCGCCTGCCAGTAATGCTCGCAATAACAGTAGGCATGTTTTCTCAGCTCACCGGTATCAATGCGGTTCTTTATTATCTGAATGACATCTTCACACTGGCAGGCGCCACGAAAATTTCCGGCAACCTGCAGGCCATCGTCGTTGGCGCCACCAACCTGGTCGCCACGCTGCTGGCCATGTCCATCATCGACAAGTTTGGCCGCAAAAAGCTTCTTCTTACAGGCACTGTAGGTCTTTTCGCCTGTCTATCGGGGATCGGCTATATCTTCTACACGCGCCAGCATCTTGACCTGCTCATCTGGTTGCTGATGGGCTTCATCGCATCTTTTGCGATTTCGCACGGAGCGGTTGTCTGGGTATATATCAGCGAAGTCTTTCCAAATCGCATGAGGTCGAAAGGCCAGAGCCTGGGCAGCTCGGCGCATTGGATATCCAATGCCATCATCTCGCTCGTCTTCCCGCTGCTAGCAAAACAATCGGGATCGCTGCCCTTCTTTTTCTTCGCAGCCATGATGGTCGTCGACTTCTTCCTGGTGATTTTCTACTATCCAGAAACTGCCCGCGTCTCACTGGAAAATATGCAGAACGCGATAGCGTCTGACTGATTTACATGGGTCAGACGCTCCATCCGCCATCGATAATGTGGGTCTGACCTGTTGTAAATGACGATTCATCAGAAGCAAGATAAACGGCCAACTCGGCTATTTCTTCGGGCCTCCCCAGTCTGCCCATTGGCTGCCTGGCAACAAACGCAACACGGGACTTCTCTACATCGCCCTGGGCCGCCATCCGCTCGCCCAGCGAAGGTGTTTCTATGGTGCCGGGACAGATGGCATTGCACCGAATTCCCCTCGCCACATAGTCCGCCGCAATGGCCTTCGTCAGTCCGATCACTGCCGCCTTGGTCGCTCCGTAGACAAAGCGATTCGGTGCGCCCTTTACGCTGGAAGCGACGGAAGACATATTGATAATGCACCCCTTCCCTGAGGCAAGCATGCCGGGAAGGAAGGCACGGCAGGTGCGATACATCGAAGTAACATTCAGATCGAAAGAAAAATCCCAGTCATCCTGGGAACACGCCAGAAGATCACCTTGATGCACATACCCGGCACAATTGAAGAGCACATCGATCGTACCCGCCTCAGCCGCAAACTTATTCACAGCATCTGTACTTCGGACGTCCAGGATGCGCGTTGTGATGAACGGCGCCAGGGCCTGATTTTCCTCCATCAATGAATGAAGCGCCTGCATGTTGATGTCCGTCGCCCACACCTTTGCGCCCTCCGCAGCAAACCGCAGCACGGATGCTCGTCCAATGCCCTGCGCTCCCGCCGTAACTAACACCGTCTTGCCAGCAAGCCTGCCGCTCATAGCTTTCCTCTTCCATCGCCTTACGAATTCCCTGTGTCAGCCAAGATTCAATTAAGGAAAGTGCTGTCGGCTGCATAAAACTCAGCACATATCCGGCATACCGACCGAAGCGAACCAGCAGCTAAGCTGCTCCCTGACGCGCTTCCTTCCACAAGTCGATTTGTCCATCCTGTGCGTTCTGATCGATCGCGTTCAATTCGACCTCAGTAAAAGCAAGATTCTTTAACGCGTCTAAGGAATCGTCAAGTTGCTCAACGTTCCGTGCACCGATCAGCGCTGACGTCACGCGGCTATCTCGAAGCACCCAGGCAATGGCCATCTGCGCCAGCGTCTGGCCGCGTGAAGCAGCAATTTCATTCAGCGCGTGCACCCGTTTAAGATTTTCCTCGCTCAGAAATTCCTTCAGAAAAGATCCGCCACCCTTGGCGCGTGAACTCTCCGGCACCCCGTTCAAATATTTCTTTGTCAGCAATCCCTGGGCCAACGGCGAGAAGGCAATGCATCCCACGCCAAGCTCTTCAAGCGTGTCCAGCAACCCCTCTTCGATCCAGCGGTTCAGCATCGAATAAGACGGTTGATGGATGAGCAGCGGAACTCCCTCGCTCTTCAGTATCTCGGCAGCCTCACGTGTACGCGCGGGGCTATAAGAAGAAATGCCCACATACAAAGCCTTACCCTGCCGGACCGCGTGCGCCAACGCACCCATGGTCTCCTCAAGCGGCACATCCATCGTGGGACGATGCGAATAAAAAATATCTACATACTCCAGCCCCATCCGCTTCAAACTTTCATCGAGAGACCCGAGCAGATACTTACGCGATCCACCCAGACCATAAGGACCTGGCCACATGTCCCATCCAGCCTTTGTCGAAATCAGCAACTCGTTGCGATAGCTGCCAAAATCCTTGCGTAAAATCTGGCCGAAGTTTTCTTCCGCTGAGCCGTAGGGTGGACCATAGTTATTCGCCAGGTCAAAGTGCGCAACGCCTCGATCGAACGCGCGACGGACAATGGCACGTCCAGTCTCAAATACATCCGAGCCGCCAAAGTTCTGCCACAGCCCCACAGACACCGGCGGCAGCACCAGCCCAGAGCTGCCGCAGCGCCGAAAACCTGCTCCCTGATACCGCTGTTCGTTAGCCAGATAAGTCATTTAATGGATCTCTCCTCTTCGATGTATTTCTACCGGGAGATGCGACTCCGGCAGTCTCGTTACTGCCGTCAACTATGCCTAAAAGTCCCCGCAGCACGTCCTTATCGATGGCCGCTCCGGCGAAATCATCAAAGGCGCGATCGGTCACGCGAATCATATGTCGCTGGATAAACTCAGCACCGAAGCGTGCACCGTCTTCACTCGATTGCAGACAATCCTCCCACTCGAGCACCGCCCAGCCGGGATAGTCATATTGCGCCATCTTGCTGAAGACTGCTCCAAAGTCAATCTGCCCCGTACCCGCCGTCCGGAAGCGACCAGGCCGATCGATCCAGGACTGGTAGCCGCCATAGACACCCGCCCTGCCATTCGGCCTGTATTCAGCGTCCTTTACATGGAAGGCACGAATATACGGGTGGTAATTATCTATAAACTCCAGGTAATTCATTTGTTGCAGAATCATGTGACTTGGGTCGTAAAGAATTTTCAGGCGCGGATGATTCCCGGTCGCCTCCAGCATGCGTTCAAAGGTCACGCCATCATGCAGATCCTCTCCGGGATGCAGTTCAAAGCACAGGTCAACGCCGGCCTCGTCAAAGGCATTCAGTATGGGCAGCCAGCGCTTCGCCAGTTCCGCAAATCCTTCTTCCACCAGGCCGGCGGGCCGTTGCGGCCAGGGATACATATAGGGCCAGAGCAGCGCGCCGGAGAAGCTCGCATGCGCTGCCAGGCCCAGGTTGCGACTTGCGGCCGCGGCGAGCTTCAGCTGCTCGACTGCCCACGCCTGGCGCTGCGGACCACTCTTTAACTGCGCAGGCGCAAACCCGGCGAACAACTCATCATAAGCAGGATGCACTGCGACCAGCTGCCCTTGCAGGTGCGTCGACAATTCAGAAATCTGCAGCCCATGCATGGATACCTTAGCCTGCAAATCCTCACAGTAGCCCTGGCTTTCCGCTGCCAGCTTCAGGTCAAAAAGCCACGCGTCGGAAGTCGGCAGCTGCACGGCCTTGAATCCCAATCCGGCCGACCAGCCCAGCAGGCCTTCAAGTGAATTGAAAGGTGGCTCGCTACCCATGAATTGTGCAAGAAATAATCCGGGTCCTTTGATCGTCTTCAAAATGTCCTCCAGGCGCCTCCCCCGAATTTACAAGATTCGTCTGCACATTGCTGCCTGTGGAAACAGAAAGGGACAGCTTCCCTGGTGGCAGATGAATATTCTGCATACGGGCATGTGGACCCCCTGCTCACTGGCTGCTGGTGTTCGTGCGCTCTTTTGCATAAATCGTATGCGTAATCCGAGGCGGCGCTTCGCCGCGATGCAGCCCCACCACGCGGTCGCGGATACGCCGGTCTGACGCCGTGAAGCGTTCCCGCTGGCGAAGATAATCAATCCAAGACTCCATTACAAACGTCTCGTTCATGTGACTTGGATCGTCTGCATCCTGAAAAATACCCCATCGCATGGCGCCGTCACGCAGCCGTACATTCTTCAATTCATGGATGGCGTGCACAAATTCGTTGTAGTCAGCCGCATCGATGAAATAGTCGATCAGTATCCGTACCGGCCCGTCAGACATAGCCGGCTCTATCGCTAATTGCGGGGCGCTGAATGAAGTGCGAAAAGGGCTGAAATCGGGCAGTTCTCCATGCAACACGTGAAGCCGATTACTAAATGGCATTGCTACCAGCAGCCCCCCGGCAGCAATGGCTAACGACACCGGAGTGGACACATGCTCAGCGATCAATCCCCAGATAACGCTGCCAATTGCCATGCCTCCAGCGAACACCATCTGGTACGTGCCCAGCGCCCGCGCCTGCACCCAGTCGGGTGCCGACATCTGCACCGCTAGATTGAAAGTGGACATGGTGCTGGTCCAAGCAAAACCCGCACACAACAACGCAGGAAGAATCACAGCGGGATAATGGACGAACGCCAGGAGCAGCAATGTCACGATGAACACTACGGTCGAGATGGCAATAATCTTGTCCGCCGACAAATGTCTGCGCACCCGAGGCAGCGTGGTTGCACCAACCACCGCCCCTAGCCCCATGCTGCCGTTTAATATGCCGTAGCCAAGCGCCCCTTGATGCAGATCGCGTGCCGCAACCACGGCCAGCAATGACCACACCGCACTCACAAACAGGGTGAATACAAATACCCTCGCCAGTGCCGCCTTCAACAGCGGAGCATATTGCACATAGCGAATACCTGCGCGCATGGAGCCATAGACTCGCTCTGCCGGCAGCGCACTCTTGAAAATAGGGTTGCGCTTCCACTGGTAGAGCACCAGGATCACACCAACAAACGAAAGCGCATTGATCAGGAACGTCCACGCGGCACCCGTCATGGCATGCGCAAACGCCGCGATCGCCAGCCCGCCAAGTGCAGGCCCCAACGCCCGTGCAAGGTTGAAGCCGGCACTGTTCAATGACACCGCTTCAGGCAGTTGGGTACGCGGCACCAGTTCCGGCATAATCGCCTGCCACGCCGGGCCATTCATTGCCGTCCCGATATTCAGCATAAAGGTGAGCAACAGCAGCACAATTGGCGAAATAACACCAAAGAACGTCAGCACGCTCAGCAACGCTACCGCCCCGAGCATCCACATCTGCCAGAACAGCAGCAAGCGTCTGCGATCAAAGATGTCGGCGGTCGCACCGGCCAGAAGCCCTAGCATCACCATCGGCAGGCTCGCCGCAGTCTGCATCAGTGCAATCAATAACGGAGACGGCGTCAGTACCGTCATCAGCCACGTACCAGCCGTGTCCTGCATCCATCCACCCAGGTTCGAAACAGTGGATGCTATCCAAAGGTTGCGAAAGTGTGGTGACTGCAGTGGTTCAAAGCCGCTGGTCGGCTTCTTGATCACCTGCTCTGGAACAGAAGCGGGCGGCGGGTTGGGCGGGGTCGATAGCGGCATCACCAATAGACTTCGTAGAACGAAATGAGAAGACTCTTCTGATGATACCGACATACCCCCCCAACCTCGCCCGCCGGTCTGCTACAAACAAAAAAGCCGCGCGCGCCACGTTGCAGAGCGCGGCATTCGGCAACTGACAAAGACTTCCTTAGAAGTTGTGCTTTCCCCCAAGCTGAAGCTCATTACCTACTTGGTACTGCGTTGAACAAAGATGGGCAGCCGCAGGAACATGCGCGTAAACATGCGTCAGCGCACAACTCCGCAGCCGGCATCATCAGCCGGCTGCACAGCCACTGGGCCACCCGCTCCTAGGCAGACTGCTAGTTACCCCATCACGAAATGTATCGGTCCTATGAGCCCAAGTGGATAGCTCGGTGTGTCGGCCGTCCATGCTTGGGCTGTTGGATTGTTCGTCAGGGACTTCATATAATCTCCAAGCGTGGTCACTACCTTGATCTCTAATTGGTTGAAACCTGGAGTGAGTGCTGTTGAAACTTCGTAAAGATGATCTCCATACCATCTAACGCCCAATGCCTTACCATTCATCTCGACTTGTGACACTGCGTGGACCGGTCCGAGATCGAGCCATCGAGGCCGTCGCGTCGCATCCACCGTAAATTCCTTCCGATAGATGATCGTGCCGGCAAACGACTTCAAATTGTCACGATCGTTAAAGTCGACAAGCTCCGGGAGAATTATGGATCTCTCCGTCCCATCCACATGGGACAGTTGAACATGCCATGAACCGGCGAGAGGTAACATGGGGGAGCCAGGTGAAGGCCGTTCGTCATGCAGCCGCTCGGCATCGCTTTCGGCACTTTCAGCAAGCGACGCTCGTTCAAAAACAATCAGCTTTGATTCCGAACGACCAAGTGAGATTGTCAGTTGATTGTTCGCTGCTCCGGCGGTGATTCGAGAGCGCGTGCCAGACTCCGCATCCCAAAGCCATACTGTCTTCTCTCCAGTCATGAACTTTGCTTCGAAGGTCAGTCGCGGCTGCGGCCCATAGTGCGTGAAAAAGAAAATATCCTGCTCTCTGTTGCGGTAATGAATCTGGCTGATGTAATCCGTTGGCGTACTAATCAGTACATCAGGTTCTAGAGAATAGCGCCCTTGCAGCGTACGGTACCAGTCCACCATATTGGTCTCGCTGACCGATTCAAGGGGCGAACGTAGAGGATAGCTGGCCCGCATCGTCGAGATAGTCTCCAACACCTGCACGCTTTCCTCCACATGTTGATCAAGCCCGGCAGACAGTCGCGGAGTTGCACCAAGAAATAAAACCGTTCCGCCCGACCTTACAAACAACAGCAACTGCTTTGCGGTTTCGATATGAAGTGATTCCACTTGCGGTAAGACGATCGCCTTATAAGATCTTCCATGGAATACAAGCCGGCCGCCTGCCACTTTTGACCTGCGGACGATGTCTTCCGTGACGTAATCGCAGCCGCTGCCATTCTGGTGGATCACCTCCCACAGTTTGTAAAGATAGCTTGGATAAGCGACCCTCGGAAATGGATCACGCTGAAATCCGTAAGTCGCCGCAAGGTCAGCCCGCGGTGGCAGAATTGCAATGTCCGCCTGCATCTCTGCATGTTGGAACAGAGCCGATAGACGTGCCTTGTAATCCACCCATAACCTAAAATAAGGCCACCAGCTATTTCGTTCGCTGAAGTACGTTCCGTAGCGTACCCACCCGGGAAAGGGAATGGCGAGCGGACTGTAGTTAAAGCCGTGCAGGACTGACTGGGTAACACCTGACAAAATACTCTGGTCTCCCGCAACCTTGATGCGTTCCAGGGACGCGTGGAAGGGATCATCGGTGTTAGTCATCTCCTCACAGCTAATCAGCCGCTTACCGGACAAATGCGCTGCTGAAGAAACGAACTTGTTGATCATGGTGTAGTTCCGACCATGATCATAGTCTCCATCTCCAAAAGCCTGGATCTCCTCAGAACGGATCCATGTCTCACATTCAGGAATATCCACCATCATCCCGGCCGCGATCGGATCGCAATCCATCCCGTATGCCTGCATGCGCGACTTCACTCCGTTTCTTGCGCACCAGGCGACAAATGTAGCGACAAATCTTTCCTCGAACAACTCCTGTTTCGTTGTTTCAAAGTCATAGCGAACAAGCTTGGTTTGTTTTTCCAAGTCCTCTGAAAACCGCGCACCGTAGGGCTGAGCTATGGCGTTTCCCATTTCTCCGACTTTGAAGAGAACGAACGGCAGGAAGGGCGCAAGGTCATACCCGCGTCTGCGCTTGAACTCGTCCAGCATGTCATCGCACCAGTTCTCTCCCTCAAGCTCGATGCTGTCCGTGAAAAACGCTCTGAAGTGCTGCCCCAGCGGTCCGATGCGCGAACACAGTCGATCTGAGATACGATCCAGGTACCCGGAAACCGCTGCCGCGTTGTAGTGGTTGAGCACCGGCCCGCTTGCGCCGGGAGCGCCATTGATCACCGCCATAAAGCCTGTAAGCTTCACAAGAAAATACAAAACATGCTTACCCGCCGGAACGTCGAATGAGATTGCGCCCGCGTCCAGGCGAATAGGCACAGCAGCATGCACATCCGCAAGCTCGTGGGGAACCAGGGTAGCCATTGAGAATTGCTTCAGAGGATCCTTGTAAGCAGAAACAAACTTAGGGTGGACGTCTGCGATCAACTCCGAAGTAGTAAAGCGAACATGCTGCGGCCCGATCAACTCTCGTGTCCCCAGGGCCATCATCTGGGTCTGGTCTTCTCTCGTGAGAAACTCGCCCCCGTACGGCCAACCGGAGCCGACAATCATGTCGCAGGTCATCCCCCGTTCTTTCGTTCCTTTCAGTGCAACTTCAAGTACCGCGATCCACTCGTCACTCATCCAGGTAAGCGCCTTGGTATTCATGGGATCAGCTTCAGCCGGAAATTTGATGGGATTGATCTCGACACCACCAATCCCCGCCTTCTGGAGCACATCCAGCTCGCGAAGAATCTCCTCAGGCACAACGCGGTCGCCATTCCACCACCAGCGCACCATGGGACGATACCGTTTCGGCGGATCTAAAAACAGTTCCTGCAATGCTTCCGTGGAAAGCTGCTCTCCTCCTTCCGCCGAAAGGCCATCCATAACCAGCGGGTTTGTGGAAGCGGCTCGCAGGTAGGTTGGTAAAGATACGGCGCCAGCCGCCAAGGATGTCAGCCGCAAAAACTCTCTTCGGATCATCAATCGACTCACAATCTAAAGTTCGGTTTAGGCGTCTGCGGCTCAAGCACCGACAACATCGCCATCCATGACCAGAAACCAAATGCTCTACTTCCCGGCGGCGGGCAACCCGGTAGAAGCACTCGGCAAAAGCTTCAGTTAGCTTCCCATTGAGCCGCAGCTTCAATGATCAACTATCAGGGCCGGGCACCACAATGCTTACGGCAAATACCTGGAGCTGTCGAGCGCACAGCAGGCGGCGGGAGCAGCTCTACCGGGAGTGCGGCTAAAAAAGGCCATCTCCGCTCTCGCCCCCGCTGCCCAAAGATGATGCCCGGAGCTGCCAATCCATGAAGTACCGCGGAATAACGGCCCACGTACGTCACAGAAAGTTTTTATCCAGACCCTGAACCCGGCAGACACTTCTTTTCCGCACTTAGAGATAGAGGCCATTTGCGCGCTGTTCGCGAGAGTCACCGCGTCGCAGTCATCGCGCCCATGAGTGTGCCAGAGGAGAACATCGTGAAATA
>CAZZXL010000141.1:0-13896 GCA_964658035.1 uncultured Acetobacteraceae bacterium
CGCCGCGGATCTGCCCTCTGCAGCTGGCGGATGCGCCTCGAGCAAGACCGCTGCATACCTATTGTGATCGTTAAGCCGCTGTTTTTATCGCTTCATCGCCATGTAAGGGCTTTCGCCTGCTCAAAGTGTTGTCTCGACAGGAACCAGGCCGCGGGCTCGTTTCCCGAGGAATGTTAGGGGGGTGGAAGATTGCCAGCCCAAGCTGGCTCTCCCCAACGTATCCCGCAGGGACGGATATACAAGTCCGTAACCTGTACGTATCGTTGCCAAAGTGAGTGCGCGCGCAAGCCATACCCGACCTCCGGCTCATCAAACGGGAGGCAATGAACGGGAGGCAAGGTCGCAAACCTGCTCAAAATTTGTATAGGATGCATGCATCCTGTAATGCACAGAGGTGAACGCTTTTGAAGCACGTACCAATCCTCGGGATCTTTCTTGTTTCAGGGCTGGCGTGTCTCCTGCAGGCTCAGACGACGCCGGTGCCCGCTGCGCCGGTCTCCTCGCAGACGACACAGCCGCTTGCCACGCAGTCGCCGGCCATCACGCCGAAAGCAACACCCACGCCGGCAGTACCCGCCCGGTACATGGCGCCGGCGTACCCCGTAAGACCGCCGGGCGATCCGACCGCCATCGCGCATGGCAAACAGATTTTCAGTTCCAGTTGTGGCTTCTGCCACGGTTCGGATGCACGCGGGGGGGAGACGGGACCCAATCTGGTGCGTTCGCAAATACTGCTCGACGACCAGCATGGAGAGTCGATCGGTACCGTCATCCTGAACGGCCGCCCCGACAAAGGTATGCCCAAGTTCGACTTTGACCATGCGCAGATCGCCGACGTCGCCGCCTATCTACACAGTCTTCCCATGGCGACTCGGGGAACCGCCCCCTCGGAACCGATCAACATCCTGGTCGGTGACGCCAAGGCAGGGCAGACTTACTTCAACGGTGCAGGTAAGTGCAGCAGCTGCCACTCGGTGACTGGCGACCTGGCGGGCATAGGCAAGCATGATCCGAAGACAGTCCAGAACCTGGTGTTGTCCGGTGGAGGCGGCAGATCGTTCGGTCCGGCGCCGGCAGCCTCAAAAGTACCGCCTACGACAGTTACAGTTGTCTTCCCCGCTGGGCACGTCTACGAGGGTAAGTTGATGCACGTCGACGCCTTTGATATTGCTCTGGTGGCCGATGATGGGACCTACCACAGCTTTCCGATCCACGGGGATGTGCCGAAGATCGCGATTCACAATCCATTGCAGGCACACCTCGATATGCTGCCAACCATCAAAGACGCGGACATCCATAACCTGACTGCCTACCTGGTGACGATTCAATGAAGAAAATGCCATGGGTATTTGCCCTGCTCGCCATAGCTATTGCTCCCACCCGCTTTCATGGCCAGGGGCTTGATCCTGCTCTACTCTCAAAACCTGCAACCGACTCCTGGCCGACCTATGGCGGTGATTATTCCCAGCGCCGCTATAGTGTGTTGAAGCAGATCAACCAGGCCAATATCAAGAACCTGGCGCTGGCCTGGACCAATACCCTGCCCCTGGGGGCCGGCGGTGGCGGTGGTTCTTTCGCAGCAGAGGGGCCGCCGACGATTATTGGCGGTGAAGCCACAGAGCCAGCCCCGCCCGGTGGGTTTCCGCCGAAAGTCGGCGGCGCAGTGCTGCAGGTGAATGGCATTCTGTACGCATCTGCTCCAGACAACGCGTGGGCCATTGATGCACGTGATGGCACTGTGCTCTGGCATTATTTCTGGAAGACTAAGGGCGGTACGCACATTGGCAACCGGGGCATGGCCATGGTCGGCGACTGGTTATATTTTGAGACCCCCGACGACTACCTTATCTCTCTCGACGCAAAGACCGGCAAAGAACGCTGGCACAAAGAGATTGCCGACTTTAACCAGGAATACTTTTCGACCGCCGCGCCAGTAGCTGTTGGGAACCATGTCATCGTCGGGACTGGCGACGATCTTGATTCGCCCGGTTTTCTTCAGTCGTTCGACCCCAATACCGGCGAACTGCAGTGGAAGTTCTACACCGTCCCGATGAAAGAAGGCGACCCAGGGCTGGATACGTGGAAGAACCTGGATGCTGCTCGACACGGCGGCGCGCAGACCTGGCTGCCGGGTTCCTATGATCCCGACACCCACTTATATGTATTTCCTACCGGGAACCCAACGCCTGCCTATACCTCTGAAACTCGTGGCGAAGGCGATAACCTTTATACCTGTTCGCTGATCGCGATCGATGTCGACACGGGCAAGATGAAGTGGTACTTCCAGACATCGCCGCATGATACCCACGACTGGGATTCGACACAGTCGCCGGTCTTTGTCGATGGCATGTTCAACGGCAAGCCGCGCAAGATGGTAATGCAGGCAGCACGCAACGGCTACTTCTTTGTCGTCGATCGCACGACCGGGGAGCACCTGCTGACCAGTAAATATGATGATGCGGCGAACTGGGCCGCGAACATCGACAAGCGCGGCTCACCCGTACGTGACCCTGCCAAGGATTCCATCTTCGCGGGCTCACTGGTCTCGCCGGATAATGGTGGCGCCACCAACTGGCCGCCGCCCAGCTTTGATCCGGATACGGGTCTGTTTTACGTCCAATTGCGCGAAAACTATGCCATGTACTACCTCACTGAAAGCAATCCGCGCATCGTGACCGGCCTTGGCGGCAAGGAAGAGGATGCGGTGGGATCGCTTGGCACATCAATCGTGGCAATTGACTACAAAACAGGCAAGCCTGCCTGGAAGTATCGCTTTCCCGGCGGCTCTTCCTCACCAACCGGTATTACGGGGCTGCTGACTACTGCCGGCAAGCTACTGTTCAGCAGTGACATGACGGGCAACCTGGTGGCCTACGATCCTGCGAAAGGCACACCGCTTTGGCATGTCCGCATCGGTTCTATTTCGAATGCGCCGCAGACGTATCTCGTAGATGGCCAGCAGTATGTGCTGGTCTCTGTAGGCACTTCGCTTTTCGCGTTCAAGCTGGGCCAGTAAGTCGACATGGCATCGTTGCTGACCAGCTGTAGATAATCGGCTTTTGCTTGGATGATGTTGGTGCAAGCAGCTTTCGAAAGGTTATCGCAGACAGAATGTTATCGCAGACAGAATAACGACAAGCGAGTTAGCTCAAAGAATTCGCAAGAGTCTCATCCTCATCACTCACCAAACTGCGCCGATAGAAAGACCACGCCCGTGGAGCAGGGGATTGGTTGATAACTATGGCTGCACCGAATCTGAGGCAGCTTTTCAGGAACCCGGCACATCGCCAAGGCGGATCAGTTCTTGGTGTTCGTACTTTGGGCATTTGATAGTTTGCCTTGGGCCTTAAGCCTTGGGCCTTGGGCGCTCCTTCCCGGCGGCTGACCATTGTGCACGCGGGTCGATAGAACGCTGAGGTCTGTGCCGGCTCGCGTTCATTCTTCATAAACACAATCGGGCCGACCGCCAGCCAATTGAGTCGCCAGAATCCTCTGGATGCGGTCGCTCAGGTCATCACACAGCCGAGCCGGGCATCGACCGCGCTGACGGGTCCGACAGCCTGGCTGAGGTCTCAGTTCCGTGGCCAGCGGGCCTCAGAACGGCGGCCGCAAAGATTGATGTTCCTGCGCATCCCCGCGAAGACAAAAGGCAACTGTGTGCAAAAGTAGAGGTTTCGCCCTTGCCGCCGATACACAGCAGAGAGTGACAACGCTGGTCGGCTGCCTTGAGGCAGCCAGCATCGTCTGACCGGGCTTTTTACTGAGAAACGCCAGGTTGAGGACTGCAATCAAGTTCTAGTCACTCGCCAAATGCGCTGGCATGCCTGAATCAGGGAGAGTGATATTCGTGGGATCTACGAAGTCCAAAAAACAGCTCGCGCTGGTGAAGAATGTTCCTGCTGATGCTCCCTCTTTGCCGCTGAAAGTTCATCCGGTACGTGAAGGAGAGTGGCTGCCGCGGGAGGAGTTTTATGCCGAGGCGCTGCGGCTCTCTGCCGGCAATGCTGATGTCGTGGTTGACCTCGATGGCGTCGATTACCTTGATGCCAGTTCGCTGCAGATGCTGCTGGCACTAGATGCGGGACAAAAGTCAAGGACGCATGGATTCGTGCTCAAGAATGCCTCGCCCGCTTTGCTTTGCTGGTTTGAATATGCAGGTGCAGTCAAGCAATTTGTATTCGCATAAGTTTGGAGCGGCATCGTGAGGTCCATGGATAATTTACACAGTGATGCAGGAACATTCGCCGATGCCACGTTGATCAATACGTCCGTCGGCGGCACGTACACGCAGGAAGAATTCACGCGTTATCTCCCTCACCTGGGAAAGATGAGCCTGCAGTTAAAGCAGACGGCCAAGCAGATCGAAGACTCGGTCGTCGAGGTCTGCCGCGGCTTCCAGGGAATTGCCGAGCGCGCCAAGGCAACCGTCGCGAAAAGCACGGAATTCCTGGTCCATGATGATTCGAGCGCCGGGCGGAAGTCTTTTGAAAGTCTCCTCCAGGGCTGCAGCGACACCATGCTGAAGATGATGACTTCTTCTACAGAAGCGGAAGAGCTTGCCTACCAGGCGATCGAACGCATTGAAAAAATGGAGAAGGCTTCGCTCGAGATCAGCGGCTCATTGTTGAAGCTTGAGCATATCGCTACCGGCAACAAAATTCTCGCCCTGAACGCACGGATTGAAGCGGCACATTCCGGCAGTCTGGGCGCGGGTTTTGCTGCGGTCGCCGTCGAACTTTCTGCCCAGACCCTCAAATCGCAGGAAGTGACGGCGGAGGTGAGCGAACTGGCGGCAAGCCTGCGCTCGCTCGCCACGTATGCGCTCGAAGATCTTCGACGAATGAGCACACGGGACAAGGAGCGGTCCGAGCAGTGTCGGCGCGAGGTGGATCATTCTATGGACGAACTTCATGCCGCCCATGAAGAGATGAAAGCCACGTTGAGCGCCATGACATCAGATGGCGCCTTGCTGGCGACTGACATTGGCAGGGCGGTGCGCGGCATGCAGTTCCAGGACCGGACCAACCAGAGGATTACCCACGTAGTCGAAGATCTGGATGCGCTCCAGGCAAAACTCGAGAAACACCTTGGTACTGTAAGCAGCGATGTACCGGCTGCCGATGAAGACTTCAGTGCCTACACCATGCGTGAAGAACGACAGGCCGCAGGTTCGCTTGAAGCCGAAGCCGATGCGGGAGATGTCGAACTGTTTTAGTAACAGAGTTCAAGACGTTCTAAATGGGCTCCCTGGAGGGTGACTTGCGGAAAGCATTAATCGTCGACGACTCGACTTCCATGCGGCAGATGGTGGGCTTTACTCTGCGCGAGGGCGGCTTCGAAGTCATCGAAGCCGAACATGGTCAGGATGCTTTAAACAAGCTGCAGAACATTACCGTTGACCTCATCATTACCGATCTGAATATGCCCGTCATGGACGGCATCACGTTGATCAAGAACCTGCGTAAACAGCCGGCACTGAAGTCCAAACCCATCCTCATGCTGACCACGGAAGGCCTGTCGGCGAAGAAGGAAGAAGGCAAGGCGGCTGGGGCCACGGGCTGGATCATCAAGCCCTTTGATCCGGAGAAGCTGTTGCAGACGATTGCCAAGGTGCTTCCCTGACGTCTGCCTCCTAGTGCCTGTCGGTCGCTGCCTGCCTGTCTGCTGAAGACAGGGGCGTACCGCAGGAGAAGGCCGCGTTGACGATCCAGGGTCAGCCCCGTTCTGTCGAAAGAAAGCTGCAGGAGAAAAGCGAAGCCATGAAAATCGATCTCAGCCAGTTCCGCGATGCCTTTATGCAGGAGAGCGCGGAGCATGTCGTCTCCATGGAGTCAGGTCTCTTTGAACTGCGCTCCCGACCCGACGATGTCGAGACCTTGAATGCCATTTTCCGTTCAGCACATTCGATCAAGGGCGGGGCAGGCTCTTTCGGTCTGAAGACCCTGGTCCGCTTTACCCATGCACTCGAGAGCCTGCTCGACCGCCTGCGCTCGATGGAAGTGCCGGTCACGGAAGAAGTGATCAGCGTACTGTTGCGTTCGGTCGATGTGTTGCGCGCGCTGCTCGAGGCCGATGACGATGCCAAGCCTCCCGCGACCATGCCGGAGCTGCTTGATCAATTACAGAAGCTGACAGCTTATGAGCAGGGAGACGGTAAAGAAGCTGTAGCCATTACGTTACCCCTGGCCGCGGTTCAGGAGCTGAACGCCTCCGCGATGCGTACGTACACTATCGCTTTTCAGCCCATGCGGGAGATGTTCTCCAGTGGTACAAACCCGATCGTTCTGCTGCGCAATCTCGTCAGCCTGGGAACGGTAAAAGCCTGTCGGCTTTTCACCGACCAGTTGCCTGCCCTCGATGATCTTGATCCGGAACAGTCGTATCTGCACTGGAGCCTGGAGCTTGAGACGACGGCGGCGGAAGAGGAATTGCGCGAAGTGTTCGAGTTTGTTGAACACCTGGTTACCGTGAGCATACAGCCTGCCGCCGCCGGACCTGAGTCTGTAGCCGGATCCCCGCCACCGGCCAAAAAAGCTGTCGAGACCGGACTCGTCGTGGTGCCGGTTGCGGAGGCCAGGCTTGCCACTGTTGATGAAAGAAAAGTAAACAGAAGGAGTACCGCAGGCGCTGAAACGTCATCGATCCGAGTGACCACGGACAAGGTGGACAGGCTGATTGATCTAGTGGGTGAACTGGTGATTGCCCAGGTGATGACGGCGCAGATGGTCGAGAGCTTCACCCCGGAAGGGCTGCCAAAGCTGCGGGAGGCCGTGGCGGCAATGGAGCGCAATACCCGTGAATTACATGAGCGCGTGATGTCGGTCCGCATGCTGCCGATCGGGTCGCTTTTTCAGCGGTATACGCGCATCGTCTACGACATTGCACAATCTACCGGTAAAAAAATCCGCCTGGAAACAGCTGGCGAAGAAACCGAAATCGACAAGAGCATGCTCGAGTTACTGGGCGACCCGCTCACTCACCTGATCCGCAATGCCGCCGACCATGGCATTGAAGCCGCTGCTGTGCGGCTGGCAAATGGAAAGACAGAAGAGGGCTTGATTCATCTGCGTGCCTTCCACCGGGCAAGCCGCATCGTGATTGAAATCTCGGACGACGGCGCTGGGATCGATACGGCGGTGGTGCGCAGGAAAGCAGTCGAACGCGGCCTGATCGCTGCCGAAGCCCAGTTGACAGAAGACCAGCTGAGGATGCTCATCTTCGAGCCGGGCTTTTCTACCAGGGAACAGGTCAGCGACCTCTCCGGCCGGGGGGTCGGGATGGACGTAGTCAAGCGCAATGTTCAGCAGTTAAGCGGTACGGTGACGCTGGCCAGCGAATTGGGCAGCGGGTCGACGGTCTCGATCGAACTGCCCCTCACTCTTGCCATTCTCGAAGGTCTTCTGGTGCGGGTAGCAGATCGTACGCTGGTGCTGCCCTTGCTCTCGGTGATTGAGACCCTGGCCCCGGAGGCGGGCAGGATCGTCCGGCTGGCGGAGCAGGGTGAAGTGATCGTCATCCGGGAGGAATCGATTCCGGTGCTGCGCTTATGCCGGTTTGTGGCTCTTCCTGCCGAGAGTGAGCAGGCCGTCTCCAGCACAGAGGTGGCTCAAGCGAGTGTGCCGGTCGCCGCCGGTTTCAAGGGCCATGAAGGCGGCCTGGCAGATGAGCGGGACCTGGCAGATGAGCGCGACCTGGTGGTGGTAGTTGAGGTCGGGCGAAAGAAGATCGGCCTGGTCGTCAATGAACTGCTGGGGCAGCAGCAGGTGGTGATGAAGAGCTTGGAAAAGAACCTGCATAAGGTCGGAGGGCTGATGGGAGCGACCATCCTGGGGGATGGGTGTGTAGCACCCATCCTTGACGTGGCATCGCTCGCGGAGATGAATTTGTTTGCCATTCCGCCGTCTTCAAGAACAGGTGTAACCAGGGGACGCGCGCTGGTGGCCGCACATTAACCCGTTGCCAGGAAGCCATTGCCGCGGCGGGGGTTCGCTTCCGGCCGGCATTCCTGCACCTGGCGGTACTAGCTACGACTGCTGAAATCTATTCCGTATGGGTGGACACGAATGAAGGACTGGAAAATTGGTACACGCATTGCCGCTGGATTCACTGCAGTCCTGCTGGTCAGCCTGCTGTTTGGCATGTTCACGATGCACCAGGCGCAGCAGGTCGAAAAAAAGTCGGAGATGCTGGCAACAAACTATTTTCCTTCGGTGCTGGCACTTACCCGCATCCAGTCCCGCCTCCAGGAATCCGTGTCTTCGCTTCTGCAGATGGTGGCCTCAAGCGATGCCGCCGAGATAGAACAACGCAGGGCCGCAATCAGCAGCTTGCGGGCGGCCGACGAAGTGGACCTCAAGTTTTATCAGAGCACCCCTTTCACTCCGGAAGAAGCTGCCATCTTTGCGGATTCAGAGGCCACGCGAAGTAGGTTTATCGCTGCCTTTGCGGAGGTGCAGAGGGTCGGTCAGTCCACCAGCGCCGCCGAAAATGTCCGCGCACAGGTCATTTTCGAGCAACAGCTCCGACCGCTGTATGAAAGCTATTCTGCGCAGCTCCAGTCGATGGTTGATCTGAATAAGCGGGGTGCGGAAGACGGTCTGGCTTCTATCCGCGAAGCCGTCAGCAGTACGGTGCATGGAGTGCTGATGGGACTCCTGCTAACGGTAGCAATGATCATTCCGATTACCTTCTTTATCGTGAGGAGCATTTCGGTACCCCTTAGCCACGCAGTCCTCGTGCTCGAGCAGATGTCCGATGGCGACCTGACGGTCTCGCTCGAAATCGATACGAAAGACGAAGTCGGAAAGATGGCTGCCGCCCTGAATGCGGCGCTCGAGAAGATGCGCCATACCCTGTTTGAGGTGGCGGAGAGCGCGGCGCACTCCAATGCATCTTCTCTCGAGCTTGCCGCCGCGGCACACCAGATTGCCAGCGGCGCACAGCAGCAGGCTGCCAGCCTGGAGCAGACCTCTGCCAGTCTGGAGCAGATCACGGCGGCTGTCCGGCAGAGCGCAGACAATGCTCAGCAGGCAAGCCAGCTGGCCGCAGGATCGCGAGCGTCGGCCGAAGAAGGTCAGGGCGTCGTTACCCTGGCGATCACTGCGATGGCGGACATTCATACCTCCTCTTCGAAGATCGCCGACATTATTTCGACCATCAATGAGATAGCTTTCCAGACCAACCTGCTGGCCGTGAATGCCGCCGTCGAAGCGGCCCGGGCGGGCGAAGAGGGGCGCGGGTTTGCTGTTGTCGCCGCCGAAGTGCGCAGCCTCGCCCAGCGCAGTGCCGAGGCAGCCAAGGAGATCAAGACGCTCATCCTCGATTCGGTCGGCAGGGTCGAAAAGGGCACGGAACTGGTCAACCGTTCCGGGGCCACTTTGCAGGGCATTGTCGGATCGGTCAAGCGGGTCACAGATATCGTGGGCGAGATGGCGGCAGCGTCAGGGGAACAGAGCACCGGGATAGAACAGGTGAATACAGCCGTGACGCAGATGGACCAGGTTACGCAGTCCAACTCCGCGCAGACCGAGGAGCTGGCTTCAACCGCGCAATCCTTTGCCGAACAGGCGGCGAAGCTGCTGCAGCTGGTCAGTACCTTCAAACTTCATCGCGACGGACAGGCCCCTGCCGAATTGCAATCACAGCCAGCTCGTGCGTCTGCCGTCCGCACGACCGCCGTTCGCAGTGCGAAGCCGGCCAGGCCAGGCTCCGGAGCCTGGCCTGGGGCTTCGACCCGCCCGGGCGGCAGCTTCGCCGGCGCGTCCCGGTATTCCAGTCGGCCGGAAAGGTCTCTCGAGCAGGTGGCAGTACCGGCAGGCGGCGGCGGGCGCATTCTTGCTGCCGACCTCTCATCGGATGACAGTTTTGAAGAGTTCTAGAGCAATTTCCGTGTTGCTATGCCAACAGCTGTCCTTCTCTCTACACCTACGGGAAATCTGTTCCAGGAAGGCCGGCGCGAAGCACTACCGCCGGGACCGCGAAAGGAAGAACGAATGAAGGCTATTGTGAAGCAGACGGAAGCCGCCTCCAGCCAGTTTCTTACATTTCTGCTCGATGAGCAGGAGTATGGACTGGAGCTGTACAGTATCCAGGAAATTCGCGGCTACGCGCCCGTCACTCCCATACCCAATGTGCCACTGCACGTTCGCGGGGTCATGAACCTGCGCGGGACGGTGCTGCCGGTGGTTGATCTGCGGATGAAATTTCACCTGCCGGTCGTCGAATACAACAAATTTACTGTCATCGTAATTGCCATGGTTGCTGAAAAGATGGTGGGGCTGCTGGTGGATGCCGTCTCAGATGTACTGCAGGTCGCGCACGATGCGATCCGAAGTGCACCGGACTTCGGGACAGCGGTCGACACGCGCTTTATCAACGGTGTCTTCCAGACGCGCGAGCATCTGGCCGTCGCTCTCAACCTGGAACAATTGTTGAGCGAGTCCGAGCTCGGCGCAGCACCGCAGGCGATGGAATAGAGCAAATGTTCTGCAGGTGTAGAGCGAAGGACCACGATGGCTGACCTTTCAGCAAGAAAAGGCCAGCTGGAAGATCTCAGGAAACACCATGGCAAAAAGAAATTTGCTCTTGAACCTGTCAGCGTTCCACACCCTCAGCAGAATGGCGTCGTGGTAAGAACACAGCGCTTACCCAACAACCTCGTTGAACCAACCGCACCTGCTCCTCTACGAGAAAGAAGTCAGCGTTGACGACCCTGCAGAATGCGCTCTCGCCTTCACTCCGCCCGATGACGCCGCAGGAGTTCCGCGGCTTTCGCGACCTCATTCACCGGGAGACCGGCATATGGCTGCGTGATGGGAAGCAGGCCATGCTTTCTGCCCGGCTTGCCCGGCGCATGCGCCATTACGGCCTGGAAGACTATTCCGCGTACCTCACCCATGTGCAGCGAGTGCAGGACGGCGGCAAAGAGCTTGCTGAACTGATCAATTGCATCACTACCAATAAGACCTCTTTCTTCCGGGAGAAGCATCACTTCGACTTTCTTGCGCAGACGCTGTTGCCTGAAGCCGTCGCCGCCGCAAAGCCCGGCAGCCCGCGGCGCCTGCGCATCTGGAGTGCCGCATGCTCAACCGGCGAAGAGGCATATACCATTGCCATCACCGTGCTCGACGCGCTGGCGGGCGGCGTCCGGCGGGCGCCGTTGACCCCTGGCCGCGCGTTACCGTCTTCTGCAGATGGCTGGGAGATCGACGTAATTGCTTCCGACATCGACACCACTGTACTGGCGACTGCGGCGCAGGGGGTGTATCCCGAGGAGGCGATAGACACTGTCCCTGACGGGATGCAGGCCCGTTACTTTCTCCGCGGCAAAGGAAACATGTCAGGCCGGGTGCGGGTCAAGAAGGAAGTGATGGACCGGGTGCGCTTCGAACGGCTGAACCTTATGGACGCAAAGTGGCCGCCGCGGGTAGATCTTGATGCCATCTTTTTTCGCAATGCCCTGATTTACTTCAATCAGGAAACCCAGGAACTCTTTCTGCGAAGAATGCTGCGCTGTCTTCGGCCGGGCGGCTACCTGTTCCTGGGTCACTCGGAGCATGTTCCGTGGCTGCACGATGCTGTTCTCCCCCTGAATCAGACCATCTACCAGTTAAGAACCGGGGACACGGCCCCGTCGGCCTCGAGTCCAGGTGCCAGGGCGGCGGCCGCTGCCGAATCCCGGCGGAGTGAGGGCGCGCCGTGAAGACGTCACAAAGCAGTGTGATCGGCCGGACTGTACGCCTGGATGCGTCCAGATGCGGTAAAGCAGTCGTGTCGCGAAGTGAGCGCACGCAGAGACACCATCGCCTGGCGGCGTTGGCTGCTCCCTTGACCGGGGAGCAGCGCCAGCGCATCGTGATCGGCGAAGTCCTGGCCAGCCGGGAGCCGCTGCTTCTGCAGACACTGCTCGGCTCCTGTGTTGCCGTCTGCCTGCGTGACCCGGTGACCGAGGTTGGCGGCATGAATCATATCTTTCTGCCTGGTGATGGTAACCGTGACAGGTCTTCGCGGTATGGTGTGCAGGCGATGGAGCTGCTGATCAATGGGATCATGCGCGAAGGTGGAGACAGGCGAAGACTGGTGGCCAAGGCTTTCGGGGCGGGCAATGTCATCGCCGGACTCCCGTCGCCGACTATCGGCGATCAGAATGCGGCCTTCATTCGCAGTTTTCTCGAGACTGAAAAAATTCCGCTGCTTGCAGAACGGCTCGGTGGTACGCATGCCGTCCAGGTCTATTTCCGGACCGATACAGGAAAGGCCATGGTGCATTCCGTAGATGGTTCCTGCCTGCCGGCGATCGTGCGCACCGAACTGACGCACAGCCTTCATCCCGTCGATGAAGATGTTGGCGGCGAAGCTGTGTTGTTCTGAAATCCTGCCACGACAAATTTCTGCAGGTGTAGAGCGAAGGACGATGTTGGCTGGTGCTTTCAACAAGAAGGCCAGCCGGAAGATCTCAAGAACACCATAGCAACAGGTATTTGCTCTACAGTCTTTCGAGGCCGCCGAGACCCAAACTATGCATCCACCCTATAAAGTCCTCATCGTCGATGATTCTTCCCTGATGCGACAGTTGCTGACACAGATCCTGAGCTCCGATCCGGAGCTTGAAGTGATCGGTACCGCGGCCGATCCCTTTGTGGCACGCGAGAAAATCAAGGCCCTCCATCCCGATGTGCTCACGCTGGACATCGAGATGCCGCGCATGGATGGGCTCACTTTTCTTGAGAAGCTGATGCGGGGACACCCCATGCCGGTGGTGATGATCTCATCGCTGACCGAACGCGGCGCAGAGACCACCCTGCGGGCGCTCAGCCTGGGCGCGGTTGACTATATTTCGAAGCCGAAGCTGGACGTTTCGAGTGGAACTCTTGATCAGTCGCAGGACATTCTCGACAAGGTCAAGGCGGCGGCCAGGGCCCGCGTCCGCATTGCTCCTCTGCCGTCGGCGAAAGCGGTCGAAGATGCGGGCAGCAATGCGGGCAAGGATAGTGTGTTGCCGCTGCGCCACTTCGCTGCCACCCACAAGGTTGTGGCTATCGGCGCGTCGACCGGCGGCACGGAGGCGTTGAAAGACGTACTGGCCCCGCTGCCTGCCGACTTTCCCGGCGTCGTCATCGTGCAGCATATGCCGGAGGCGTTTACACGGCAGTTTGCCGAGCGGCTGAATTCCTTGTGCAAACTGAACGTGCAGGAGGCAAAGGATGGCGACCGCATTCTTCCGGGCAGGGCGCTGCTGGCGCCGGGCGGCCATCACATGGCAGTGGTGCGCCGGGGACTTGAGAACACCGTCCGGGTGTATCGCGGGGAACGGGTCAACCGGCATCAGCCTTCGGTCGATGTATTGTTCTCCTCATGTGCGCGGCAACTGGGATTGAACGGCCTGGGCGTCATCCTGACGGGCATGGGCGCGGATGGGGCCAAGGGCATGCTTGAGATGAAGCAGGCGCAGGCCTTTACCATTGCCCAGGATGAAGCAACCTGCGTGGTGTATGGAATGCCCCGCGAAGCGGTGCTGCTGGGGGGGGTTGACCAGGTGCTCCCGCTTGGACGTATTCCTGCTGCACTGATTGGTCGACTTTCGGGAGCCTGATACTCCTTCGCATTCTCGACCGAGCATGTCAGAAGGGAAAGGGTGGATCGAGTAGCCGCACGACGATGACCCTATTGCGGAATTCTGAGTCGTCAACGAAGCAGGCACCGGAAGCCCGGCAGTACGTTGCAGTCATGATTGCTTTAAATAAACAGAAAATGCGCTTGATCGTTCAGGTGTGATCTTTCAGATTTGATGGCACAGGATGCAGAGAATTGCACCCTGATTGCCGCTGCTCTCCGGCCGCCGCCCTGGCGCCACCACCCCCATCACCTTAGTCCCGCAAAGCGTCCAAAGTCCCGCAA
>CAZZXL010000142.1:0-258 GCA_964658035.1 uncultured Acetobacteraceae bacterium
GCAGCTTTCAGGGACGACTGAACGCCACTCACGATCGATTCCAGTTCAGCCAGGGCATCCACGTGCTCTCTTTTCGTGGCCTCGATGCAGCTACGCATCGACAAGGAAAACCCCTTTGTGGGCTTCTTTTTCTTCACCATCTGGCCGCCGGCAGCGCAGGCGTGGCCAATCGTCGGCCTGTTCTGCGTGGCGGCGATCTTGTCTTATACCGACCGCCAGATCCTCGGCCTGCTCGTCGACCCGAGTCGCGCTGACCTC
>CAZZXL010000142.1:268-13836 GCA_964658035.1 uncultured Acetobacteraceae bacterium
CTGATGTTTGACTGGATCCCAGATCAAATACAACGTTGCAATGCGTGTGAGGAATTCTCCCGACGCGTCTTTCTGCTTCCACTGAGCAGTTCTGTGCCGCTCCAAAACCAGCGCGGATGGAGCCTCTGTCCTGCGATGGTCTTCATACTTGCTCATGAGACCGTTCAGTCCTTCGACCACTTCATAGCGAAACTGGAGGCGCATGCTCTGCTCTGGGATAGTCCGCAGCAATGATTCGAGCATCTCCTTGTTTTCGTTTCTGCCTTCGTCGTCGGCGAAGTAGGTGAGAGCGCCCGTCATCCGGAAGCCGGCAACATAACACCCGTCTGTGCGTACGATTACGTTGTCGAGCGCGTCACGGATCGGCAACAACTCGCACAGAGCGGGGTTCTCGAGCGAGCGCTTGTGTTGAGCACGTGTCTTCGGCATTACTGTTCCTCCTGGAGGTAAGGACCATCCACCTTGGTATCGCGAGCATGGGCGCAGTAGGTCTGCGGCTTGCCGTACCACAAGAGGAGGTCGAGCATGTATTTACGCGGCTTCCCGTACTTGAACAGCATCAGCGATGGGATCCCCACGCACAGGATGGCGAGTACAAGAAACCAGTTCATCGGAATGCCGAACACATATCTGTCAGAGAACAGGAAGTTGCCGCCGACCATAGCGACCGCACACAGCAGTCCTAGCCCCAGCATGTCCTCTAGCTCAAGAAACATGAAGGTCACCTTCATGGCGAGATTCCGGGATACAGGGCTTACACGTAAAGCCATTACGCCAACCTCCCCGCACTACTCGTGACGACCTGACGTAGAAGAACTACAGCCTTGCCAGTTGTCACGAAGTGCTCCAGGAGCCGAATCACACCGGAGCAAGACAACGCAGCAAATGCAGCGACGACATGGCGCAGCCAGTCGTCCCCAATGTTCAACCGCTGCCCGACACCACTGACTCCCAGCACAGCCCTGGCTACCTCCAGGCCGGCATACACGGGAAGGATGGTGTTGCAAAGCCAATCGGCCAGCGTGAGTAAGGCTTCAAACGGCTGATTCGCTCCAGTTCCCTGCCGCGCGAAAACCTCGGCCAAACGCAGCAGACCGGAGATAGAAAGAGCTCCGAGACAGCCCCACATGATTCGTTCGAAGTCCTCGCCTCGGGAGAACTTCCACACTCCGTACGCAACTAGCAACGCCGCAAGTATGGGCATGACCGCATTCCCCAGCCAACTGGTCATGCTTAGAAGTCCCTGATCGAACGAGCCTGAGTTCATCAGGCTTGCTCCGCGCTCTGAGGAGCAGGATTGGCAACAGGCTTCAGGAGCCTGCCAATGACAAAAGCCGAGGCTTTGCCGCTCAACATCCAAAGCACCGTTAGGTACTTGGTAAACCCGTACAAAATAGCAAGGAATAAGCCACCGAACAGAAGGAGCCCCACCACACCTTTACTAAGCGGATTGCGAAGGAGAACACTCGTGAACATCAGTGAAAGCGATGTCGCCACGGCGAACGTCGTAATTCTTAAACCACTCTTAGCAAGTTCACTACTCATCGAATTGCCTCGCAGATGTTGCTGATCCTTGTGAAGTCATGGCAGACAAGGTGCCATGGAAAGGGCTGCACATCCGCGGGGGAGCGCCGTCCTCACTGCGTTTGAGCACACAGGCCCTGTGGGCCAACTCATGCACCCCCGACCCTGCATAGCCAATGACAGCAACGAGCGCACGTGGATTCCTCATATCGTGACTCCACTCCAGCTCTTCAGCAGAGCCCAAATTCCAGTCACGCAGAGGAAGCTCAGGCCGCTGACCGCATAGCTCTTCCAGGGTTTGCTCTGCGCAAACGCCAGCACTCCTGCCGAAATAGACAGCCCTCCCACAATGGGGCTAATCGTGTTGGCAGCGTAGTTGAAGGCGTTCATGAGCATGTCAGTCGTGCTGTATGCCCCGCTTTCCATCCAGGTACCTGTCGCAACTTTGTATATTCCTTGAATCCCGAGCAGAAACATTGCGGCAACGATCGAGCCAAGCGGGTTGGTGCCCTGCGACTGGTCAAGGATCGCTTTGAAAACGAGGGCAGCAGCGGCGACGGGGACAAAGTGGTCGACGAGGATGTCATCCACGAAGTCGTTAGCCAGCTTGCTCATCCCGGTGGTGTACGCGGCCGGCTGAGCGGCCATGATTAGCTGCGAAGCCCCCGGAACAGACTCGCTAACGAGCCATGTGCTCACTCCGGGAATGGTGAGGAGCAAGGCTCCCCAGAAGATCCACTTTAGAAAGCCGCCACTGGCCTGATAGTTCACCCCACCCTCATTACGAAGCGACATGCCGGCCATCACGAACGCAGCAAGGGATGCCGGCACTGCCAACGTAATAAGGAAACCGAGGATTGCTCTAAAGACCAGTGGCGCTTGCATGTTCTTAACCGACCTGCTGCCCGTTCTGGATGAAGTACTCGGCGAGACGCGTGAGCGCGGACACCATCAGGAGGCAGACAGCGGTGATCGCGCTCGGCGCCCAACCACGGCCTCCACGGTACTGAACAACCGCAGCAACAACAAAGAGCGCTGCTCCAACGGGGCAGATGACGTTACCCACCCAGTTGACGAGGTTGAGAAGAGTTCCCTCGGGCTGCGCGGCTGTTTGACCCTGTACCGCCTGACCGACAGCAGGCGTGGTCCCGAGGTTCTGTGCCATCGCGTGCGCTGGCGCCATTACGGCCGCGGCAGCGAACATGAGCGTCAGCATCAACATGAATGCGTGAGCGGAACGACCGAGCCGACGCTTGGCTGCGGCTTGGCCCTGACGAAGAAGTGTGAGCATGGGTGTTTCCTCCTCGGCGGGATTACCGCCGCGAGAGAAACATAGGGCCACTCGCAAACTCGATCAAATTCTGAATGGCCCTTTGAGGCCTGGTCTGCAACGGCTACGGATCACCGGGAAGGATCTAGATCGTGTGCGGATCGACTTCCACGCTGAACTGCTATCAACCCTGGCTCGTTTACCGGCATCCCGCCGTGACCAGGCTAGGACTTCACGCTTCCGCGTGGAGTTTTACCCCTTTGCGCAAAAGGGCAATGTGCCGAGTTTTGCCCGTCTGCGGTTCACGAGTCCCTTCGTTAACAGTCTTCGCAATCACTAGACAAGAGAAAAGGGACCGGAAACCCGGCCCCTTAGTGAGGCACTCTGCGCTGTGATTCAGTTTGCTGTCGTTGACGGGTCCACGAGCTGTGTTGACGTCGGGTTCACTCGCTGAGGCTTGGTGAAGATCAGGTATATCTCCGTCCCGGCGGGGACGCTCACCACGATGTGCTGCGTCGTCATGAGGCTGGTTACCTGCTGATCGGCGCCATTCCCAATGTTCTCGGCAGCTCGCTGTCGAATCAGGTCCGATTCACTGACGGCGCTGTTGACTCCGCCCTGGCCCACCAGCATGGCCCCGGCCTCACCTAATCCCGCCAGCGATCGCACCGCGAAGCTCCGGCCGACATTCTTTCCTGTGACTTGACCCTTGATGGCCTGCAAAGAGGTGGTGGCACCGATTGCCGAGATTGGTACGTTCTCCCCGTTAGGCATCTCGAGAGCGGTGAAAGTTATGTTCATAATCCCGCTTGCGTCGGCTTGCGAGATCTTCCCTATCGCTCGTGCCCCTGCCGGTACGAGTACCTTACCACCACGCTGGTAGTTGTATTCAACTACAGCTGTCACAGGGGCATTCAGTGCCGTGCTGGCCATTGACTCAAGCCGGGCTCCAACGTGGTAACCGGATGCGAGGCCGAAGTTGTCGACGGAGGGACGCAGCATATTTGACGTCTTGTCTGACGTACTGCTTTGGTGCGCTACGAAAACCATGGACGCTTTCCCGTATTCATCCTGCTCTTGCCTTGCTTCCTGGGTCGACTGCGACGTTGGTGAAGTCTGGCCATGATCCTGACCCTGGTAGGGTTCAGGAGCCCAGTTTTTCAAGTGTTGCGGGTCTGTATCGGGCTGTTGGAACTGGTTGATCTGACCGAGAGCTTTGCCCGGCGCGGCTTTATTCGACATTGGCAACTCGCTACCAGTTGTCGCCGAATTCGGACTGTGGCTAGAGAGAGATGCCACCCTTGTTTTCTCGATATCGTGCGCGTCGAGAGCTCCAGTTTTTGCCTGGGCCGCGATGGGAGCCGCTGCATTTTGTGATGGGATGATTTGTCCTGGTGCGCTTGGGGTGACAGCGCGACCGAGACTCGGCTTACCAGCCTCGCTGGGACTCTTAGATTTCCCCTTCCCCTTGGTAGAGATCAATCCGAAAAGGGCTACGAACAACACGAAGACGCCTATGATCCCGATGAGGAGGGTCTTAGTTTTATCTTTTCCTGTGCCGGCACCTGCGCGTTCGGGGACCACGAATGGCTTGGGGGAGTTGCATTGACTTGGCTCAGCCTCAGGCGGCTCCAGGTTTATCTGGTGGGGCTTGTTTTCATCGGGGTTCGGAATCTGATTCACGCTTGCCATAAACGCTCCTTGCGACTGTTTGTTAATCGATTCGTCTTGCGAAGAGGGCTGTCTAATTTCCTTGAGCGACGAAAGGAACTGCTAAAAGAAGCGGTTCGTCTACTGAATTGGCGGAAGCCAGCTGCAGGAGCAACCTTTCCTGGCTCTGCTTGAAGCCGGGCCGAGCGAAGGCGACCACCCCGTCAATCCGTTGTCCTGGTGCCAGGCGTCGCCCATTCACTCGGAAGCCAGCGACAGGCACCTGCTCGGCCATCACAATCTGCCTCTTGGCCTTCTTCTTCAGCTGATCCTTTGCGCCTGGACTCGTCATCTCGATTTGTGGGGGCAGCACCTCCACCCAGTGGTCGCTCTGATTGCGAACGGAGTAGGCCACCAGCATGGAACCATGGAGATCCCGGATTTCACCTAGAGCCCCTTCTATCGATTGCGGTTCTTTCGGCGTCGTGACCTTCTTCGGGAGTGCGGTGCCGGTTTGCCATGAAGGGGTCGCCACGCGTGACTGACCGTCGAGAGCTTGATCGAGAGGGTCAAGTTTCTTTTCATCAGCCGGTTTGGATCGAGTAGGCGCACCATCCGCTGAGCCTATGAAGAAGCTCGTCTGCGGTTTGTAATCCACAATGAAGTCGACCGGTGCATGTAGGGCGCTCGCTCCGTCTGAAAGCAGTCTAAGACTGACCGTCTCCCCGTTCTCCATGGTGACGACAAGATTGCTCTCACTGGCCTTTGCTGTGGAGGGCTTCACATAGACGAGTTTCGGCTCCTGATCGGAATGCTCTGCCGAAAACAGCGTTGGCGCTCCTATGGCTACCGAGGAGACTGCGTCGGGCAAACGTATCGTGGTCGTGAAAAGTGGCTGGAGGTGAACATCTGTCACTGTGGACGCTGAGACTGTCACTTCTGAGATCACCGGCTGGACGTCGCGTCTGGCTTCTCCGGCTTCGAGAGCTGATGTCGGTTGCTGTGCACCAGCCGTCGTTGCCAAGAGCGCGACAGCAGCAAGCGTGTGAAAAACGCAACGATTCAAGACGACTCCTCCTTAGTGGTTAGATTTCTGATGGAAGCGCAGTTCGCGGTCGTAGAGGCGTTGAACCGAAAGCACATACGCGATGACTTCAGGGTTCTGGTACTTGAGACCTCGCTGCTGGATGTGGTGCTCGCCGCAGTAGTAGGCTGCGGTCACCAGGCGCAGGTCGCCGCGGAACATGGAACTCAGCAAAGCGAGGTACTGGACGCCGCCGCTAAGGTTGTCCGACACCGAGTGAGCGTCCCGCACAGCGAAGCGTGCTGCGGTTCCCGGCATAAGCTGCATCAGGCCGGTGGCACCCTTATTGGACAATGCGTTCCGATTCCAGCCGGACTCTTGAGTGATGAACGCGTGCACGAGTGCACGCGGCACATGGTAGTGGTCCGCGTAAGCGTCTGCGTAGTAAACGATCTCAGGGAACTTCTTCTCGGGTAAGGTTTGTGCTGATCTCATGGCGGTTGCTGAAAGGACCAATAGTGCAGACGTGAGCAGCTTCATGCCTCAGCCACCATATCTTGAAGAGTCTCCGCTACGTCCTGCGTTTCCATCTCACTTGCATGGCGCCTAGCAGTGCTGATGATGACCTCGAAAGACTGCTTCATCAGCATTTTCTTTCGGTCGCCTTCTGTCTTGACGATGAGCGGAAGCATGATGTCTTTGTGGATCTCTCGCACCTCTTCAAGCGAGAGCAGATGCATTGCCTGAGCCACGTCGTTCATTTCCGAAATACTAGGCGGCTTTTCCAAGTTGTAGGCCCGGAGAGCTTTCGCGAGACCAGCAATAAAACGGTGAGTGCTTGGGCTCGCGTTTGGTGTTTTGTTCTTCACGATCGCGGCTTCGCGCTCCGCGGTCGGATGCTCCACAACGAGGTAGAAGCTCCGTCGGCGGAGCGGGTCACCCAGCCGGCGTTCCTGATTCGAGGTCATGAAGACGAATGGAATAGTGGTTGCTGACACTGTTCCCATCTTGGGAATGGACAATGTCCACGCTGAAAGCAGTTCTAGCAGCAACGCTTCGAAGGCATAGTCGACCTTATCGATTTCGTCGATGAGGAGGACACAGCGCTTCTCCTTCTCGATCGCGGTAAGGAGAGGGCCTGCTAGAAAGAATGCACGACTGGTGACGTCCCTCCGGATCTGGTCCCAATCATGGGATCCCTCCGACTTGGTGTTCAGCAAGACGAAGAGCTCCTGGAGACTCTTGTCAAACTGGCCGATGGCCTTTTCCTCGTTGATCCCCTGATAGCACTGCAGGCGAAGCAGTTCCGCGCCGGATGCGCGCGCGACAGATTGAGCGAGCTCGGTCTTGCCGGCGCCAGCAGGACCCTCCAGCATGATGGGCCTGTTGATCTTCCCCGCAAGGTAGACCGTTGTTGCTGTCTTTTGGTCGGTGAAGTACCCTACCCGACTCAGCTCAGTAAGAGCTTGTTCTGGCGAATCAAACATCCGCTCAATCCTCCACACTGATTGCCTCAGTAGGGAGAGACTAGGATGGAGCCGAAACTCGGTCAAGCCGGCTACTTCGTGTAGACCGTTCCGTCCGGGCCCTGCCAGCCCTTCTCAGTGCGCTGAAAACCGTAATTCGATTTGATTGTCTCAACGTCCCCGGCCTTCCAATGACCAACGGGAGTGAGATAGCGAACTTTGGCCTCGTAGAACAGGGTGTAGACCTTCATTCCATTGACGTCCTGCATTTGGCCGTCCGTTTTCTTGAGGCTGACTAGCGCTTCCAATTTGTCCGCCGTGGTTTGGGCGGCGATGTGGTGCCAAGCTGTCTGAGCGTCTTCCTCTGTCGGCGGGGTGGGTGACGATTGGCAGCCGGCCAACACAGCAAGGAGGGCCACATAGATTACGTTTTGGACTCTTCGTGTCATCAAATCACCGATTCTGGCATTTGGCGCATCATGGGCGTCAGCTCTCTTATTGTTTCCTCGAAGATAATTCTAGCGCTGGTCAATCCTTCCTCCACGCCAGACACACTCGCACTGGTGCAGATGAAAGATCGAGCTGCGGCGAAGAGCACCAACTGAGAGCCTCCGGTGCGTCCCTGCTCGGCCACTAGCTTCCCTAGATACTTCATCAGCCGACCCGTAAGTGCGTCACAACGTTCGTTCATCTCGGTATGATCCGGAGAAACCGCTACGACGTCACGCTTCTCAGGATGTGTTCCGGTCATAGCGAGCCTTCGCTCACAAAGTTCGTCAAGCTTGTCCGCCGCGTCCCTGGCAAGCTTGGGATCTGCTGCCATGAACAGCTCCAGAGCTCTTTTGAGTAATGCTGGTGTCGAATTGTCTTCCAAAGATTCAGAAAACTCATTGGTTGGGTCTATTGGCCCATTCATTGAGACGTCCTCGCCCGGAGCTCAAGTCCTCATGGAAATTTACCATCAAGCTTTGATCCCAAGAGCCTCGGCGATGCTTATCGCTCCGTTCGAGCTCATTCGTGTTCTCCAGTTCACAGGTTTCTGCCTCGGAGGTCCCCGACCTATTCCCCATCTTCTGTTTCGGGATACTCTGCAACAAGCTCCTCAAGCACGACTCCGCTCGCGTTCACTCGCTTTCGGATCGTCTAACGTCTTTTTGGATTGCTCAATCATCCACTTCAGTGTAGCCAGATGCTCCTGCTTTTCCGGCGTTCCTCCTCTTGCCGGTGTTCTTGGGCAAGTCTCTCCCGTTCCCTCCAGCGTTCGAACGTCTCCCCTTCAAGCATTTCGGAACTGATGAAAGCAGAAAGCCTACAGGATTCGTGAAGGTACGGATGTTTTTCGCAAGGATGTAACCTTTCTCCTCGATGAAGAAAATGATTTCTGAAGTCGTGCAATCAGGTCGAATCGCTAGACAGTATCTGACCATATGTTGGACGGCTGCATGGTCGGTCTGACAGTGCTTCTGTAAAGCTTCAGAAACAAGGGAAAGATCAATCGACGTCGTGGCTTTACACTTCTTTGTTCCATTCCCTTAGTACTTTCCCTTGCTTCCTTCCCTAAAGGAGGTACTGTAACAGCATGGGGGCCGACGGTCTAACAGCATCGGAACCTCTTGCAGGGGTCTTTCCTGCTGTAACAAGAATAGGAGGGGCTGTAACAGCACCAGGTGACAAGGCGCGGGCGTCAAGTGTGCCTGGGTCGACGAACAGCGGCTCACCGGTAGCTGGATTTACGAACTCAACGCCGCGCCTCCTTACAACCCACTCCAGACCCGCTTTTCTCCTCCCCTTTAGGATTTCGCTATAGGAACAGCTCGGGACCGGCGCGCCATCCGAGTAGTCGACCTCTCGTAGTCCAAGACCTCAATGCTCTGTTTGAATACCAAACAACAGGGCCTCGTAAGCCAGGAGGCGATATCTAACAGATCAAGTTTCTCTTGGGACACTCCTCCATTCAAACGACGGAAAGATATCTTGGCTCCGAACATGGGATTGCAGTAGCTGTGAAAGACAGCATCGGCCTATAGGCTGCGCGAAAGAATACCTGTAAGTGAATCGCTACCTGTGTGCGAAGCGAACAAAATCACCTTGAGCAACTCTGATTAAGGCCTTTCGTGCTTTGCTCCGGTTTGTTTTGGGGGTAAGGGGGGGTGCGGTTCTGGACTTCTGATGACGTGGTGTTTTTCGACGTTCAGACGCACTACTGCCCGGACACTGCCAGGAGTTTTTGCGCGGTGATGAGGTTGATGAGGGCGAATCTGGTGTAGAGCCGTTGCAGGTTCTTGGCCAGGCCGCGATAGCGCACCTTGACGAAGCCGAAGCGCAGCTTGAAGGCCCACTCGCGGCTGCTCTCGCGCGCGGCTGCTTGGGCGAAGGTACCTTGCTCCGGGTGAGGCCAACGGACTAGAACCTCGAAACCCTTGAGTGTTCAAGTACGGAGCTCAACTGCAGGCTGAAAGAAAGGGACAATCTCATCTCTTTCTAAGGCGATGACGACATCTGATAGCTCTGCTAGCATTTTAACCTCGTCCGTTTTACACCGGGAAACATTGTTTAATGTAAATCGTCCTGTCTTTTAAATAGATCAAACCTTTACATGATTGTTACTTTAGCGTTTGCTTCAAGTTTCATATGATTTCAGCACCCTTTGGTCTCATCCGCTTCCCTTCATACGTTCGAGATTGAGAGAACCCAAATGCATTGAGTGCTCAGACACTGCAAAAAACCTACGCAAAGTCTCAGAAAAGCGGGTATCGTGACAAAAAGCGAGCAAAAGGGAGGGAGCGCATAGTCACATGCGCTGATTGTTGATTGGATGGAGGGAGGGAAACGCTGATCGGGCCCGAAGCCCGAAGTTTGAGGAAAACAGAGAGTGAAGCTTGTACAAAGTCTAAGGGGGTGAGCCGCAGCAATAAAGTTCAGAGTTATCGATCTGCGTATTTAGATCGGCCGGAGTTCCATTATGGGAATGTAGTCTTTCTTCAAGTAGTAGTCGGCAGGGTGACGAAACTGGCGCACCGGTTAACGAATATGATTCACATTCCGACAGTTCAATTGATGTCAGCGTAGTCAAGCAGCTGCCTGTCTAGGCGCTAGCCACTTTTGTCACAGTTGCGCCAGTATGGTTTGTGCGAATTCCTGAATCACACTTCGCTTGGCAGACAAGAACACGTTTTAAGCACTTTGCTCAGCCCTGCCGCATGCCCAGGCGTGTATTCTGTTGTGAGAAAGATGGATTTGGAGTGCAGCATGCTCTGCCAAGCCCAAAATACTGGCCCAGTCGCAGGCCGACCCATAGGAGGCTATTTCTTAGTGTTCTATCTTTCTGCCTGCTTGTAATAAGCCAGCACCTCGAACAGGTCCTTCACTGGATTCGCGGACGATGTTTTGTCGTAGTCTGAGTCAAAGTTGAAGCGATGCGAGAAGTCGCGACTAAGTGTGAGCGCGTACCGCTTGCCATGAGGAAAAGGAAATGCGCCTGGAATATAATAACCGTCGTTAAGGCGTTGGTAGCCTTCAAGGCGCACACTATCCAACACTGTGGATCTACGAGTATCGGCAAGGACAGCCTCGCGTCGTCTTGAGATGATAGGCGGCACCATCCGGTTCACATGGATATTACCTTTGGGCCTAAATGGTCGTTCGTTCAGGGTACCGAGGATGAAAGGATGTTTTATCAAATAATAAGTCGCACGTACGCCGAGAATGACCACTTCATTGGCTGTGCTCGTCCTCAACATAAGTGGCAGGTCTGCTGCTAAATATTGGGCACTTGCGGTTGATATGGATATTTGTCACGTACCTCACGGGTGCCACAGCGATTGCGGCACAAGTACCAAGGAGAACAACCGGAACGAGAACGAAAGCTGCTAGCAGGGCCTGATGCGCCGGCACCGAGTGGAGCAGCAAAGCAAGCAGGCATATCGCCACGCAAGTGCTGCCAATACCTGCCATTTCGATCGTAGGTCAACACGCTTCATATAGGTATTGCGGACTTTAGTGCCTATGGATGAGAATTTTAGCAGGCTGGGGAGAGCGGTTGCTATCACCTACGCCAACCGGAGTTGTCGTGGATGGCAGAATTTCAGAGCAGTGTTTCCGAACAAAATGCTATTGCTCAAAGACCTCAAGCTGTTTCAGCTGTGCAATCTGGCGCTCGGCTTCATCCAATGCAGACATAATATCTTTTCGTTGAATCCCGCCGCCGGGAAGACTACTCAATGCCTTAAGAAAGTTAACCTTGGCAGCTGCTGCCTCCTCCTTTTGCAACTCTATCGCTAGCCAACCTGTAGTACGCATCGGACTTTAGCTTTCCAGGTGTGACGCTAAGGGCGAGTTTCAAACACTCTTCAGCTTCATCAAGCCGTCCCAATGCCTGCAAGCAGTAGCCTCGCGAAATGTGAATATTTTCGGATAATTCTCCAGCATTCGTGATCGATAAAGCCATCTCCAGATAAGTCAAAGCATTCGCAAATTGATTCAAGTCAGCTTGAACAAAGTCTTTTTGCGCCAACGCCTCATATAGAGTGTCGCGTTGTTCCTCATCTTGTAAGGACTCGCTAGCGGTAACGCGGTAACCGCAGAGAGAAAGCGATCAGCTTCGGAAAAACGGCCGCCTTGATGAGCAGCACTGGCCTTCGTCAGAGTCACGTAATTCCTCACTGCGCCGTCGGGGAGGCTAGGATCAATTCTAGACAGGGCATCGTCAGCCGCACTCACGTCGCCAAGATTCAAAGCAGCAACTGCCTTTGCGATCAATAACACCGCCAGCACTACGGGATCGGACGTCTCCCCTTCGTACTGATCCATGCGCTGCATCAGTTGAACGTGTAGGTTTGCCCTTTTGAGGCTCCTGATTTCTTGGGTCAACGCATCCAAGTCTTCAATGTTCATAGGTGTATTTAAGTCTGAACACTGAAGGAAGCTTACAAGACTTGGTTCGCTTCCCCAGAAGTTAGGTTATCGGCAAACACCATCCCTTGAGATGAGTGTTCCTGGTCTGTCCTTTATCATGCGTGCTAGGGATGGTAAAGGATGACAGGAACCGAGGGCTTTTATGACGATCTCGCGGAACACTACCACCTCATCTTCGAGGATTGGAATCGGAGTATCGAAAGACAGGCAGGGATCCTCGGCCCTCTCCTCGAGAGATACACGAGCCTTCAGGCTCTAAAAGTCCTCGATTGTGCGTGCGGAATCGGAACCCAGACTCTTGGTCTAGCCGAGAGGGGATACAAGGTCGTTGCTTCTGATCTCAGCCGGGCCTCCGTCGCCCGCGCCCTTCGAGAAGCACGACGGCTTGGCGTCGAGGTGCAGTTCCATGTAGCGGATATGCGTGAGCTGAGTTCTGTGCCGGTGGAAGGATTCGACGCCGTCCTGGCCGCAGATAATGCGTTGCCTCACCTGCTCTCGGAAGAAGACCTCGATCGAGCCTTCGTGCAGATGAAGAGCAAGCTGAGGCCAGGCGGCATTCTTGTTGCTTCGATTCGGGATTATGACCACTTGATTCAGACTCGCCCAACCATGCAGCCGCCCGTTTTTTTTGGTGAAGCCGGCCAGCGCCGAATCGTTCATCAAGTATGGGATTGGGATGGAGAGGAGTATGACGTACACCTCTACATCTCCTTTGAAACAGCAGCGGGGTGGACATCTAAACACTACGTCTCACGGTACCGCGCATTCCTGCGAGGTGAGATCTCGGCTTCGTTAGAGAAAGCTGGATTCACAGAGATCCAGTGGTTAGCGCCTCAGGAGACTTCCTTTTATCAGCCAATTGTCGTCGCAAGGAAGGAACCGTCTTGACCTCTCTATCGATTGCTTCTCCGCTCAATTCCCTGCCCTCGATCTTTACGGCGAGGCCGGAAGCCCGCAAACGGATGCGCGACTTCTTCAGCTCGCACATCCGCAATCCCAACACCCGCCGCGCCTACCTTGAAGCCGTCCGGCAGTTCTCCGCTTTCTGCGCCGAAATCAGCATCGTGGATCTCGCCCAGGTGGAACCTATCCATGTAGCAGCTTTCGTCGAAGCGCAACTGAAGCTGCACTCGAAGCCGACAGTGAAGCAGCGCCTGGCTGCGCTGCGCATGCTCTTTGACTGGATGGTCGTCGGCCAAGTACTGGCCTCAAATCCCGCGCATGCCGTGCGCGGTCCTAAGCATTCCCAGCGTCGCGGCAAAACGCCAGTACTTCAAGCGGATGAAGCGCGGGCGCTGATCGATGCAATCGACACCACTTCCCTGCCCGGTCTGCGCGATCGCGCGTTGATCGGCGTTATGGTCTACACCTTCGCTCGGGTCGGCGCGGTGATTTCTTTGTCGAGCGCCCGGCACAAGTAGGCCCATTTGCCGCGCACTTTCACGTAAGTCTCGTCGGCCCGCCAGCTCGTTGAACGTGGCCGACGCCACTGCCAGCGCAGCCGCTTGTCCGTCTCCGGCGCATACTTCTGAACCCAGCGATAGATCGTGGAATAATCAACGGGCACGCCGCGCTCGCCCATCATCTGCTCGAGATCGCGGTAGCTAATCCCATAGCGGCAGTACCAGCGCACCGCCTAGGAGCTTGTTGAAAAAGGTTCCCTTTGTGGTCCTATGTGCGCTTGATCTCGTCTATGGAGTATGCGTGGAGACGAGCGGTT
>CAZZXL010000143.1:0-13730 GCA_964658035.1 uncultured Acetobacteraceae bacterium
TGAGCAGAGCCTGAGGACGAGCTGAGCGCAGCCCGAAGCGCTGCATGCTGTTTGAACGCCCGGTCGCCCGGGCGCGCGCAAGCAGCAGGTACCATCAAACAGACAGCATGAGCACGCCCGCCACCATCCCCGCGACGCCCGCAACAGCTACCTCCTCGACGCAGGAGAAGCAACCCTCCTCTTTCCGCCGCGACTATCTGGGTGATCTTTACCTCTACGACTGGACGCAGTTTTCCTGGCGCGTGCCGCTGATGTGCCTTGCGGCTATCGCTCTTTGTCTGGGCATAGGCATCGGCGTGGGGCACCCAGGGGCCGGCATGATCGCTGCCGGCGGTGCGGTGACAGTCGGCTTTGGCGCCATGCATGACATTGACGGCTCCCGCTTTGTACCCATGATTGGTGCTGCCGTTGGGATGGCCCTGTCAACCCTCATCGGCATGGTCGCCGGTCACCAGAACTACTTCCTGCTCATGAATTGCGCCATCTGGGGATTTGCCTACGGACTGCTCACCACGCGGGCTTCCGGCGTCAGTTGGGTAGGCCAGCAATGCGTCCTGACCATGCTGGTCGCCTCGGCCTTTCCTTTTGGCTGGAGGCAGGCGGCAATCCGCGCCTCCCTGGTGCTGGCCGGCGGCGGCATCCAGATCCTTTTTACCAGCGTGCAACTACGCGTTCTGCATGGACTTCGCGCCGATATCTACGCTTTCATCCGACACTCACTGGCGGAGAAAAAAGCTTTTCAGCAAAGCATGGCGCAAAGCTTTCGAGGAGTCCTGGCCGAAGACGCTCCGCCAAACCCTGTCTTTCACTTCGGTATCCGCATCGCTGTCGTCCTTACGATCAGCGCCGAAGTCTATCGACGCATGCAGGTCCCCAGCGGCTATTGGATTCCGATGACCGCCCTGCTGGTCCTCAAGCCCGCCTTCAATGAAACGGTAAAACGTGCCCTCGCCCGCATTACCGGCACCCTGGTCGGCGCCGTACTTACCAGCTACCTGGTCGCGCATCTGCAACCCTCGCCGCTCATGCTGGCGTTCCTGATTATCCTGTTCGCCTTCCTCTCCTATGCGCTGGTGAATGTGAACTACGCACTCTTCACTCTCTTCATGACGGCTTATATCGTTTTTCTCCTGGCACTCGCGAACCTGCCCGGGCCAGTGATCGCGCACCGCCGCGCTCTCTGCACCATCACCGGCGGCGCGCTTGCCCTACTCGTACACCTCGATGCCGTAAGACGATGGCGCAGAAAAGCCGGGCACAACAGTAGTCTCCCCCTGGCTGCACCTGCCCGTTCGTAGGGCAGGAGCATTGTCATCTTGACCGAAGTGGAGAGATCATGCGGTTTGAATCAGCCCGCGCGAAACGGCTAAAACAAAAAGCGACCCGTAAAATACAAGCTGTGATTGTACGTATGGAACTTCGATGTCGCGATCTGCTCGGCAGCACCGAAGGCAAATCCGGACCGTGCCTTGGCATCATGCGGCTGCACTTTGAACTTTCCGAACATGATGCCGGGCGCGATAAAGTTCTGCGTCTTGCCATCATTCGAACCACCTTGATAAAAGGTCGCGTTGTCCTCAACTTCCGGGATCGCGTACTTGCCGATCCTGAATTGAGCCACGGTGTTCGAAGCAACCGGTCTGCCCGCCTTCTCGGCATTGTGCACCGGCAGAGTGCCGGCGATGGTCGAAAAGACATCGAAATGCCCATACCCTTTGCCGCCGGTTAATTGCGGCGTCACAGTCGCGTCAGCCGCACCGTTGCTGTAGCTGCCGGTTGGGATTGATGCCAGCAGACCCGCGCTGAGGATGTAGTTGCCGCTCTTCTCATTGCGCGAAAGAATGCGGTATTTGCCGAGGAAGGACGCATCGCCGAAGCCGTCCCTGGCTTTCGAATTGTGCTCGATATACGGCGGCATGTAGACATCGAACTCCGTGCGCGCAAACGGAATCAGGTTCACACCCTTGGTGTTGCCATAGTTCCATGTCTGTGTCCGCGCGGGTGCAATCTGGCGCACGAACTCGGCCCTGAAAACCTGGATCAGCATGGGATACGGCGAGATCACCGGCGTACTCCAGCCTGGCTGCTTCGCCTGCGTGGCCGAAGCCCGCGCCTGCCATTTGCTGAAGAAGTTGTCCTGCGCAGAAACACTGAGCACGCAGCTCGGGAGGATGGATAGAAGAACAGTGGCAAGACCAAGCCGGACGGTAGAATTTATCAACGAAAAGTGTCTCCAGTGTGAGAAGGATGCCTGTATCTTCTTACGCGCATCAGCATGGACGAAGCTATCGCTCAGAGGGACGAAGCCTGCATCCACCCGGGGTTGGAGACAGCTTTCTATTGGATACGTTCGTGGCGATATTGTGCGGCAGTCAGTGCTTCGGTGATCTCGAGAATGTGCGCGGGGCCACGGGTCTCGAGTGTGATATCGATGACCGTATCGCCCAGATTGACACCATAATAGGCACGATTATGTGTCGTTTCGACGATGTTTGCGCCATTTTCTGCCAGTATTCGCGTCAATTGGTGCAGTGCGCCGGGCCTGTCAGACAAGTGGACCCTTACCCGTACCCGGCGGCCATCCTTGACCAGGCCGCGTTCGATAATGCGGGCCAGCAGGGTCACATCGATATTGCCGCCGCAGACCACGACCGCCGTCTTCTTGTTGACCAGCGAAGTCTTTTTCTGCAGCAAGGCTGCGAGGGCAGCGGCGCCCGCACCTTCTGCCAGCGTCTTCTCCTGCTCGAGCAGGACCAGAATCGCCTTGGCTATTTCTTCTTCGTCGACCAGAACAATTTCATCCACATACTTCTGTATCAGTGGAAGTGTCGTAATCCCGGCGCGCCGCACAGCGATCCCATCGGCAATGGTCGCTTCAGGATCGAGCGTCACAGGCTTACCGGCTTCGATCGCCCGCAACATCGAAGGCAGACGTTCCGTCTCGACACCAATCACGCGGATACTCGGTTTCATCTCTTTCATCGCACAGGCGACGCCTGCCGCCAGGCCGCCGCCGCCAATCGGGATCACCACCGCTTCAAGATCAGGCTGCTGCTCAAGCATCTCGATGCCCATTGTTCCCTGGCCACAAATGACTGCCGCATCGTCGAAAGGATGGAGGAATGTCGTGCCGTCTTCCTTGCAGCGACGCTGGGCTTCGGCATAGGCTTCATCGTAATTAGCGCCGTATAGAATAACGTCCGCACCATACCCGCGCGTCGCCGAAACTTTTACCAGGGGCGTTGCCAGCGGCATGACAATCTGCGCATGGATGCCGCGCGATGTTGCGTGAAAAGCCACGGCCTGGGCATGGTTGCCGGCACTCGCGGCGATCACGCCGCGATGCTTCTCATCGTCGGTGAGCGTGAGGATTTTGTTCAGGGCGCCGCGTTCCTTGAAGGCGCCAGTGCGCTGCAGATTGTCGAGCTTCAGGTACACGTCATCGCCCGTCATCTCTGACAAGCCGGCGGAGTACTGGCAGGGCGAGCGATAGATAAATGCGCGGATACGTGCGTAGGCCGCCTGGATCGTCTCCAGTGTGACAGCTTGTGACGCCGTTTGCGTTTCGACCATACGCCATTGTAGACAGGCATAATCGTGCATCGCTATCGTTAGCCGCGCCGCATCTACGGCGTAACCTGCTCAGTGCAGTGGTTTGTCGCTGCCGGAGCGTGGACTTACTTCAATGTCAAAGCGCGTGTTACGGGGAAACTCTACTTCATGCCCGCGCAGGATAAATCGACGGATGACCGACTTACCCAGAGCGTAGTAAGCAAAGCCTGCCGTCACATTGGCATTGCGGGCAGCAAGACTTGCCACTCTTCCTGCCAGGCCGAAGCCACCGCCCGATACGGCACCGGTGCCCGCATTGCTGCCATCGTCGCCCTGGGTTCGCGCCAGCAGCACTGCCAGGGTCAGCGGCGCCAGCAGCCGATTCGGAGCAGGGCCGGCCTGCGCCTCGCCTTCGGAATTGATGGTCAGGTTCTCGCCGGGAGCGCCTTCTGCTGCACTTAACTGTCCGAAGATTGCCAGGTCTGCTGCCCGTTGCCGGACGGAACAGGTCTCTTCCGGCGTAACGGCTACCTGCTTGAGCACAAACCGCAAGATGCCTGGCCGTGAAAACATGCGTGCCGGCCTGGTACGCAACACACTTCCGCTTAGATGAGCGCCCTCGGGTAGAAGCAGCTGACCGTTGCCCTTGCCGCCTGGTGCATCCGCAAAGACGGGTCGCGCGAGCACAGCATCGACGGGATCGCCTGCTTTTGCTGTCTTCGACGAAAGCCCGGTCAACAGGCGCGCGTGCAGAGTCGTGGCCGGCAGTTCGTCCTCCGGCACTCTGGCGCATGTTGCAGCTGAACTTTCAGCGGACAGGTCTTTGAGGTCGAGCCGCTGACTCAACTCGGCGTCGAACTGCGTCGTGCGCCAGATGCGCTGCGGATGAAATGGCAATTGGTTGAAGAAGAACTCTTCCAGGCGGTCTTTTTTGCCGGGAGCGGTGTAAGTCTCTTTGGCCTGCTGCAGCCGCTCATGGGCCTGCTGTTTTGCCATGCTGAACAAGGCCAGCCTGCCGCGCTTTGGTTGCGAGCGCATGTGCACCAGCGCTGCTGTCCGTTCGCCCGCTGTGGCTTGCATGTGCAGAGTCGCGCCGCCCGGGAGCTGGACTGTGTCGAAGATCACGTGGGGAGTCTTCAATGGTGTGATGTCGCCATTCAGCAGCTGCCATACGCGGTCTTTTGCCGGCACCGGAGTGGCACCAGTCACGTGACCCGTGATGATGGCGCCAGCCGGCAGAACTTCTCGATCAGAAAGATAGACAGGATCAAGCAGATGGCCGGTCACCGGCGCGCCGGTCTTGAGCTTCGCTGTATGGTCGAGTTGCACGCGAAGGAGCGTCCCGGCAGGCAACACTTTCGGTAATGGGATGGCAACCGCGTTTTGTTGTGCCCTGATGCGCGAAGTCACTAACAGGCAAAAAAGCAGCGCGACAACATGACGATTGGAGCGTAACTGCAAGCCCTTCACCTCAAGCTTGAGAGTAACCGAAGCATGCTTAAGCAAGGATGAAGAGTCCGTCAGAAACAGAAAAGCCCGCTCGCAGGCGGGCTCACTGTTCAAACGGTAAATGTTAAGCTACGCGGTATAGAGCAGGATGCCCTCAGACTTCTCTTCACCCTCTGCCTTGAGGCCGCGGTAGAAGAGATTGTTGTTCTCGAGATAGACCTCGAGGAAGGCCGGACGCTCCGAGATATTGCCGGCGATCAAAGCTTCCGACAGCGGGTCTTCAACATAGCGCTGTAAGGCGCGACGGAGAGGACGAGCGCCGTAGCTGCGGTCAACCAGTGTCTTCTCGAGGATCCACTTCTTTGCATCTTCCGCAACCGAGATGGTGATCGCTTTCTGTACCAGGTTTGCATTCAGCTGCTGTACCAGCAGTTCAAGAATCTGGATCAGGTCAGTGTCAGACAAAGACATAAAGATGATGATCTCGTCGAGACGGTTGAGGAATTCCGGATTGAATGTCCTCTTGACCTCGCTCTTCACCATTTCTTCAATCTTGTCCATCACCATGTCTTCCCGATCGGACGAGAAGCCCAGACCCTTGTTCTTCTGCAGGTGACGCGCGCCGATGTTCGAGGTCATCACGATGATGACGTTCTTGAAGTCGACCGTATTGCCGAGACCATCGGTAAGGTGGCCGTCTTCAAAAACCTGCAGCAGGATGTTGAAGACATCCGGATGCGCCTTCTCGATTTCGTCGAGCAGGACAACGGAGTAGGGTGACCGCTTGACGCGTTCCGTCAACTGACCGCCTTCCTCGTAGCCCACGTAGCCCGGAGGCGAACCGATCAGCTTCGAGACGGAGTGCTTTTCCATGAACTCCGACATATCGAAGCGGATGAGCGACTTCTCGCTGCCGAAGAGGAACTGCGCCAGGGTGCGTGCCATCTCCGTCTTGCCGACACCGGTCGGTCCCAGGAAGAGGAAGGAGCCGATGGGACGGTTGGGAGACTTCAGGCCTGCACGCGAACGCCGAATCGCACGGGCGAGGGCCGAGATGGCCTTCTCCTGCGAGATCACGCGCTTGTGCAGTTCCTGTTCGACACGAAGCAGCTTCTGCGTTTCTTCTTCCTTGATCGAGTTGACCGGCACACCTGTCCAGCGGCTGACCACATCTTCAATATCAGCACGGCTGACAATGCCGGCGGCAGAATCATCGAGGTGGTACTTGTCACGCAGGGCGCGCAGGTTTTCGCGCTCCTTGCGTTCTTCGTCGGAATAGAAACGGGCCTTCTCGAACTCGTGGTTCGCGATGGCGTTCTCCATGCGGTGCACGATGAACTTGATCCGCTTCTGGACCTCGGTGATCTCTTCCGGCAAGGAGGTCTGGCGCAGTTTTACGCGAGCCCCTGCTTCGTCGATCAGATCGATGGCCTTGTCCGGCAGGAAGCGGTCCGGAATGTAGCGGTTCGAATGCGACACCGCGAACTCGATCGAATCATCGGTATAGCTGACGGCATGAAACTTCTCATACCGGTCCTTGATGCCCATGATGATCTTGATGGCGTCGGCTTCATTCGGCGGCGGCACTTTGACGGCCTGGAAGCGCCGTTCGAGCGAGCGATCCTTCTCAATCGACTTGCGATACTCACCCGGCGTGGTGGCGCCGATGCATTGAATTTCTCCGCGCGACAGGGCCGGCTTGAGGATGTTGGCTGCATCGAGCGATCCTTCGGCCGATCCAGCGCCAACGAGCGTATGCAGTTCATCGATGAAGACGATAGAGTTCTGGTTCTCCATCAACTCTTTCATGATGGTCTTCAGGCGCTCTTCAAACTGGCCGCGATACTTTGTGCCCGCAACGATTAATGAAAGATCGAGTGCGAGGACGCGTTTGTCTGCCAGAAAGCTTGGAACGTCGCCGTCTGAAATCTTCTGTGCAAGACCTTCGACGATGGCGGTTTTACCAACGCCCGGCTCGCCGATCAGTACAGGATTGTTCTTGGTCCGGCGGCAGAGAATCTGGATGACGCGTTCGACTTCTGAATCACGTCCGACCAGAGGATCAAGCTGGTTATCAGCCGCCGCCTGGGTTAAATCACGGGAGAACTCAGCCAGCAGGCTTGATTCTCGATTCCGGGTTTGTGCCGGTGCTTTCTCCTGTGTCGCCCGGGCAAGTTCTTCCCGGATCGCCAGCAGGCGAAGGCCGCGCTCGTGCAGAATTTCGGCGGCAAAGCACTTTTCTTCACGCAAGAGACCAAGCAGCAGATGTTCCGTACCAATGTGTTTGTGGGACAAGCGCTCTGCTTCTTCTGCCGCATAGGCGAGCACGCGCTTACATTCGTTCGAGAGGGGCAGATCGACAGATGTGGAGACTTTCTCGCGAATCGTCGTATGTCCTTCGATCTGCTTTCGAATGGACTCAACAGACGCATGCGAGCGTAGGAACCTGTTGGTGAGCGCCTTGTCTTCGCGCAGAAGGCCAAGCAGCAGGTGCTCCGTTTCAATATACGGAGAGCCAAACTGGCTTGCCTCATACCGCGCAAAGAAGATGACGCGCCGGGCCTTTTCTGTATAACGTTCGAACATGTTCCCCCTTAGTAGGAGTTACTGCCTATGTCGAAGTAGATCTGTACCACGATCTACCAACTGCGAACGGGAACCTGCTTCTCGAGCACTTTCCTGTGGTTGTGCCCTTGTGATCGTTGTACAGCTGTTCGTTCCTTTGGGGTAAAGCACAGAATATACCGTCTCATCGGCTACATCTACAAGAACACTGCTCTATCGTTTCACATCTTGTTAATGGATGCTACGCACCGTTTTTACGACTCAACCGCGCTAACGATCGCCGCCGGGTCCTTTGCCCTCACCACAATTCCCCGGGCTGCCGAGGTTTTCTCTTCCTGCAGTTGCCCGGCTTCCAGGCGGACCGTCCGATCACATTTCGCTGCAAGATCATGATTGTGGGTGACCAGGATGGAGGTAAGGCCGCGACGCTGATGCACATCCCGGATCAGCTGGAACATTGCTTCGGCGTTGGTTCCATCCAAATCGCCGGTCGGCTCGTCGGCCAGCAGTAATTTAGGGCCTGTGACCAGCGCCCGGGCCAGCGAAACCCGCTGCTGCTCGCCGCCGGACAGCTCCCCGGCGCGGTGCTCGGCCCGGTCAGCAAGACCAACTTCTTCCAGCCATTTTGAGGATTCGAGGAGTGCCTTCTTCTTTGACTCGCCGCGTGCCAGAAGGGGTAGCGCCACGTTCTCGGCTGCGGTGAATTCAGGTAGAAGGTAGTGGAATTGCCACACATAGCCAATCTGACGATTGCGAAAAGCAGAGGCTTGCGCCGAGGACAGGCTGCTCACGGGGACCGCGTCGAAGTACACCTCCCCGCCGGTTGGGGTATCAAGCGCTCCAAGAATATGCAACAGTGTGCTTTTTCCTGCGCCCGATTGCCCAACCACCGCCAGCATCTCGCCTGCCTGCAGGGTAAAGTTCAAGCCCGCGAAGAGCAGCAGGTTGCCGCGGCCGGTCTTGTATTCCTTGCGGAGACCTTCAACCCGCAACAGGGGTCCCGTGCTCGCTGTCGACCGATCGTCCAAGGCGGATTTTGAGGCAACTTCCATACTTAGGTCTACCACTTCCGGCAGCCGGCAGGGAAGAAGTGTGAACCGACTGGCAAGTCATGGAACCTTGAAAGGCCAGAACTCAACCCGGAAGGTCAAGATCCGCGATGGCCACTTGACCCGGAAGATCAAGTTCCGCAATGGCCATCTGGATGGCCAAATCCTTCACGACGAAGGTCCTCGTCGGCAGCCAGTTCTCGGTGGAACAATCAAACCCCTCACGGCTGACGGGATCGATGACCCAGATGTGTGCCGTGTATTTGGACGATATGCTTCCAGCGTCTGCAAAGCCATGCTTCCCATTGCTAGAAGCCATACCTACTCGTAACGCAGGGCTTCAGCCGGTAATACTTTGGCGGCGGAACTCGACGGATAGAGCGTTGCCAGCAGCGAAATGCTTAACGAAACCCCCGCAACAATCAGCGCGTCGCTTAGCCGAGGGGCGAACGGCAGGTAGTCAATGGAGTAGACCTCTGCCGAAAGAGGGAAGTGGTACCGGCCGCCGACCACTGAAAGCCCGTAGCCGAGCACTAAGCCAATCACTGTACCGACGACGCTGATCAGCAATCCCTGCAGCAGGAAAATCAGCCGCACCTGTTCGCGACGGACGCCAAAGGACATCAGCACCGCGATGTCGCGCGTTTTCTCCATCACCATCATGGTCAGCGCAATCAGAATGTTCAGCGCTGCAACACAGACGATGAGCCCGATGACGATGAACGTCACGTATTGTTCCAGCTTGAGCGCGCGAAAGAGCTCGCGGTTCTGTTCCATCCAGTTGGTGGTTAAAAACCCCGGACCGGCGGCCTTTTCGATCTCACGCCCGATCACGTCGGCGCGGTCCATCTCATCGACTTTGAAGGCGAAGACAGAAACGACGTCGGGTTCGCTGAACAGTCTTTGTGCGTCCGCCAGCCGCATGAATGCGAGCTGATCGTCGTACTGGTAGAAGCCGGAATGAAAGACGCCGGCTACCTGGAAGCGCTGGAATTTCGGGATCAATCCGAGCGGCGTCAGGTCGCCCTGCGGACTCGTCACCAGGACGGTATCGCCAACCCTGGCTTCAATGGAATCGGCAAGATCGTAGCCCAGAACAATCGGCGGTGCAGCGGCGTTGATGCCCGGGTTCGCCCCCAGCGCGGAGGCGTCACCTGCTGCCGGTTCGAGCGAGGAGGCGCTGCCGATCGTCACTTTCGAAAGCAGGTCGCTGACGGTCTTCTGGTAGGCCGGGATAATGCCTTCGATCAACACCCCGCCCGAACGCGGACCGTTCGAGATCAGTACCTGTCCGTAGAGTCCCGGTGCGACAGCCTTTACGTGAGGAAGGGCCGCCATGCGGCTGACCAGCGGCCGCCAGTCGCGGATGCCGTCGCCTGCTACCCGCTCCAGTTGTACATGCGCCGTCGAGGCCAGCAGCCGGTCCTGTAAATCCCGCTGCATGCCATTGGTGATGGCGAGTGCGATGATCAGAGACGCCACGCCCGCTGCCACGCCCGCCACGGAGATCGCCGTGATGACGCCCACAACTGCCTGGCGGCGCTTGGCCCGCAGGTACCGGGCGGCAATGAAAAGTTCAAACCTCATCGGCTCTAGTGGACCACAGCCTTCGCCGCCGTCACATTGCCGTAGTGGTCGTACACCCGCACCGTCACGACGTGTTCCTTCGATTTCTCAGCCTGGCCGCTGCCACTCTCGTCGTCATCCGGGGAATCCATCGAAGCATCGGGAGTGGGCACGTTTACCGTTACGTCGTAGCGCTCGTCCTTCGCGTCAGAGAGCTTGCCGACAGGCTCGAGATACAGCCAGCGCCCCGCATCGACGGAATACTCAGCCCGGTCAATGGTCGACATGGCATCGTTCGCAGCCAGGGCCACATGGATCTTCATCCCGACCTGCTTTGTCCCGACCATTTGGGCGTTCATGCCGCTGATTGCCGGCGGGGTGGTATCGATCACAAAGCGGTCGCTGATCCTGTCGCCGAATTTGGCTTCGCCCTCGACGTGCGATGGCTGATCGCTTGCAACTACCCGCAGCCGGTAAATGCCATCGGGCAGGTGGATCGCGTCGAAGCTGGTGAAGCGTTCGCGTGTGCGGTCCTTCAGGAGAAGCCAGTCCGCTTCGCCCTCACCTTTGCAGTAGACCTTGAAGGCCAGTTCGTCGCCATTGTCATCATGCGCGGCCCAGCGCGCGGTGACGGCGCTCTTGTCTTTGTAGGCGGCCAGTGGACCGTTCGGCCCATCCGGGAGCAGGTTGATGAAACTGTTGTTCTGGGCAGACGGGAAGTTGATCTGTATCTGCTGCGGCCCAGGCTGCTGCTGGGCTTGAGCATTTACCCGCGCACCCGTGGCCACCACAATTTCATCCACCACCGGCGCCACGTTCACCGGCAGGTAGTGGAAACCGACAGAGTCGAGGTGTCCGGCATCTTTATGCAGCACCACTTTCCACTGCAGGAAGCGGCCTGATGCGAGCTTATTGGCGGCGTCCTTACCTACACGCTGCCACTCGCCCCAGCCACGGACAGGATTTTCGATGTTGCCGGTGCGTGCGAACAATTCGTAGCGATCGCCGCTCGCACTCTCCGCCTCGGGTTTGCCGAACTGCGAAAAGAACCCGGCATCGAAGACCGAGCTTGCAAAACTGCTCTCCGCCTGGGGGTCATTGTTGTTCAGCCGGAGGATCTTGCCGCCATTGCTCGCGCCGAGATAAAAGCCGTCGGCCGCCGGCGCAAATGCAGTCACCTGCGAGGCTTCCACATGCGCAATGTCGGCAAAGCTGCCGTCTTCCTGTACGCGATACACGTGGCCGCGGTTACCGGTGGCTGCGTACAATCCCTGCGAAGTTGCTGACAATGCATAAATCACGTCTTCTCGCGCCGTCCAGACCTTTCGCGGTGCGCCGTCGCGGTTGATCTCGTAGACGTCCGAGCCTTCCGGGATGAGCCCGTTCGAACTCGATGCCTGGATGGATCCGGGCTGCACAATCGTGATCGTTGCTGTGACGACGGCATTTCCCTGGACCGGCAGCGGCGGTAGATTGTTCTTGTTCTTCTCGCCGACCGCCGCGAGGTACAGCATGCCGTCCGGGGACTCAGTCAATGCCGTGATCTCTGCTTTCGGCGCATCATAGATGACCAACCCTTTGCCGCTTTTATCAATGCGGTAGACCAGGCCGCCACTATCCGTACCGGCAACCAGCGAACCATTTTTTTCAAACAGCAGGCAGCGAATATGCTGTTCGTCGCTCGAGAAAAACTTCTCCGGCCTGGCTCCCGCCGTACTCGCAACACGATAGACGGCGGCCGGGGCACCGGTAGCAATGTACAGCCTGCCCTCAGCATCGAACGCCATGTCCCACACGTATTTTGGACGGGCCTCAGGCTTGCTTTCTGCGGTCGCCGGATCAAACACGACTTCGGCTTTGCTTTCATCTACCTGCGCCGCGCCCGGCTTCAACCGATACACCTTGCCGGTGGGCAGAGTGGCTGCGTAAATCGAACCATCTTGCCCGATACGCACCACCTGTACGGATAAGTCCTTGCTCTCGAGCAGCGTGGTTGGCTTTCCGCTCCCACTTAGCTGTAGTACGCGCGCCGGCGAGCCCGTCCCGGCGTAGACGACGCCTTGCTTGTCGGCAGCAATCGACCACACATAGGTCGTGCCGGTGGCTGCAAGTTCCTTGAGTGATGGGCCCGCTTCCAGGTAGCCTTCGCTTGCAATGGCAACACCTTTAGGCGTGCCCTTCTCGAATTCTTCGTAGTGCGACTGGCTCCACAAGCGTGTTCCCTGGGCGTGCAGGCTCAAACCTGCCAGGACCAGAGGCAGAGTCGTCAGCGACGCAAAAAGCTTCAAACCCGCGCGAGAATGGAGCAAGCGCAAATACCCTGCAGAGCGATGTGTGCTCAATTATTCGACCTCGATTGTGACGACTTGTTGTCCGGTGACCATGCCGCCGAGCGGCAGTGTTGATGCCAGGATGGCTGACTCGCCGTTGAGGGTCAGTTTGCGGCTATTACGCAGCGGTTCCATCACGTTCACCATGGAGATGGGCAGAGTACCCAGCGTTCTGCCCTCGAAAATCGCCTGCGCCCCCGGCGTGAGGATCGTCGCATACACGGCGTTATTCGTATGAACGGCATTCAGCTGGGCAATGGTGGCATTTTCATCCAGCCCTGTCTGCAGCATCGGTGAGGGTGCCTGCAGCATACGGTCCAATTCCGCTGCTCCACTTATCACGACTCGCAGCGGGCCTGCGGGTAGTGCAGTCGGCAAGGTTACCGGCACTTCCACGTGCCGCGACGCCTGCTGGTAGGGACGCAGGACTGCGTCGATCATCACGGTATCGCCGGCATGCGCAGACGGCCTGGTGGTTGCGGCAGATTCGATTTCCAGGCTGTTGTTGCCGGCCATCGAATCGATATGCAGAGCAATGCTTTCGATCTGCAGTGTGCGCGCCCGATTCGCGTAGACGCGACTGAAGCGGTCGCCCAGCGCAATAACTGCAGCAATGGCAGACGGCATGGTTTCCGAGGGCGCGGCAAGGGAGTCCAGCGCCACTTGCTGGCCTGTACTGGTGCGGATAGAGCCGCGCACGCGATAGCTCATCTCCACGCCATAATTGTTGTTTTGAAGCAGGGCCTGGTACGTGGAGAGCAGCACCAGCAGCGGCGTCATTTGTGGATCATCAATGACCCCGAAATGCAGTGTCTTGCGTTCCTTGTCCTGCGCGTTCTCCGCGCCGCCAACGCTTAGTGTCACCGGGATCAGCTTTGCCTGTTCGCCCAGCGTGCCGCGGATTGCCGAAGCCCTGTCCTGGTTGAAGGCACCCGCCAGTTCTGTCGTGTTGATGATTTTGAAGGCATTCAGTGGCGATGCCAGGGTAGCTACCACCTCGGCCTTGGTCATGGGCATCGAGACGCGGCCGGATTGCGAAATGGGATGACCGCAAGCCAGCAGCTGCTTGGCGTCAATGTAGGTCACGGTACAGGTCGCCGCCATTTCCAGGTCGCCCGTCACCATCAGCGCGCTTACGGCTGAACCGGGGACCAGCGGCTCGGGCTGCTTCGTGTCCGGAGCGCCGCCACCTACGCCATCAATGGCGGTCAAGCCGACT
>CAZZXL010000144.1:0-13631 GCA_964658035.1 uncultured Acetobacteraceae bacterium
GATCTGTCGCTACTGCCGACCGTTTACTGCGAAATTTCTAGCTGACCTGTCGCGCGCCTACTACGATCGCTTCCACGCCGGTCTCCAGGTCAACTCCGCGGTCCGCACCGTGGAATACCAGCGACATCTTCTGCGCATCAACGGGAATGCTGCCCCTGCGGATGGCGACATAGCGTCGCCCCATTTGACCGGAGCGACCATCGACATTGCCAAGAAGGGTCTGTCACCACTGCAAGTCGAGTGGATGCGCTCGTACCTGGGCCCGCTGGAGCGCGACGGCAAAGTGGATGTAGAAGAGGAGTTTTATCAATCCTGCTTTCATATCAGCGTTTATCAGAGCTATATGGGCGCGGGCGGTGCACAGACAGCTTCAAGTGTTCATCATGGAGCTGTGTTGCCGGCCGCTCCCAGTCTGCGCTAGCCCCTAAGGAACCTGTAATTCAGTCCTCATTCTGATGAGACGGGACTTCAGTCCCGCCATAAGTTCGGCGTGGCGGCAATCACCGTGTTAAATGTTCGAGAGTTCATCTGACTTCCCTAATGCTCTAACGCAGGGGAAGTTCCGGGCCGCCTCTCTTCAAGCACAGGTTCATCTCAAGGTTCAAAGAATACTGAAACATCAGCAGCTTCGCTGCAGGCACGGCAGGACGAATGCGCCCCAATGTTTAGACTGGTCGGCAGCGCGCCCGTGCTTCTAGAATGCCGTCATTCGACTCACACAGGAGAGCCCACGATGAGTGAGACGCTGGACCCCGGCACAATTCCTACTGAACAACCGATGACGCCCGTGGACCCTGCAACCAGCGGCCTTTCCGACCTGGCGCGGGTGATCGACACCTTCGTCGCCCCGTCGCTTACCTTTACGGACATTCGTCGAAGCGCACGCTGGTGGCTACCCTTCTTCATCGGCATCCTGGTGACGTACCTGTTTCTTTTTGCGGTACAAAAACAGGTGGGCTGGTCGCAGATCGTTGACAACCAGATCAAGGCGTCACCCAAGATGCAGGAAAGCTTTGCCAACCTTGAAGCCACGCAACTGACAGAACGCAGGCAGCAGATCGCAGCGTTCACGAAATATTCCTTCTACGGCGCACCTGTCTTGAGCTTGCTTTTCGCCGCGATCGCCGCCTCTGTACTGCTCGCGACCGTTAATTTTGGCTTTGGCGGTGAAGCGACCTTCAAGAGCATGTTTGCTGTGTGGATGTATGCCACCCTGCCGCTCTCCCTGCAGTCGCTACTCGCATCGGGCACACTGTTTGCCGGGATGAGTCCGGAACAGTTCCAGCTGCAGAACCCGATTGGCACAAACCTCGGCTACTACCTGCCTGCCGAAACCGGCAAAGGCCTGCTGACGCTGGCCACATCTTTTGACATCATGACGATCTGGGTGATCCTGCTGCTGGTCATCGGCTGCGCCATCCTTGGCAATATCAAGCGTTCCAGCGCCGCCATCGCCGTCATTGGCTGGTGGGCCCTGATCGTGCTCGCGAGAACCGCCCTGGCCATCGTCCAATCCTAAGATTTGCCATCTAGGCACCCACGCCGCATTCGCCATGCAGGCACCCACGCCGCATTTGCCATGCAGGCAGACACGCCTTCGGCGATAAAGAGATGCTTCCGTTGGTCGCACTTATCCTCGCGATGGGATGCGACCACGCCTCATTGTTAGAGTTTTACGCAGAATGAAACGTCAAGCCGTCCACGCCTGAGGAGATTGCCTTGTTCGATCCACGGCTCGAAAACCTTCCATGCGTGACCAAGGACTCCTGACGAGTAAACAGCGCAGGCGCTATGAGCCTTCTGCTGGCCCATCAATAATATGGCGCGGCTCCAGGACCAGCAGGCTTCAGATCAAGCAAAAACAGGAGCAAGCACAAACACTGCGACTATCGGGAACATATCGTTATCGCCGAAGGCGTGTCCGCCTGCATGGCGAATGCTAGGTTTCGGTCCAGCGTTTGAAGACGAGTGACCCGTTGGTGCCGCCGAAGCCGAAACTGTTCGAAAGGGCGTAGTCGAAGGTGCCCTTTTGGGGCGTATTCGGAACGTAGTTCAGGGTACATTCGGGATCGGCTTCGTACAGGTTCGTGGTCGGGGGCGCGATCTGGTTTTGCAGCGCCATGATGGTGATGCCGGCTTCAAGGCCGCCGGCGCCACCGAGCAGGTGGCCGGTCATGGACTTGGTCGAACTGATCAGCAGCGTGTGGTTGTCCGCACGTTCGCCAAACAATTTGCGCATGGCTGCAGTTTCAAGTGCGTCGCCGAGCGGCGTTGACGTGGCATGGGCATTCAGATAACCGATATCGTCAGGAACGATGGCCGCACTCTTGACGGCATTGCGCATGGCGCGGAAGCAGCCTTCGCCTTCTGGAGCCATGCCGGTCATGTGGTACGCATCGGCACTTAGACCGTAGCCGATGATCTCTGCCAGAATTTTCGCACCGCGCTTTTTCGCATGCTCCAGTTCTTCGAGGATCAGGATGCCGGCACCTTCACCGACGACAAAGCCGTCGCGGTCCTTGTCGAATGGACGGCAGGCATGTTCAGGATCGTCATTGCGAGTGGAAAGCGCGCGCAGCGCCGCGAATCCCCCGACGCCCATGGGCGTAATGGCTGCCTCGGAGCCTCCGGCGATCATGACGTCCGCGTCGTCGCGCTCGATGATGCGGTAGGCATCCCCGATAGCATGGGCGCTGGTCGTACAGGCCGTTGCGATGGCCTCATTCGGCCCCTTGGCGCCGAACATGATGCTGACCTGTCCGGCCGCCAGGTTGACGATCGATCCAGGAATAAAGAAAGGTGAAATCTTGCGCGGTCCGCCTTTCAGCATGTTCGAGTGCTCGCGCTCGATGACGTCAAAGCCGCCAATCCCCGAGCCGATATGCACGCCGACCTTCTCTGCATTCTCGGGTGTAATGGTCAGCCCGGATTGCGTGAAAGCTTCGCGCGTGGCGGCTATGGCGAAGTGGATGAAGCGCGAAGCTTTCCGCGCTTCTTTTTTCTCCATGAAGTTGAGCGCATCGAAGTTCTTGACTTCTGCGGCGAAGGTTACGGGGAAGTCCTTAGGATCGAAGCCAGTAATCCGTGCCATCCCGCTCTTGCCGGCAAGCAGATTCTGCCAGGTTTCGGGCGTTGTATTCCCCAGGGCGCAGAGCAGCCCGATTCCGGTGACTACGACTCTTCTAGGACCACCCGCCGGCAAATTACTTACCCGCCTTCGCGTTCTTCTCGATGTACTCGGTCGCGTCCTTGACGGTCTTGATCTTTTCCGCGTCTTCGTCCGGGATCTCCAGGTCGAAAGCTTCCTCAAACTGCATCACCAGTTCAACGACGTCGAGCGAATCCGCGCCAAGGTCTTCCTGGAAGGAGGCGTTGGGCGTCACTTCGGCTTCGTCTACCTGGAGTTGCTCAACAATAATCTGTTTCACCTTTTCATCTACTGCTGCCATGCCTGATCTCCTCTTTCATGAACTGCTCAAAATCTGAACTTGTGCCTGCCGCATACTGCTGAGTATTCGATGCTGCGTGCACCCATGAGACTACCAGCACGGCGGAGGTTTTACCCGCTGCCCACCGTTACAAAGCCGGTCATGAGCTGGATTGCCGTACGAATGTCCCAAAACCCCAAGTCTATCGACCGCCGATTCGGCTGTAAAGCGGTCCATCGCGGCTGGAAGGCAGTCACATACGTGCGTTGGAGTCGTGACCGCGCCGGCAGGATTCAGCGATCCGCAAAGTTTCTTTTGAGCAGTCCGTCACCAGGCCCGAACTTCCGCAACCCGGCCTGGTTGGCATCCCTCGCGGCGGCCGTGCTGAGCGAGTAAAGTTTGAGTGTGTCCTTGCTTGCAGGAATTACTCTCTCTCTCGTGTGCGCCGCAGCTGGGATGCTGCTGGCGATGCTCTGGGCCCGTGCCGCTGCCGCTACCAGCCTTGCCGCGCAGGCGCGTGATGCTGAACGCCTGGCCGAGGTTGAAGCGCGGTCCGCTTCCTTGATGGCCGGGCAGCACGAACTTGAAGCCAGGTTGCAGGCACGTGACCAGGAGATTCTTGGACGCGACCGGACCATCACCGACCTTCGCATTCTCGAGGCAAAAGCGTTTGCCGAACTGCAGGGCCAGGGTGTTCAGGTTGCGCGGCTGCAGGGAGAGCTGGCCGAGTTGCGGAACATCCGTGAGGGCCTGCTCGCGGAGCAGCAGCGCCTCAGTTCAGCAGTGGCGCGACTGGAGACTGACCTTCGCAACGAAAAGGCAGGTGCGGTAGAGAAACTGGCGCTTCTGAGCGATGCGAAGGACCAGCTGACCCACCAGTTCCGCTCGCTCGCGAATGACATCCTGGAAGAGAAATCCAAACGCTTCACCGAAGAAAACAAGATCAGTCTCGGTCACCTGCTTGATCCCTTGAAGACCCAGCTAAGTGGCTTTAAGGAGAAAGTCGAACAGATTTACGTGGTGGAGGGTAAGGAGCGTGTCGCCCTGGCGGAACAGGTGAAGCAGCTGGCCGCGCTCAATACCCAGCTATCCAGCGACGCGATCGGCCTGACGAATGCTTTGAAGGGCTCAAGCAAGACACAGGGAAACTGGGGCGAGATGGTGCTTGAGCGCATTCTTGAAGCCGGCGGCCTGCGCAAGGGGCACGAATACCGCGTGCAGGAGAGCCATACCCGCGAGGATGGCTCGCGTGCCATGCCGGACGTGATCCTGCACCTGCCCGAAGGCCGGCACCTGGTCATCGATGCGAAGGTATCCCTGCTCGATTACAACGACCACGTGAATCAGACGAGCGAAGAACACCGTGAAGCCGCCGGGGCGCGCCACGTGAACTCCATCCGGAGCCACTTTAAAGGCCTCTCTGAAAAAGACTATCGATCGCTGCATACCCTCAATACGGTCGATTTTGTGATCATGTTCGTGCCTATCGAACCAGCCTTCATGCTCGGTATCAGCCGAGACGCCAACCTGTGGACACAGGCCTGGGAAAAGAATGTTCTGCTGGTAAGCCCAAGTACTTTGCTCTTCGTGGTGCGGACTGTTGCCCATCTCTGGAAGCAGGAGCAGCAGCGCGACAACGTGAAAGCTATCGCTCGCCAGGGGGGTGAACTTTATGACAAGTTTGCCGCCTTCGTCGCAGACCTCAACAACGTCGGTAAACACCTCAAGCGTAGCCAGGAAGCGTACGAACAGGCGGCGGGCAAGCTTGCTCTCGGTAAAGGCAACCTGGTCACCCGGGCGGAAAAGCTGCGCAAGATGGGTATCAAAGTTTCAAAGGAACTGCCGAACGAACTCGTTCGTTCGGCTGCCGAGTCCGCCGGTGAACTGTCCGCAGACGATGATGTTGACACAGCAGAAAACGGAGTCGCGACATCGCTGCTGCTGAACGAAAATGCGAACACTTCGCAACCGTCAACGCCGGCACCAGGGCTGCTTGACCTTGCCGCCCAATCTATCGAAGAAACAGAAGATGTAGCGCGATAAAACTTCATTCGGCAACCGCAGGCGTGGGGGCCATCCTCGAACCGGCAAACAGGCTCCCACTACTCGAGAGATCCTAGCAGGGAGATGCGCGTGACGATGGGAACGACAACAGCAGACGGTAGAAAAAACGTGGTATTAGTGCATGGCATCCTGACCGATGGATCAGTCTGGAGAAAGGTCATTCCCCTGCTGCAGGCAGACGGCGTTGAGGTAACGGCGGCGCAAATTCCAAACAGTACGCTCGAAGAAGACATTGGCACAGTCCGCCGCATCCTCGACATGCAGCAGGCACCGGTTGTCTTGGTTGGCCACTCGTACGCCGGCACAGTCATCAGCGGCATCGGCAAACACGAGAGGGTGGCAAACCTGGTTTATATTGCAGCGCTGGCGCCGGATGAAGATGAGACGGTCGCTTACCTCATGTCTAAACATCCAGCCGACTACACACTTGAAGCAATCTCAGACGAGGCCGGCTGGCTGTGGCCTGCACACGATGCGTTCACCAACGGCATTGCGCAAGATGCAGACCCGGCCGATCAGGCCCTCCTTTGGGCCACAAGGAAGTCATTTGGCGGCATTCTGTTCTCGTCTACCGTCTCGGACCCTGCCTGGAAGCGGAAGCCAAGCTGGTACCTGGCCACGACGGAGGACCGCATGCTGCACATTGGCACGCAGCGTTTTCTGGCGAGCCGCATGGGTGCTACCGTCCACGAGCTAGCCAGCAGTCACCTGCCGCAGATCAGCCATCCGGAGGCTGTTGCAAAGGTCATCCTGGAAGCCGTCCATGCGTCCTCACGAGGCTGATGCGACCCATCCCTTAGCACGGCCGCAACGATGCTGCCGTGCTAAAGGTTTCATCTTGAGGGTTTCATCAATGCTTTGCTGACTCCGGACTGTCCTCGCCGGTAGCTGTGCCGGTGAAACTGCCTGTTGAATGCAGCCCGGGCGATTGCTCTGCCGGTCGATGTCCTTGCTGACCCTCTACATTCAGGCCAAGTACCCGGCGCTGCAGATTGCGCTGACCTCCGGTAAGGTAGGCGTCTTCCGGCTCCTTAGACTGGACGGAGGTCGGGGCGGCGTGCGGCGCGTGTTCGTCCGGCTTCACGACGCCATTACTGTCATTCATCGGTTTCTGGTTCTCAGTTGTTGCCATCGAGGGAACCTCCGCTTGCTTAATCTTTCTCGTTGGATGCAGTGCGAGCCGGCTCATGCCATTGCTCGTACCAGGTGTTTCAGAAGTCATTGCCGCTAGCTTATGCCGTCTTCAAGCCTCGTGGGTGGCAAAAGCCAGCCGCAGCCGTTCCCAGGTAATGTCCAGGGTCTCGGGCAGGATGCGGCTTTCGCCCACCACGGTCATAAAATTTGTGTCGCCCAGCCAGCGAGGCAGGATGTGCAGGTGCAGGTGCTCAGCCACGCCCGCGCCTGCCGCCTTGCCCAGGTTCAGGCCCATGTTGATGCCCTGGGGCCGATACACCTCCTGCAGGACAGCCTCTGTACGACGTGCCAGTCTCATCATCTCCGCCGTAGCAGCTTCGCTTAACGCGCTTAATGCATGCTGGTGGTCATAGGGGATGACCAGCACATGTCCCGAGGAATAAGGAAAAGCGTTCAGGCAAATGAAGCAGTGTTCAGCGCGCAGCACGATGTGGGCTGCCCGGTCAGCATCCTGCAGGGGCATGCCCTGCGCCACGGCATAGTCGGCGGCTGTATGCAGATTGCAGAAGACGCAGCCGCGGTCGCCAGGCCAGGCCTGCAACTCTACCGGCACGCCTTGCCGCTCGTTCTTGTTATCTGCCCCGGTTACGTATGCGTAGCGCCAGGGCGTCCACAGATAGTCCATGTAGCTTTATGCCTTTCGCCACCCCTTGGGCCTCGTTTGCGCCGGAGCAATGCGTTCCAGATGTCCCGCAGATGAGCTTTGATCTTATGCCTCATCTACTGTTTTCGAGGGGGGATAACGAGGCATGGATGAAGTTATTGATTGTTCTTAAACGGGAATGCACAAGGCATGTAGCAGACATGAGTGGGAACTCCTACAAAAGGTGCAACAGGCGCCGTTTACCTGCTGTTGATGCTGCATTGATCCTGCATAAATTCACGACTTGTCAATATTGGTTCACGTTGACTCTGCTCTATCACATTGCTATATTCAAAGAGAAGCTTCTGTGCAGGATTCACACACAGGGGCCCCACCACTCATCTTGCTCACGCCGTCTGCCTGCTGATTACCTCAGGGAATAGCAGGGAGAGCCACGGGGTGCCGCGCGAACATGCGCTCCACTCTACCGCTCCTAACGAAACGATGTTCAGACCCAAGAGCAAGTGATTACGGTGTCCGAACGTTTCGTCGTGAGGCCGCGGTTTGAGCCGGGACAGGGTGTAGTCGACCCGCTCAGCAAAATTGAAACCGACAACCTTGCATGCGAATCTTATGAGTGGCGCAGATGAGAGACGGCCCCAAACAGTCGATTCTCCCCAGCGACGCTGATGGAACGCTTGATCGCGTTTAGGGGCAACGGAAGCCCCGCTTTGTGAATCCATGAGCCTGCTGCCATGCCAAACGTCTTGAATCCTGAAACCGAGAGCAAACCCCTGACCACCGAACTGGAAACCCCGACGCTAGAAGCCGCGACGGATCATAACGACCCGTCACTCGAATCCACCCACCACCACGAAACCGACCAAGCCTCCATAGCACCGGATGCAACGCAAGCAACCACAGGCAGCGCAACCACCACAACAGAAGATGGAACCACGCACTACGGTTCAGTCTCGCTGAGTGGTTCTGCCGACAACGAAGAGATGGGCATGGATGATTTTGCCGCTGCCCTCGAATCGTTTGACCGCGAGCAGGCGGCGGAAGCTGCGGCCATGCAGAGCGACGAACATGTAGTGACCGGCACAGTGATCAAGCTGACCGACAAGCATGTTGTTGTTGACGTTGGCTTGAAGTCGGAAGGTTTGATCCCGCTCGAGCAGGTGCTTGACCACAATGGTCAGCCCAAGCTGAAGGCCGGGGACACCGTTGAAGTCGTCGTAGAGCGCGAGGAAGCCGAAGGCGGCTACCTGGTGAGCTACGAAAAGGCGCAGCGGCATAAGGTGTGGGACTCGATCGAGAAGGCTGCTAACGAGAAGACGCCTGTGATGGGCACTGTTCTCGGCCGCGTCAAGGGCGGTCTTACCGTCGATGTTGGCATCAAGGCATTCCTGCCGGGCTCACAACTGGAGATCCGGCCCGTACGCAACCTTGACGCTTACATTGGCCAGCAGATTGAAGTACGCATCATCAAGCTGAACAAGAAGCGCGGCAACGTGGTCGTCTCCCGCAAGGAAATCCTTGAGGAAGAACAGACCTCCAAGCGCACGCTGACTCTCGACCACCTGGAAGAAGGCGCGATCCTGACTGGAACGGTCAAGAATCTGACCGACTACGGGGCGTTTGTCGATCTTGGCGGCATTGATGGTTTGCTCCACATTACCGACATGTCCTGGGGACGACTCACGCATCCCCGCGACCTGGTCAACGTCGGTGATGAGATCCAGGTTAAGGTGCTGAAGTTCGATCGCGAGAAACAGCGCGTATCGCTGGGCTTCAAGCAGCTGACACCGGATCCGTGGCTCGATGCCGTGGAGCGGTATCCCGTCGGTGCCCGGGTACGCGGCCGCGTACTCAGCGTTACCGACTACGGCGCTTTCGTCGAACTCGAACAGGGAATTGAAGGTCTCGTGCACGTTTCCGAGATGACCTGGTCGAAGCGCATGAAGCATCCGTCGAAGATGGTCAAGCCCGGCGATGAAGCCGAGACCACCATCCTCGCCGTAAACCCATCCGACCGGCGCATTTCGCTGGGCATGAAGCAGCTCCAGGAAAACCCCTGGGAGCATCTGTCTGAGCGTTACCCGGCAGGCACGCTCGTCGAAGGTCGCGTTCGTAACCTGACCGACTTCGGCGCGTTCATTGAAATTGAAGACGGCATTGACGGCCTGGTCCACGTCTCGAACCTGAGCTGGACCAAGCGCGTAAAACATCCTTCAGAGATTCTGAAGAAGGGTGAAAAAGTCAAGGCAGTTGTGCTCGGCGTGGAAGCGGAAAACCGTCGCCTCTCGCTCGGCGTCAAGCAATTGCAGCCGGATGTCTGGGAAACCTTCTTTGCACAGCATCGCGTCGGCGATGTGGTGAAGGGCAAGGTACTTCGTACGGCACAGTTCGGCGCCTTCATTGAAATCGCGGAGGGCATTGAAGGTCTTTGCCATATCTCTGAAGCCACCGAGCAGGACGGTTCACCCGTCAAGCTCGACACCGGCACCGAGTATGACTTCAAGATCATCAAGATGAATCCTGAAGAAAAGAAAGTCGGTCTCAGCCTTCGCGCCGTTGGCGAAGAGGGCAGCCGCGCTGATGTGGAAGCTTACAAGGCACCGGTATCCAGTTCGACTACAACCCTGGGCGACCTGATGAACTGGAAACGCCAGTAGTTAAGACACTCGCCTAAGCAGGAAATAGAAAAGCAGGAAATAGAAAAGCCACCGAAGCCGACCAGCTTCGGTGGCTTTTCTCTGCTGGTTACCTACAGCTTTAGAAGCTTCTCCGCATTGCTGTAACTCAACTTCTGCCTATCCTGCTCATCCAACGGAAGTGAGTCAAGAAACGTACGGCCGATGGTATTCGGGCTGAAGGGATAGTCGACCGAAAACATAAGCCGATCAATGCCGACGACGTCCAGCGCACACTGAAAGGGTGGCTGCGTAAAGTAGCCGCTCGTCGTCACATGAATATTTTCATGAAAGTAGTCGGCAACGCTCTTTGGCAGCTTCAGTACGCTGCTCATCACCTTGGTCGAACGAGCCAGCGCACTCGGAATCCCTTCGCCCATATGGCCGATAATCACCTGCAGCTTCGGCAGCTTCTCGAACAGTCCTGAACAAATAAGCCGTAGAGTATGCAGGCCGGTCTCGGCGTGCCAACCCCAGCCTGCAATCGAAAGCAGCAGCCCGATGTCTTCAGGCAGGCCGGAGTAATACGCCTCCATCACTGTTGGTGGAGGCGGCGCTGGATGCAGATAGACGGGGACGTCCATCGCCTGCGCTGCTTCAAAGACCGGCAGAAACTCCGGCTGATCCAAAAACTTGCCGCCTGTGGTTCCATCGAGCAACGCGCCTTTGAAACCGAGCTTGTGAATGCAACGCTCAAACTCTTCAGCCGCACCGCTGGGGTCCTTCAAGGCCAGGTGAGCGAAGCCTGCCAGGCGATCAGGATAGACTTTCACTGCTTCGGCCAGTTCGTCATTCACATCGCGGGCGACGGCGGTCGCGGTCGCAGCATCCAGCGTGTCGAACCCCATCGACGCCAGTGAAAGCACCTGCAGATCGATGCCCGCTTCATCCATGGCAGCGACTCGTTTCGCGCCAAGATCAAGAAGCTCTTCGCGGCGTTGCTGAACCGGCGAGGGGGTCGTGCTATCGTCTGCTCCGGTAGCTTTAATGAAGTTCCGGGTGACGAAGTGTTCTTCTAGCGTTATGGTTCGCATATATCAGTGGGACGCAGGCTGAGCCCGCGGCGTCGCAACAATCTTTCTTGCGGAGCACCGCGGCTCCAGTTGTCAAAGAAAGGTCAACGCGTATCAGGCGTGAGCCGGTGTAGCTGATCGCAGCCATTGCTCCATTTGCTGGTGCTCGACCAGCCCAGCCTGCTGCCGTACCACCCGGCCCTGGTGCAGCACCACGAAGTTCGGGATGCCCTGCACACCGAAGCGGGCTGCAAGTTGCGGATACTGCTCCGTGTCTACCTTCAGCACGATCGCCTTACCGATCATGTCGGCCGCGGTCTTCGCAACTTCAGGTGCAGCGGCGCGGCATGGACCGCACCAGGCGGCCCAGAAATCCACCAGCACCGGCACTTGCGCATGCTGCATCACTTCGTCGAACAGGGCCACATCTGCTGCCAATGGTTCTGCGATAGCAGCGATCTCCGCCTTACAGGCACCGCATCGGCCGGTATCGGCGAGGTGCTTTGCTGCAATCCTGTTCTTCTGGCCGCACTGCGCACAACTCCGAATCACCGGCATGTTTCTCCTCCACAACGCGTACACAGGGTTTAGATGCCGATGGACGGCAGCCAGATTCCATCCGCCATTTTGCAAACCAGCCAGCCTCTGGTACAAGGATTGCGGTGAAGACCTTCGGCCATCGTGACGACCAACGTGAAATCAGCGACCGGCTGCAGAGCCTGCGCTCGACCGACGGTCCGCATTGGGGCAGCATGTACGCGGGCGCGATGGTCAAGCATCTAGCCGAATCCTACGAGATGGCCATGCAGAGGCTGCCGGCGAACAGGCCGGCGTACAGCTGGCTGCGTGGACCCCATGGACGCTGGCTTGCCTTTCGCCTGCCCCTCATCTGGGGCAAGAATATGCCCACCCTCCCGGAACTCAACATCATGCTGCGCGAGAACTACACGATCGACTTTGCCACAGAGCATGCTTCCCTGCTCAAGATCGTGGAAGATTTCTGGAGTTCCTCAGCGGAACAACTGCGTCCTGAGCATCCGCTGCTAGGACGTTTGACCCGTGAGGACTGGATGCGCTGGGGCTATCTGCATGCTGACCATCACCTGCGACAGTTCGGGAAGTAACTTCAGCTTGCTCCGCCGCTGAGAGTGCGCACAAGTTCGTAGTAAAACTGCACGCCCTTGTCGTAAGAATCGATGGGCAGCCGTTCGTCCCTGCCATGGGCGCGCACATCCGTTGTCTCCAGTTGAATGCCGGAGACACCGTAGGTCGGCATGCCCGCTGCATTGGTGTAGACGCCATCCGATGCCCCGTCTGCCATGGTGGGAATGACGGGAGCCCCCGGCCAGTAGGCGGCCGATAGCTTCTCGACTGCGCTTAATACTTCAGGCTTGAGCGCAGCCGGCGCCAACGCACTGCGCGAGGGGCCGGTGTCCGTGACGTTGCCGGCATTGTCGACATACTTTACCGTGAGCTTGTCGTCGCCGAAAATACGCACCAGGTCCCGGCGTGCGTCTTCAATCGAGTGACCGGGCAGTATGCGGCAATTCACATTCGCCTGCGCCATTCCGGGCAACGCATTGTTAGCATGCCCGGCAAACAGGCGCGTCGCCACGCAGGTAGTGTGCAGGGTCGAATTATGGATGGGGTCTTTCGACAGTCGCTCGATCGCTGCCTGGTCCGGCGGCGTCTGTAAAATAGCTTTTTCATCCGCCGCCAGCTCACCCTTCTCGATCGTGCTCATTTTGTCGAAGTAGGCGCGCGTAATGGCATTCAGTTCGAAGGGAAACTGGTAGTGCTGCAGCTTCACCAGCGCATCGGCCAGCTCATAGATCGCGTTATCCGGCCGGGGTAAGGAACTATGGCCGCCGGGATTGGTCGCCTGTATCTGAAAATCACCGTAAAGCTTTTCGCTGGCGTCAATGTCGACCGAGACAGCTTTGCCCTTTTCCAAGTCGACCCCGCCGCCGTCAGGATTCAGGACATACTCCGCATCGATCAAGTCGCGATGGTTCTTCACCAGCCACTCCACGCCGTTTGATTTACCGCCTTCTTCATCCGCGGTCAGCGCGAGGATCAGGTCACGGTCGGGCACGTAGCCGGCTTTCTTGAGCCGGATGAAAGTCGTCACCAGGATGGCAACGCTCTCCTTCATGTCCTGCGTACCGCGGCCATAGTAGTAGCCGTCTTTCTCGACAAACTTGAAGGGATCGGTCGTCCAGTCTTCGCGCTTGGCTTCGACCACATCTTCATGCCCGATAAACAGGATCGGTTGCGCCTTGCCTGTTCCCTTGTAGCGCAGGACGAGGTTCTGCTTGCGGTCATTCGGGCCGCCGATAAAGATGTCTTCCTTTTTAAAGCCGGCTTCGAGCAGTCGCTGCTGCATGGCTAGTGAGGCGGTTGAAACATTGCCTACAGAGTCGGTCGTGTTGATTTCGATCAACTGTTTGAAAATGCCGACAGCGAGCGCCTTCGTCTGTGCATCCGGGGTCGTGCTTTGCGCAGCAAGATTGGCGGCGAAGGTTAGAAAGGCAGCAGCGGCGATCAAGTTTTTCATGCAGATACCTCAAATGTTATTCCGTTCAAGGTATCAGGACTGCCTATCTTTGTCGGAGATTTGAAGACCGCTCAGGTGCGAACGTGTCCCGCCACA
>CAZZXL010000145.1:0-13565 GCA_964658035.1 uncultured Acetobacteraceae bacterium
TTTAGCTGCAGATTGTTAACCCTTCTCACTCCGCAGGTTCTGAATGCCTTATCCCTCCGCATCGACTAATACGTCACCCGGGGCGCTCATGGGTGGCTGGATTGACATCTTGATGCCGCTTGATGCTGACCCCTTACCGGTGTATCCAGACAACCTCGAGCTGGTTTGCACTGGCCTGTTCCCTTTGCGACCGGTACAAGTCCCTCGGGTGGAGCAGACTTGTACCGGTAAGCGGTTGCTCAAAATGGATCTGGCTGCTTTGTGAATCCTTTAGGGAGGCCGTACCGTCTCTTAATTCTGGAAGTTGCGCCGGTTCCACATTCAGCCGTCTTCCACGCTCTCAGTTACCATCATTGACAAAGCCCGCGTACGTTCTTCGGGCTTTAAACGCTGCACTTTCCGACAATTCAAACGGGCTTCAATGGAAGACAGACCTCAATGGAGGCTGTGCAATTCCGAGGAACCGTGAAAAGCCAGGATGGCTCCTGCTACTCGAGAGTCGGTCCGAGAAACGCCGTCGTTTGAAGGACGGCGAGAGGAGAGTTTTAGAGGATGTGGATCGTACGACTGGCGTTACGGCGCCCCTACACATTTGCTGTGCTCGCACTCCTCCTGCTCATCCTGGGGCCCGTTTCCATCTTTACGACACCGGTCGACATCTTTCCCAACATTGATATCCCGGTGGTCAGCGTGGTCTGGCAGTATGCCGGCCTCTCTCCGGAAAGCATCTCCGACCGCATTGTTTCGGTCACCGAGCGTGCCCTGACCACTACGGTCGACAACATCGACCACTTTGAGTCGAACTCACTCAACGGCATCGCCGTCGTCAAGATCTACTTCCAGCCGCAGGTCAACATCGGCAATGCCATTGCCCAGGTAACGGCCATCTCGCAGACGCAGCTTCGCCAGCTGCCGGCCGGCACCACGCCGCCGCTGGTCATCACTTACAGCGCCTCCAGCGTGCCCATCCTACAGCTTGGACTTTCCGGCGTGGGCCTGTCTGAACAACAACTGAACGACTACGGCCAGAACTTTATCCGGGTACAGCTTGTCACCATTGAAGGCGCAGCCATCCCGTATCCATATGGTGGTAAGCAGCGCCAGGTGCAGTTCGATCTCGATGCCTCCGCGCTCCAGGCCCGGGGTTTGTCGCCGCAGGACGTCGTCACTGCTGTCGGCAATCAAAACTTAATTCTGCCGTCAGGCACGTTAAAAGACGGCGGCTATGAGTACCAGGTTGAAACCAACAGCGCGCCAATTACCATCGCCGGGCTGAACGATATTCCGGTTCGCCAGGTGAACGGTGCGATGGTGTACATCCGCGATGTTGCGCATGTGCGTGACGGCTTCCCACCCCAGACCAACATCGTGCGTGTGAATGGCCAACGCGCTTCGCTGATCACCATCCTCAAGAATGGCCACACTTCGACCCTCAAAATTATTGAGAATGTATTCCGCAAGCTGCCGGAGCTACAGCAGCAGCTGCCGTCGAATCTCAAGATCACGCCGCTTTCGGATCAATCGATTTACGTAAGAGGCGCGATTAACGGCGTTGTCCGTGAGGGGCTGATCGCAGCCTGCCTGACCGGGTTCATGATCCTGGTTTTTCTTGGCAGCTGGCGTTCGACTATCATCATCGCTGTTTCGATCCCGCTGGCTATCATCGTTTCGCTGGTGTGCCTGGGAGCACTCGGCGAAACCATCAACATCATGACCCTTGGCGGCCTGGCGCTGGCCGTAGGCATCCTGGTCGACGATGCTACGGTCGAGATCGAAAACATCAATCGCAATCTTGAAGAAGGTAAGGCGATCGAGCAGGCCATCCTCGATGGAGCTGCGCAAATTGCTGTCCCGGCACTGGTTTCGACGCTCTCCATCTGCATCGTGTTTGTGCCGATGTTCTTTCTCACCGGCGTCGCCAAGTACCTTTTTGTGCCCTTGGCCGAATCGGTCGTCTTTGCGATGCTCGCTTCGTACATTCTCTCCCGCACCATTGTGCCGACCATGGCGCTCTATCTGCTGAAGGAGCACAATCCGGAAGAGGCTGAAGCTAATAAGAGCAGGCGTAATCCGTTCACGCGCTTCCAGCAGGCGTTCGAACGCCGCTTCGAGCAGCTCCGCAGCTTCTACCATGGCTTGTTGTCACTGGCTGTCGATCACGCTGTCATTTTCCTGATTGTTTTTATGGCGTTCTGTATCGGCTCCTTTGCGCTGCTTTATGGCTTCCTGGGACAGGACTTCTTCCCGACTGTGGATGGGACACAGTTTGAAATTCATATGCGAGCCCCGACGGGAACGCGTATTGAAGAAACTGCCCGGATGGCCGACCAGGTTGAAAACGTGATGCGGCAGACCATTCCACAAGCTGAGGTCGCGAGTATTGTCGACGTGATCGGTATCCCGTATTCGGGTCTCAACCTTTCCTATTCCAATACCGGCGTCGTCGGTACAGCAGATTGCGACATCACTGTTTCTCTGACGGAGAAACACCACTCAGCCAATGGCTATGTCGAGCAACTGCGATCGCGGCTGGGAGCGGCTTTCCCCGGCACCGAGTTCTACCAGCTGCCGGTCGACATGACGACGCAGATCCTGAATTTCGGCTTGCCGGCGCCGCTCGACGTGCAGGTGATCGGTCAGAACCTGCAGGCGAACCACGCCTTTGCGACCCGCCTGATGAATGAGATCAAGTACGTGCCGGGCGCCGTGGATGTGCGCATTCAGCAGCCCTTCAACCTGCCGCGCTACTTTGTGGATGTTGACCGCTCCAAGGCTCAAAGCGTCGGCCTGCAGCAGAGAGATATTTCGAGCAGTCTGCTTTCCGCCCTCAGCGGCAGTTTTCAGACCGCGCCAACGTACTTCCTTGATCCCCACAACGGCGTGGAGTACAACATCGCCGTGCAGTCTCCGCAATATGGACTTGACTCGTTGCAGCAGCTGCAGAACATCCCGGTCACGCCGGCCTCGACTACTGCGGCACCAACGACGACCGGCATGTCTTCGACTGCCGGCAGTAGTTCTTCGGCTGCTGGCTCCAGTACGTCCGGCACTGTTCCGCTGACTGCTTCTTATCAAATGGGCGGCAAGCCGATCCAGATCCTTGGCAACATGGCTTCGATCACCCGCGGCAGTGAACTTGCGGTCGTCACACACTACAACATCATTCCGACCATTGATATTTACGGTAACGTGCAGGGCACCGATCTGCACAGCGTGGCTGTGAAGATCCAGAAGATCGTCGATCGTTCGCGCAAAGACCTGCCAAAAGGTTCGCGGGTCGTGATCCGCGGGCAGGTGCAGACGATGAATGCATCGTTTGAGGGTCTGCTTGCCGGCCTGGTGTTCTCCATCCTGCTGGTCTACCTGCTCATCGTCGTGAATTTCCAGTCGTGGCTCGATCCGTTCATCATTGTCGCCGCGCTTCCTGCGGCTCTTTCCGGCATTGTCTGGATGTTGTTCATCACAGGCACCCACCTGAGCGTGCCTGCACTCACGGGCTCGATCATGTGTATGGGCGTTGCGACGGCCAATTCGATCCTGGTCGTTTCCTTTGCGAAGGAACAACTGGAAAGCAATGGGGGGGATGCACCGCAGGCAGCCCGCGACGCCGGCTACACCCGTTTCCGGCCGGTCATCATGACAGCCCTTGCCATGATCATCGGCATGGTGCCCATGTCGCTCGGCCTGGGTGATGGAGGAGAACAGAATGCTCCACTGGGTCGAGCGGTCATTGGAGGCCTGTTATTTGCGACCACGGCTACACTCTTCTTCGTGCCTACATTCTTCAGCGTCGTTCACGCTGCGCTCGAGAAGCGCAAACGTGAAAAGGAACAGCAAGCGCGTGATAGCGGCAGCGGGGACCCAGGAGAAGAAGGAGACTTCGCATGATTACCGGTTCACATGCCAGCAGCCTCAGTGAACAACCGGCTAGCCTGAAACGACAGGCAGGCCTGAGCCGGCTCGCTTTGATGATATTGAGAGTACCCAGAGAAACAGGAGAACAGCTCTAATGGAGCAGCCTCGTCAGTCCGAAGATCATGGTCAATGGCAGCACGGTCAGCCAAAGAACGGTCAGCCGCAACAGCATGGCAATCAAAATGCCCACGGCCATGTGCCTGAGAAACGAATCTCCGGTCGCAGTGCGCTGCTCGTTATGCTGCTATTGCTGATTGTTGCTGTGGTTGTTGTCATTGTCGGCATCATCCCGCGTGTCCGTGCCCGCACTACGCTCAAGAACGATACGGACGCTAGCGCGGCGCCCGACGTAACCGCCGCAAAGCCGACCACGGGCGTGCCTGACCAGGAAGTCGTAGTGCCTGGCAACATGTACGCCTATCTTGATTCGCCCATCTACGCCCGCACCAGCGGCTATCTTGAGAAGTGGTACTACGATATTGGCGCGAACGTAAAGAAAGGTGCGTTGCTGGCCGTCATCAGTTCCCCCGAGGTCGACCAGCAGTTGTTACAGGCCAAGGCTGATCTTGCTACCGCACAGTCCAACGCCGGCTTTGCCGCTTCTACCGCAACACGCTACCAGGACCTGCTGAAATCAGACGCTGTCTCGCGCCAGGAAACTGAAAACTTCACCACGCAATCAGCTTCCAGCGTTACGGCAGTAAAGTCCGCGCAGGCCAACGTGCAGCGGCTTGAAGCGCTGACGTCCTTCGAAAGAATTTACGCACCGTTCAGTGGGACCATTACCTCGAGGGCCATCGACATCGGACAGTTGATTGATTCAGGTGCGAACCGCGAGCTCTTTCACATGGCGCAGACCGATGTCCTGCGTGTCTACACGAATATTCCGCAAATTTACGTCCGTGACGCGGTAAAAGGTGCGCAGGCCAAGCTGGAGTTTTCCGAGTACCCGGGTGAGACCTTCACCGGGACCCTGGTTCGTAACGCAAAAGCCATCGACCCCGCGTCGCGTACGCTGCTGACAGAGATTGACGTAAACAACAGGCAGGGCCGTCTGGTCCCGGGCGCTTACACCGTCGTACACCTTAAAGTGGACCGGTCCGTTCCGACGCTCGTCCTGCCTGTTTCGACGCTCATTTTTCAGTCGCCCGGTCTGCAGGTTGCGACCGTCGTTCACGGCTCTGATGGCGAGCGGGTGAAGATGGTGAGCATCGTTCTCGGCCATGATGACGGCAAAACTGTGCAGGTCGTCAGCGGCCTGGATCAAAACGCATTGGTCATCAACAATCCACCGGACTCGCTGACCGATCACGAACTTGTTCACATTGTGCAGCCTGAAGGAAACGTGCCGAACCAGCGCGGCCAGAACCAGACGGCCCCCTCCTCATCAACGCAGCAGCAGAAGGGTAGCGGGAGCGGGAGCAAGTGAAGGAACTCACTATTCTTCGCCGATCAACATGCCCGAGCGGCGGCGCATCGTTTCAGCTGAACCACGATGCTGCGTTCCGCAAACGTTCCTGGCAGGTATTCACTGCAGCACTGGCATGTCTAGCGATCATCGGCTGCACCGTTGGGCCAAACTACCACACGCCCACTGCACCGACTGCACCAGCCTATAAAGAAGCTGCTGCGACGGCGCCGCCCGATCCTCCAAATGGTGGCTGGAAGCGTGCGCAGCCCGGCGACGACCAGTTGCGCGGCAAATGGTGGGAGATTTATGCTGACAACGAACTGAACAAGCTGGAAGAGACCATTGTCGTTTCAAACCAGACGCTCAAAGCACAATACGAGCAATACCGGCGGGCCCTCGATACGGTGCGAGAATATCGCGCCAGTTACTACCCGACCGTCAGTGTAAGTCCGAGTGCGGCGCGCACGAAGCTTTCTCCGCACCAGCCAAATTTCAACACGGCTCTCGAAAATAAGCAGTACAACAACTTCATCGCTGCCGGACAGGCGGAGTGGGAGCCGGACCTCTGGGGCAGCGTTCGCCGCACAGTGGAAAGCGCACGCGCCGATGCCCAGGCCTCCGCGGCTGACCTTGCCAATGTTGATCTAAGCCTGCATTCCGAACTGGCACAGGATTACTTCGAGATGCGGGGGCTGGATACGCAACAGCAGCTACTACAGAATACCCTTGCCGAGTATCAGCGCTATCTTGATCTGACCAATATCCGATTCAAGGGCGGCGTTTCTACCGAGAGTGATGTTGCACTTGCGCAGACGCAATTGGACCAGACCAGGGCGCAGTTCATCGACGTGGGTATAGCCCGGGCCCAGTATGAACATGCCATTGCGACACTTACCGGGATACCGGCATCCAGCTTCAGCCTGGATACGGCGCCCCTCGTGCTCAACCTGCCCAATGTGCCGGTCGGGGTGCCGTCCGAGATGCTCGAAAGAAGGCCGGACGTTGCCGGCGCCGAACGACGCGCCGACGCAGCCAATGCCCGGATCGGGGTGGCGATCGCGGCGTTTTATCCGACGATCAGCCTGAACGGTAGTGGAGGCTTTCAGTCGAGCCAAGTTGGTACGTGGTTCCAGGGACCGAGCAACCTGTGGTCGCTTGGTGGATCTGCAACCGAACTGCTGTTCGACGCCGGCCGACGACGCGCCATTACCGATGAAGCACGCGCCACCTATGACGGCCAGGTGGCAACCTATCGTGAAACGGTCCTGCAGGCGTTTCAGGATGTAGAAGACCAACTGGCGGCATTGCGCATTCTCAACCAGGAATCTTCGGCGCAAGACCTGGCGGTGCGGGACGCCCAGCGATCCGTTGCTGTCTCGACGCGCCGCTATAAAGACGGCATCACCACTTATCTGGAGGTCATTACAGCCCAGACTACAGAGTTGACCAATGAGCGGACGGCGGCAGACATCACGACCCGGCAGTTCGCTTCAAGCGTGCAGCTGGTGAAAGCGCTGGGCGGGGGCTGGGACACATCGCAGTTGCCAAAACATCCGTAGACTCTCACTGAAAGTCTTACTGCTCCAGGCTCTCGCTCTGAGCTCATTGCTCTAGCATCATTGCTCGATAATCATGGGCACGGTGGCGACCCTGGAAATACCAGGGGCTGAGACGGTGAGCCTAAGGGTATCCGCCGTGCCCGGCGTACCGCCCGTTCCAGTGGCGGCGCCTCCGCCTGTACTTTTGGTGGTGAACGCACAGCCTGTCAGCCCGCCTAGAACCAGCGCGATCCCGAGGACGACAACCAAGGCAGAAGACATTCGGCCCCCGCTTTTTCGCCTCGGCCACAACGGAACGATCAAGCCAAGAGCCAGGATCCCGATTGGCCATGAGCCTGAGTAGTTGCGGAGGCCGGCAGCTTGAAACCGTCTGATCGAGGCTGTCGCCACCGGCGCTATGGTGACGGTCACCGAACTTGCTTGCCCACTCTGTAATTGAACGACCCCGGCAATACTGCCTCCGTTCGCCGTACAGGTATATCCGGCAGGAGCACCGGAGCAGGCGATGGTCAGCGTGCCAGTCGAGTTTCCCACTGGTTGAATATTCACCTGGTAACTGGCTTTTGCTCCGCTCACGATGGTCTCGGTCGAAGCACCATCTACCGGGCTAATCCCGACGGCCGTCCCCAGGTTGAAGTCAATCCCGGCGCCCGTCAGGGAAGTTGTAAATTGCTGATTGCTTCCACTGACCGTAAGGACTCCCGTCAGAGGCCCGTCGCTCGAGGGTGTGAAGGTAATGGATGGCTGGCACGCAAGACCCGGCGCCAGCGAGGTGCCACAGCTTCCGGGCGCAGCCTGGAAATCTCCTGTTGACGAGAACAGCAGGCCTGTCAGGGGAGTCGTGCCGTTATTCGTTAGCGTCACTGTTTCGACTGCAGAGATGGAGCCTAGGCCTTCAATGCCAAAATCCAGCGAGGAAGGGCCAACCGATGGCACACCCGCTCGTGCGACGCCGGTACCGACCATGGTCAACGTTTGCGCAGTTGTACCCGCGTGCAGCACATCAGAGATGATCAGCGTACCCGCACGAGTTCCCGCCACTGTGGGCGCGAAGCTGACAAGAATTGCACATGTGTTCTGCGCGGGGACCGTGGTGCAGCCGGCCTTCACGATAAAGTCAGAGGATGTCGACGACACGCTGACCAGCGTCAGCGCTTCACTGCCAGTGTTGTTGATGAGGACCGTCTGTGTGGAACTGATGGTGCCGACGAGCTGGGGCGCGAATTGTAGCTGGCCGTTGCTGGCTCCGCTCAAACCATCGGTTGGTGGTGTTTGTCCAGTGCCGCTTAGCGTTGCGGTTAAGGTCACCGTACCGGCCACGATGGAGAATGTTCCGCTCACCGGGCCATTGACAGTCGGCACGAACACGATGCCTGCGGTGCAGGATGTCTGCCCCGGGTCGCTGCCGGTGCAGGTATTGCCCTGAAGATGAAAAGGGCTGCCAGCCTGGGGCGTACCCAGCGTGACGGGAGTTGAACCCGCATTGTTGATGGTAAGGAACTGGGGCGCGGACGTGCTGCCGACGAGCGTAGGCAAAACGCCTGGTTGAGGAAAGGTGAGGCTTGACGGCGTCAGCGTCACCTGACCTGCCGCCGTTCCGGTACCGGATAAGAGTATCTGCACCTGGCCAACGGGAAGATTTCCGACCATGGTCAGGATTGCATTCAGCGGACCGGTCGTCGTCGGATGGAACTGTACTGTAACCACGCAGCTGGCCTGGACGGGAAGGGCGGGGCTGCAGGTGTCGGTCTCATTGAAGTCCGTTTGACCTTCAGCATCCTCGGAGATCTGAACGCCATGCACCACCAACGCTACGCTTCCCGTGTTTGTGATGGTGACGAATTGAGGAGGGCTTTCGCTTTGCTCCTGTTGCGCCGAAAATGCCAGGGCGGCCGGACTCGGCTGGACGCTGATGGTGGTGAGCGGTCGGGCGCTTGCCAGTGCCGTCTGCCAGACACCGCGTCCGTAGGTCCCGGCGCGCAGGAGGCCCGCCCCGCCCGTTCCCCACGCCTCAATGGCCGTCACCGGCACATCCGGCAGCAGCGTCCCGAAAGGGCTCCAGCATGACGCACCGGTAACCATACAGCCGGCGATTGAAGTGGTGACAAATACACCTGCATCGGTTGCAAGATAGACAGTATTGGCATCACCGGGATCTACGACGACTCCGTTAACAGGAACCTCAGGCAGGTTGGCGGTGACGTTCATCCAACTTTGACCCTGATTGGTCGAGCGATAGACCGTTGGTTCACTCACGCCGTTGCCGGAGAAACCTTGAATGGTCGCATAGACCGTTTGTCCGCTGACATCGTGTGTATCGACCACGACGGATGACACCGTGAACCCACCCGGATCAAAGACACCGCCATTCAGGGTGTCATTGACTACGATCGACGGATATCGCGATATGTCGATCCACGCGGACGCTCCAGAGGCGCTTCGATCCAACACCTGCGTGAACACGTGTCCCGCGACAGTCCCTCCGCCTACTGCAACACCGCTGCGGTCCGTGCCGTACATGCCGGCATAGAGCACCTCCCGTGTAGTCGGCGCCCCCACACTCGAAACAATTGCGCCGCTGGCACCCAGCGTGCTGATCTGCCCCTGCCCGTTGCATCCTGGTTCTTCAGGTTCATTCAGCACTGGACTGAGCGCATTGCCGGTTGACCAGTTTGCCGTTGACCCGGCTACACTTCCACGCCATACGCGGCATGTGCCAATGATCATCTGCGTGGCATCTTGAGGATCGAGCATCCACACTGCGGGGTTTAGCAGGGTCTCGCCATCGGTGTCGGTCTGCGCGTCGCCGACTAAGGGCAAGTAGGGAAAATCCGCCGGGAGACACGCCGGTCCCATCTCGCAAAGATAGATGGCGACACCGGTGGCGGAAGCATACCACTTCAGCGAATCTCCGGGGTCGATTGCGACGTAGGAACCATAGCCGTCGAGTACCTGCGGCCATGCCGTCCCTGCGCTCGTAACACTTGCGCTATTTGTACCGGAGGTGCCGGACACACCCTGCGAGACAAGCAGTGTGCCACTGTTGAGTGGATCCTGTGCGATGGCCGACACTTCTGCAAGTGATCCCAAAGCACCATTCATGTTTTGCAGGTCTGATGCGCACAGAGACTGTTTCTGAATGCCATCGATTGATCGCCATAGGCCGCTGTCGTTGCCAAAGAACATCAACGGGCCACCCGCTGTACCAACGGCCACGGCATGCTGCGACGGTGCAATCGAAGCCACGGGGCAGTCGGTTACGTTAGTCAGGTTCTGCCATGTTGTGCCGCCCAGCAGGGAGTACTTGAAGATGTCCTCGGTGCCGGCGTACAGCAGAGTGTCAGCGCTGCCTCCGGTCGCCGGTACTGCAGCAAGCCAAAGATCGTAGTCGCCCTGGGTGATGGCTCCAGCGCCATTTTCCAGGGGCAACACGGGCAGTTGCGCACTGAACATATTTGCTGTGCCGGTCGAACAGGTACTGCCCACCGCTGCGCAGAGGTCCCGCCAGATACCCTGGTCTGGATTGCCCTGTTCAAGACTGTTGTATGGCGCCACGGTGAACGCGAACATGTCGCCGGTGAGCGGCTGCACCGCCAGCGCACCACGAACCAGCGGACAACTCAATGCGTTGCCCGGCTGGTTCGGGTTGGTGGGGCAGTTGGTGAGCGACAAGCCCAGCCCTGGCTGGCCCGTAAGACGCGTCCACGTAATACCGTCCGGCGAACTGTAATAACCGTGGAATTGCACAGCCGCGTAGAACATTCGCCGAAACGTATTCCATACAACTGCAGTGACGCCATTGCCGGTGTAGCCGGCTTCGTAATTTACAGAGGCGTTCGTTGCGGGGCTCTGCACCTTTAGGCCTGGGCCATCGGTGATGGTCGCAAGCTGCCAGGTTATGCCCGCATCTCCCGAGTAATAAAGGCCTTGAAAACTGTTCGCCTGCAGGGCATTGACAACAACGCCATCGAGGGCCTGGGTAACAGCGCCCACAACGAGATTCGGGTTAGTGGTACTCCATGCAAAACCCGTAAAACCTTCGCCAACAAAAGAGTGCGGCGGTCCTGTTCCATACAAATCGTCGTGCGACTCATCGATAGCCGTCCACGTAAGCCCGCTATTACTCGAACGCAGGATACCCTGGCCATAGTAGGAGTCGAGCGCATCATTGGAATCGCCAGTACCGGCGAGCACCACGCCTGTTTCTCCAGGCTGGACTGATACAGCACCAATGCTCAGCGATCCCACACCGGCGCTTGATGGCGGGGCATCATCCGTAATGGCCGTGAAATTGATCTGCGCCAGGGAAGCGGCCGCGTTGACTGACTTCCAGACGCCGCCGCCAGTGGTACCGAGATAGACTGTGTTGCCCGTGGTGTCTGAAGGATCAACAGCGATGCTGGTAACACGTCCGGTGACTGCGCCGTAGGCCGCAGTAACGGTCCGCGCGGGACCGAGCGGCTTCCATGCGGCAGTTAAATTGAAAACTGTTGCGCTATCGAGGGGATGTGGATTGAGGGAGTGCGACAGATGCTTCGCACGATGGAGTCCTGGACGCCCATCCTGACTGCGTTGCGCCAGGAAGCGCAGGGCAGCGGCACGTCTTTGCGACGCAGCAGTATTCGTGCTGCCTGCACGTGCAAGGGACGGCGATGGTGCCGGCTGCAGCCTCGCAACATCCACCGTCCCTTGCGCACTGACAAGACGTACCTGGGAGAGAGTCTCAACAATGAAGAACAGGAGAAGCCAAAACCAGAAGTGTCGCAAGTAAAGCCGCCCATCAAACCAGCCGCCATTTCAGGCAAGCCTAAAGTGCGCCGACCGCAGTACGCCTTCCTGGTCTCAAATGGAGACGGCAGGTCGCCTGCGGCAAGCAATTATTCTCAAGTGCAAGGATTGTTGTGATCAGTATTGATCCCGCCATCCCATCTGGCAAGCATTATTTGTGACCGGTGCTGGCACGAATGGCCAGTAGCGAACTAGCTACTGATCGAGCCAGTATCGGCATAGGCCTGGCGATACCATTGGACCGTACGGCGCAGTCCTTCTTCAAAGCCCACGACAGGCTGGTAGCCGAATGCTTCATGCGCGGCAGTGATGTCCGCCATGGAGTCGAGCACATCTCCGCTGCGTTCCGGCCCGAACAATACGGGCTGGTTAAAGTTGAGCAGATGCGCGAGAACAGTGAATGTTTCTTTCAAGGTATGGCGTTCGCCGCAGGCTATGTTGAAGACGCGGCCGGCCACCTTTTCCGCAGGCGCAAGTGCAGCCAGCAGGTTGGCGGAAACCACATTGTCGATGTAAGTAAAATCGCGGCCCTGGTCGCCATTGCCAAAGATGGTCGGCTGGTCGCCCCGCATCATCTGCAGAATGAACTTGGCCATCAAGCCGCTGTAAGGTGAGTCCGGCACCTGGCGCGGCCCGAAAATGTTGAAGTAACGCAGGCAGATGGTTTCAAGTCCATACACCTGCCAGTAGCTCTTCATGTAGAACTCGCCGGTCAACTTTTGCACGGCATACGGCGCAATCGGCATGGGGACCATGGTCTCGCGGCGCGGCATGCCCGGCTGGTTGCCATAGGCTGAAGACGACGCAGCATACACAATGCGCTTGACGCCCGCCGCCTTCGCCGCGTTCAGCAGGTTGAAGGTGCCATTGACGTTGCAGTCGTGACTTGGGACAGGCTCTTTGACCGAGCGCGGTACGGAGGGCAGTGCGCCCTCATGGAAGATGATGTCAACCCCTTCACAGGCTGCAGCCATCGCCTCGGGGTCGCGAAGATCAGCTTCGTGGAAATCGATGCGGCTAAGCATCGGGGCAAGGTTGGCACGCTTGCCGGTAAGAAAGTTGTCGACGCCGCGGACCGTTTCGCCACGCTTGAGCAGCGCTTCCGCCAAAGACGAGCCGATAAAGCCGGCAATCCCCGTAATAAGATAAACAGCCATTCACCCTCGATTGTCTCTATGGAGAGCGTAACAAAGCTGTTGCTATCAGGCACGCCTTTCCATTCTTGAATGGCGGTTCGTGCAATGCTGCAAGACGGTCCAGGCCTATACGGGCGCGATCTTCTCAGTAGAGACATACACGTAGAGGCTGAGGCGTGTACCACGGCTCAACCGCCCTTGCCGCACATCTATTCAGCAATCTTGTGGAGGGACAGAGGAGCATGGCACGAACAGGGATAGACGATGCAGGATCGCGTTTGATCCCGGCACAAAAAACCAATCGCCAAACGACTCGGCATACCTGGATACTAATTAGTCTTGGCGTACGCTTTCAGCTGCTTCGCGTTCTCGATTGCCGTGGCCTCAAGCAGACCCGAGTTTCCGCAGTTATCCACTTCATAACGGTTGTAGTTCAGGTGTACGAACAACAGGTACTGCTTGCCAACCTGCATGGGAAACTTTTCGGGGCTGTTCTCACTGAATACGGTAAGGACGTTCTTGCCGAGCATCTTGCCATGCAGCACACGATCCACCCTAACAACATAGTCGACGCCGTCCAGATGAAATGAAGAGTCAGGAGCATCCTTGGCGTCGGTGACGGTGCCGACAATAGTTTCGCCTGAAGTGTGTAGTTCGTCACTCACGGTCATGTGATTGAGGCGGCATTGGCCAATGGCGCTGGCGGTTGAGAGGACAAGAACACTGGCTAAGAGCAAGGTCTTCAAGCGGTCTCCT